>JBFGEI010000106.1:0-9439 GCA_041580155.1 Limimaricola sp.
GACCCAGGACAAGGGCATGGAGATGATCGCGCCCTTCGTGGTCACGCCGTTCACCGGCATCCTGTGTTTGTTCCTGCTCGACATGGGCATCAGCGCGGGCCGGAGCCTGTTGAACAACCGCCACATGCTGACCCCCGGGCTGTTCGGGTTCGGCATGCTGATGCCGGTCGTCGGCGCGATGCTGGGCTGGACGGCGGGCGCGGGGATCGGGCTGCAGACCGGAAGCCTGTTCCTTTTGATGGTGCTGGCCGCGTCCGCCTCGTATATCGCGGTTCCCGCCGCGATGCGCATCGCGCTGCCCAAGGCCGAGTCCGGGATCTATCTGACGCTTTCGCTGGGCGTTACGTTTCCCTTCAACATCACCGTGGGTCTGCCGCTGTATCTCTGGCTGGCAGGTTTCGGATCGTGACCCCGGCGGGACGCTTGGGCGACATCGCCGCCTGCCACGATCCGCGCGACTACGACGGTTCCGATCGGTGCCTGGCAAGCCTGCGGTCGGCAAGCTCATCGTCGATGCTGCCCATTCTCCTGCGCGATAGACGGCCTCGCTGAAGGCCGTGCGCGGCAGCTGCGGCGGCTGGTCAGGACGGCTCGGGGGGAAGCTCCCGTGCCGTCTCTCGCAGCAGGAACTTCTGGATCTTGCCGGTCGAGGTGCGCGGGATCTCGGTGAAGACGAAGCGGCCCGGCACCTTGTAATGTGCCAGGTTGTCGCGGCACCAGCCGCGCAGCGCCTCGGCGTCGGCCTTTTGGCCTTCGGCAAGCTCGATGAAGGCACAGGGCGTCTCGCCCCATTTCTCATGCGGCATCGCGACGACCGCCGCCACCGCGACCGCCGGGTGCCGGTACAGCACCTCCTCGACCTCGATCGACGAGATGTTCTCGCCGCCGGAGATGATCACGTCCTTCGACCGGTCCTTGATCTGGACGTAGCCGTCGGGGTGCATCACCCCGAGGTCGCCCGAATGGAACCAGCCGCCGGCGAACGCCGCCTGGGTCGCTGCGAGGTTGCGGAAATAGCCCTTCATCACCACGTTGCCGCGGAACATGATCTCGCCCAGCGTGGTGCCGTCGCGCGGCACCGGCTCCATCGTTTCGGGGTCGAGCACGTCGAGCCGCTCGAGCGGCAGGTAGCGCACGCCCTGCCGCGCTTTCAGCGCCGCCTGTTCGGCCGCGGGCAGGTCGGACCAGCCGGCGTGCCAGTCGTTCACCACCGAGGGGCCGTAGGTTTCGGTGAGCCCGTAGAGATGGGTGACATCGAAGCCGGCCTCGCGCATCTCGGCCAGCAGCTTTTCGGGCGGCGGCGCGGCGGCGGTGAAGAACTGCACCGTGCGGTCGAGATCGCGCTTGAGCGCTGCCGGGGCCGAGATCATCAGCGACATCACGATCGGCGCGCCGCACAGATGGGTGACGGATTCGTCGGCCAGCGCCGCCCAGATCGGTTCGGCCCGGACCTGACGCAGGCAGACATGGGTGCCGACGATCGCCGACAGGGTCCAGGGAAAGCACCAGCCGTTGCAATGGAACATCGGCAGGGTCCACAGGTAGACCGCGTGCTTGGCCATCGAGGTGGTCAGCGCGTTGCCCTGCGCCAGCAGGTAGGCGCCCCGGTGATGGGTGACGACGCCCTTGGGGTCTCCGGTGGTCCCCGAGGTGTAGTTGATCGCGATCGCGTCCCATTCGTCCTCGGGCATCAGCCAGTCGAAGCTGGGATCGCCGGTGGCGACGAACTCCTCGTAGTCCTGTGCCTGTGCCTGTGCCGGTGCCGGTGCCGCCGGGCCGCCGTATTCCGGATCGTCGTAGCAGATCAGCACCGGCGTCACCTTGGCCAGCGCCAGCGCCTGCTGCATCAGCGGCATGAATTCGGCGTCGGCGATCACCAGCCTGGACATCGCGTGGTCCAGCTGCGCCGCGATCACCGCGGCGTCGGTGCGGGTGTTGATCGAATGCAGCACCGCGCCGCACATCGGCACGCCGTAATGGCATTCCAGCATCGCCGGGGTGTTCGCCAGCAGCGCCGAAACGGTGTCGCCGCGGCCGATGCCGGTCTGCGCCAGCGCCGAGGCGAGGCGCCGCGACCGGGCGTAGAACTCGGCGTAGCTGCGCCGCAGCCCGCCATGGACCACCGCGACGTGGTCGGGGAACACGCTGGCGGCGCGTTCCAGGAAGGTCAGCGGGGTCAGCGGCTGGAAGTTCGCCGGGGTGCGGTCCAGCCCGGTGTTGTAGGGGTTGCCCATCGCGTCACCTGTCCTGCCACTGCGGCGCGCGCTTTTCGAGAAAGGCGCCGATGCCTTCCTCGGCGTCGCGCGCCAGCATGTTGTCGACCATCACCCCGGCGGCATAGTCGTAGGCCTCGGGCAGGGTCATCTCGCGCTGAGCGTAGAAGGCCCGCTTGCCGGTGGCGAGCGTCATCCGCGACTTCGCGGCGATCTTGCGCGCCAGCTGCATCGTCGCGTCGCGCAGCGCCTCGGGCGCGACGACCCGGTTGACCAGGCCGATGCGTTCGGCGTGGTCGGCCGGGATCATCTCGCCGGTCAGCAGCATCTGCATCGCGTGTTTCGGGCTGACGTTGCGCGACAGCGCCACCATCGGCGTCGAGCAGAACAGCCCGATGTCGACCCCCGGCGTGGCGAAGCGGGCGGTGTCGGCGGCGACCGCAAGATCGCAGCTGGCGACGAGCTGGCAGCCCGCCGCGGTGGCGACGCCCTCGATTTCGGCGATCACCGGCTTGGGGCAGGCGACGATGGCCTGCATCACCGCGGAACAGGTCGCCATCACCCGGGCGAAAAAGGCGGCGCCGCGGTCGGCGGCGGCCCGTCCCGCGGTCAGCTCCTTCAGGTCGTGACCGGCGCAGAACGCCGGCCCGTTCGCCGCCAGCACCACCACCCTCACGGACGGGTCGGCCGCGGCCTCGGCGATGGCGCCGCCAAGCGCCGCGAGCATCGCCTCGGACAGCGCGTTGCGCCGCCGCGCGTCGTTCATCGTCAACCGCAGGATGCCGTCGGAGTCCCGATCGCGCAGCAGAATGTCGGTCTCTTGCACAGGCGTTCCCCCCTTGGCGACGCCCGCAGAATATCGATGTTGGCGCGCGGGGCGAGCGGAATCGCGACGCAACCGCGACCGCGGGCGGCGTCAGCCGCCGGGCAGGATCGCGCGCCGCAGCCGGTCGAACGGGCGCGTCGCCTGCGCGCGCAGCTGCTGGCCGCTGAGCGCCGCGACCGGTGCCATCGCCAGCGCGAAGCAGGCGCCCTGTTTCAGCTTGTCGGCGAACCACGGCGCCTCGTATTGCGGCGTGTTCGACCAGCCGTCGCGGATCGCCGCGTCCTGCATGTTGACGATGTCGGTGAAGGCCGTGCCCGGCGCCGGATCTGTCGGCGATCCTCAGATGATGTTCACCGCACCGTCGGGGACGAACATGAAGCAGTGAAAGCCGTAGCTCACCACGTACTCATTGTCGTCGCCGGGCTTGATCGGCCCTTGGTTGACCCGCCAGTTGGCGGTCGAGGGGTCGGTGATCGGGTTGCCGGCGAAGTCGAAATTGGTCACCTGGTCGCCGCCGTCCTTTTGCGACCAGGACATCGGCGACAAGCTGTCGCAGCGGGCCCAGTGGTAGTCTCCGGGCCAGTTGGCCTGCGGATCGCTGCCGATCTGCGGCTCGGGCGGCGAGAACATCAGCGCCACGTAATGCCCCGCCAGCGCCACCGAGGCGGCGTGGTCGCGGATGTCGGCCAGCGTGGTGCCGACCTTGATCAGACCGTCGCTGACGGCGTTGTCGCAGACATGGTCGGCGGTGAAATTGCCGGAAAGGCTGGGCGCGCCGCTGGCGCGGCCGGGCTGCGCGAAGGAGTTCGAGGCGATGTTGCAGCCATAGGCGTAGCAGTTGTTGTTGGGCTGGTAGTTGGTCGACATGTAATAGCCCTGGCAGTCGCCGGCCGGGTCGTAGCCGGTGGTGACGTCCCTGACGGTGCCGGCGTATTGCGGCACGCTGCCCCAGCTTGTCTCGACGTAGCGGGGCGGGATCAGCGCCCCGTCGGGGGCGGCCTCGCGGAGCGAATGGCGCGGGTCGCCGTCGGCAATCCGGCCGCTGAACTTGAAACGTGATGCCATGGGGGTCCTCCTCGGTCTTGAGATCAGCCTTGCGAATAAAGCGTGGCGGCGCGGGTCTGCGCCGCATAGTCGTAGACGCTGAGCATCAGGTCGCCCGCACCGTGCGAGCCGGTGATCATCAGCACCGACGAGGCGCCGCCGGCGACCCCGCTGTCGCTGGCCCAGACCGGTTCGTTGTCGGCGCTGCGCAGCACCAGGTTGCCGTCGTTCTGCATCACCAGGTCGCCCGGGCAGCCCGAGGCGGCGGTTCCGAACGGCGCCCAAAGCTCGGTTCCGTCGCTGGCGCAGAGCACCGGGCCATGGATCGGGTCGTTGGTCAGGCTGGCGCTGCCGTCCAGCGCCGCGATCGACTGGCCGGCCAGCAGCCAGGCGTTGCCGCGGCTGTCGAGCTGGCTGTGCGCCCGGACCTCGCCGCACAGGTCGAGCTGGATCAGCTCCTTCACCGCCCGCGGCGACCAGCCGTGGTCGGCGGCGGCGGCCTGCAGGATCATGGTCTTGGCGAAGGCGGCCATCGGCGTCATGTCGGCGGCGCCGATCGCGCCGACATCGGGCAGCCAGGCGCCCGAGGCATAGGCCGAGTCGTTGACCGTGCCGGCGATCACCTGGGTGCTGTCGACGATCACGATGCCGGCGTCATCGGCCTTCTTCAGCGCGGCGTAGACCGCGCCCCGGCTGGCGTCGTCGGGGTTGCCCGACGGGAAATTGCCTTCGCCGTAGGATTGCAGCACCAGCCCGGTCAGCCCGGTCGCCACCACCGCGTCGATCAGCCCGGCGATGATGCCGGTGCCGCCGGAGGCGCTGTAGCCGGCCGGGAAGGCGTTGAACTGCATCACCGGAAACTGGTCGATACTGGCCCTGATCGTCGCCAGCTGCGCCTTTGCCGCGGCCAACCGGGTCGGGCTGTCGAGGCTGACGCCGGCGCTGACCGGACCCGGCAGCATCTGGTCGGGATACTGCGTCAGCCGGATGCCGTATTGCGCCAGCTTCGGGTAGTTCGGGGTGTCGAACGCGACGAATGCGCTGGCGTTGACCTTCAGCACCCGGTTGCCGCGATACAGGCGGCTGTCGAAATACACCCCGACCTCCGCGCATCCGAGCCGGGCGCAGGCCACCGCGCCGCAGAAGTTCTGGAACGCATCGGTGTTGAAGTTGAGCGTCAGCTGATCCGGGTTTCCGGGGCTGGTTTCGGCGAACATCGGCACCTGCGACCCGGTGATGATCACCGGCTTGGACAGCAGCGCCGTGCCGAAGCCCTGGGCGTCGAAGACGTTCAGCAGGAACGGCAGCGCCGATCCGGTGACATCCATCGAGTCGGTGCCGTGCAGGATCACGAAACCGTCGTAGTCGGCATAGGCGTCGAGGATGTACTGCGCCATCAGGCACCAGTCGCCGGGTTGCAGGTTGGTGCTGTCGAGCGTGCCGGTCGCGCTTTCGGGAAACACCAGCCCGGTTTCGTAGCTGAGGCTGGTGTCGGGGAATTCCTCGGCCAGGATCGGATCGAGCAGCCGCTGCGACGCGGCCGCAAAGTCGGCCGCCGACATCGGCGCGAGCGGGCGACCGACACAGCTTATGGTGCCGCCGGTATTCAGGATGCAGATCTTCATGCGCGAACCCCCATTCGGAAGATACATCTTTAGGGAGAATCTATCGTGATAATACATCCTATGAGTGCATGATCGCGTCGATTCCTCATCCGTCTTGCGCGGCGTTCGGCACGCGTCGAAGCGGATCAATGACTTGAGGCGTGGCCCTATGGCTGCTGCCGGACCGGACGCGCTGACCGGGATGCGGCTGAACGAAGCGACCCCATCGCGGCGGCCCGAGCACCCAAGCTGCATGCCGGCCCCGAACGCCGTGGACCTCGTCTGAAAGGCTTGGGGGAAACAGCTGGATACCGGGCATTTCTATGGATCGTCCGGTCCGGCGCAAGCCGGGGGCGGGATGCAGGCGGGGGCAGGGCGGTCGGGCCAGGAGCCCGGTTCCGCACCGCCCGAAGGATCGACCGCCGCGGCTGGGTCGGCGGGAATCGCCGAAATTCGCCGGTTCAGTTTCTGTAGCGTGCCGCCGAACGACCGTCAGGCATGCGCGACGAGGTTCTTCTCCGTGGCGAAGGGGCTGAGACCGAGCCACTGCTGCATCGACTTTGCCAGCAGCCGCGAGCCGTCGAAGTCGATCCGGTCGCGCGCCTGGTCTATCGTGTCGAGCCCCATCCAGATTGCCGTCATCGTGCGCAGATCGGTGGTGACGTAGAGGTCTATCTCGAAGCCGGGGTCGGTGGCGCAGAGATCGACGCTGCCGGCAGGTTCGACCACCAGCCAGAAATCGCGCCGCGTGGCGGGCAGCTCCGGGTACTGGAACTTGACCACGACGCGCCGCTTCGGCAGCGGCGTCGGGTCGAGATTGCGGCGCATGTCCCACATCAGCAAAGAGGCATCGAGGTTCCGGAGCGACAGGTTCGACTCGACCCATCTCTGGCCCCAGACACCAAGCGCCTTGACCACCGGCAGCAGATCCTCGCCCGCCGGCGTCAGGTGGTATTCGCTGATGCCCGGCTCGTCTGCGACCGGGACGCGGACCAGCACGCCGGCGGTCTCCAGCTCTTTCAGCCGCTGCGACAGCAGCGTCGGCGACATGCGCGGCACGCCGCGCTTGAGATCGTTGAACCGGGTCGAACCGGACACCAGCTCGCGCACCAGCACCATCGTCCAGCGCTTGCACAGCACCTCCGAGGCCATCGCAACCGGACAAAACTGGTAATAACTGCCTTGGGTCATCACGCGCCCTCCTGTCGGCATGCCGAACATTCGGCGTGCAAGAGGGTAGCACGGATCGCCCTCAGCGAGCAGCGGCTACGGTGTCCGCATTGGCCGCGGTCCAGATCCTGCACTCGTCGGAACCGCCTGGTTGCTGGATGATCCTGCCATCCCGAGATCGCCAATCCGCTGCCCTGGTCGGCGCAGGTTTTCCAAGCCGAGCGGCCACGCGCAGCCCGGTCGGTGGCTCGGGACCCGGCGGCAGCCTGCCGCATCGCATCAATGGATTGGAGAGAAAGATGACACATCCATTCAGGGCCATCCTGAAGCTCACCGGCCTTCTGATCTTTGCCACCATGACGGCCTGGTTCGCATCACCGGGGTTCACCGCCGAAGACCAGCACGTGGTGACGCCGGCAGAAGAGGTGATGTATCAACCGGGGCCGGCGACGCTCCCAGAAGGCGCCCAGATCGCCGTGCTGCTGGGCAACCCTGCCGAGGAAGGCGCCTTCGTCATCCGGTTGAAGTTCCCGGCGGGCTACGAAGTGCCACCGCACCGCCATTCCAAGGAAGAGCACCTGACCGTGCTCTCGGGCCGGTTCGGCATGTCGACCGGCGAGCTGCACGACAAGACCGGCATCACGCCGCTGATGCCGGGCGGCTTCGTGCGCATTCCGGCCGGGCATCCGCACTTCGCCTGGGCCGAGGAGGACACGGTCGTGCAACTCAACGGCATCGGGCCCTTCGACATCATCTATGTCGACGAGACCGACGATCCGAGGATCAACTGATCGCCTGCAGGGGCAGACCTCGCATAGCAGTGGCGCACGGGGGGCCGGCAAGCCGGCCCCCCGTGTCCGTCTTGGCGATCAAGCGGCGTTCATCCGGTCGGAGATGGCGCGCCCCGGGCGGCCGTGCCTCGATCTGCCGGAGTCCAGTTCCTGCACTCGTCCGGTTCTTCGATGAGGCGCATACTGGTCCCTGTCGAGCGTTCAAGCCCGATCGCCGCGTCTCGGCCCGAAGCCGAGCTATCCGACAAGCGGCGACTCCCTGCACCCAATGGAGATACCGACATGACCCATTCCCTTACGGCTCTGAACGGCGGCAAGGCATCGGTGACCGACGAGGATCTGGCCGCGCTGCGCGCCGAGACACGCGGATCCGTGCTGCTGCCCAACGACGACGGCTTCGAGGCGGCAGCCACGGTCTGGAACGGCATGATCGACCGTCGCCCCGGCCTCGTCGTGCAGCCTCTTGGCACCAGTGACATCAAGGCGGCGGTGGAGTTCGCCGCGCGCCACGGGCTGCTGATCTCGATGCAGGGCGGCGGCCACCAGATCGGCGGGCTTGCCGTGGCCGACGGCGCGCTGATGGTCGACATGTCGCGGATGCGCCACGTCCATGTCGACCCCGAGGCCCGCACCGCCCGCGTCGGCGCCGGCTGCCTGCTGGGCGACGTCGATCGCGAATGCCAACGCCACGGGCTAGCCTTTCCCACGGGCATCAACAGCACTACCGGCATCGCCGGGCTGACCCTGGGCGGCGGCTTCGGCTGGATCACCCGCAAGCACGGCTTGACCGTGGACAACCTGCTCTCGGCCGAGATCGTCACGGCCGACGGCACGATCCGGACGATCAGCCCGGACCGAAACCCGGATCTGTTCTGGGCCTGCACCGGGGGTGGCGGAAACTTCGGTGTCGTCTCCTCCTTCGAGTTCCGGCTGCACCCGGTCGGGCCGGAGATCCTGTCCGGGCTTCTCGTGCATCCGCTTGACGCCGGTCCCGAGCTGCTGCGGAAATTCCGCGAGATCAGCACCAGCGCGCCGGACGAGCTCACCGTTTTCACGGTGATGCGCAAGGCGCCGCCGCTGCCGTTCATTCCCGAGGACTGGCACGGCCGCGAGGTGATGATCTTCGCCGTCTGCTACTGCGGCGACATGGCCGAAGGCGAAAAGGCCGTGGCCGGTCTGCGCGCGCTCGGCACCCCGATCGCCGATGTGATCGGGCCGCATCCCTACATCGGCTGGCAGGCGGCCTTCGATCCGCTGCTGACGCCGGGCATGCGCAACTACTGGAGAAGCCAGGACTTCCTCGACCTGACCGAGGAGACGATCGGGCATCTCATCGATGCGGCCCGGAACCTACCCGACGACCAGACCGAGATCGTCCTGCCGCATCTCGGTGGCGCGATGGCCCGGGTCCCTGCCGACGCCACGGCGTTCGTGCAGCGCAACGCGCACTTCACGATGAACCTGCACACGCGCTGGGAGGACCCGGCCAAGGACGAGGCGTGCATCGCCTGGGCCCGCGCGCTGTCGGACAGGGTCGCGTCGCAATCGGCGGGCAGCGTCTATGTCAACTTCATGCCCGAGGATGACGCCGACCGGATCGTCGGCGCCTACGGCGCCAACATGGATCGGTTGCGCCTGGTGAAGACCAAGTACGACCCGGGCAACCTGTTCCGGGTGAACCACAACATCCGCCCCGAAAGCGCGGCGCGGGCAGCGGAATAGTAGCCTGACATCTCACGACACCCGATGCCCCCGTGTCGGGGCGGACCACCCGCAAGCGCCGTCCGCCCC
>JBFGEI010000107.1:0-9343 GCA_041580155.1 Limimaricola sp.
GGGCCCCCGAGCGACGACGCCCGCCGGGAGACCGGCGGGCGTCTTTCGTTGCAGGCCAAGGATGAAGGAGCGATGCCCATGACCTACGACGACCGCCCGCTCGGGCCAGAGCATGCCGAGGAGTGGCAGGCGTTGCGGCTGGAAGGGACACGCGACTTTCCTCTGGGCTTCCTGATCACCGAGACCGAGGCAGCCCAGGCAACGCCGAAGCGGTGCCGCAAGATCCTCGCGGCGGGCACGACCCGAGGGGGGGTCGCGAGCGACCGGCTGGCGGGCTATTGCGGCTTCCGTCCAGAGCAACTGGTCCGTACTCAGCACCGCGCCGAGATCGGCCCGTTCCTCGTCGCCCGGTCGCATCAGGGCCGGGGCGCAGCCGACGTGTTGATGCGGGGCGTGATCGCGGAAGCGCGGACGCTCGGTCTGGCGCAGCTCGAGCTGTTCGTCGACACCGGCAACCGCCGCGCCCTCGCCTTCTACGAGCGGCACGGCTTCGAGCGGGCGGCGCTGTTTCCCGACGGCGTCCGGATCGATGGCCGTTCGCACGACGCCCATTGGTGCCGGCTTCGGTTGGAAAACTAGGTCAGGCCGATCATGGCGGGAGCGGCATTCGAGCCGGCCAAGCTGCGCGACAGGATGTGGTTGGGATAGGTCTCGTCGCCGATCCGATGCAGTACCTGCCCGACGATCCGGAACTCCTTGGCCGCGTAGAAGCGCAACGCCGGGGTGTTCTCGGGATTGGCCCGGAGCCAGACCGACGGCGCGCCCACGCTTGCTGCGGCGTGTAGCCCGGCATCGAGCGGGGCCGACCCGACGCCAGCGCCCTGCCGCCCCGGCCGGACGTAGAGCGTGCAGATTTCCGTCGTCGAGCAGCCCACGACTTCGGCGGTGCGTCCCGATGACAGCCGCAGAAAGCCATCGATCCCCTCGCCATGGCAGGAGACGATCACCCGCTCGGCCGGATCCGACAGTACCGCCCCGAGCCGCTCGGCGGTGAACTCCGACAGCGGGTGCTCTGCGAAGAACCGGGTCATGCCGCCCTTGATATAGGTGCCGAGCCAGACCTCGATCGAGATCGCGGCGAGACTGGCGGCGTCGTCCGGCGTGGCGTCCCTGAGCTGCATGTCTTCCCCTTCGGACCTCTCGAACCCGTGCAGCAGTAGCGTCCGCACGCCCCGACGCAACCCCCGCGAATGCGAAAGGCCCCCGCCGATCTCCCGGCGGGGGCCTTTCCGTCTTTCCCAGAGGGCGCCTCAAAGCACCGTCGGCAGCCATGTCACGATCGGCGGGAACAGGAACAGCATGGCGATGCCGATCACCTGCAGGATCACGAAGGGGATGATGCCGCGATAGATCGCCGAGGTCGGCAGATCGGCCGGCGCCACGCCGCGCAGGTAGAACAGCGCGAAGCCGAATGGCGGCGTCAGGAACGAGGTCTGCAGGTTCATCCCCACCAGCACGCCAAGCCAGATCGGATCGACGTCCAGCGCCAGCAGGATCGGCGCGGTGATCGGGATCACGATGAAGATGATCTCGAAGGTGTCGAGGATGAAGCCCAGCACGAACATGATCGCCATCACCACGACCACCGCCGCCATCGCGCCGCCCGGCAGGTTCGACAGGAACTCGTGCACCAGGTTGTCGCCGCCCATCAGGCGGAACACGATCGAGAACACCGAGGCGCCGAACAGGATGATGAACACCATCGAGGTGATCGTCGCGGTGGCGATCACGGTTTCCTGCAGGATCCTGAACGACAGCCGCCAGCGCAGCGCCGCCAGGATCATCGCGCCGACCGCGCCGACCGACGCGGCTTCGGTCGGGGTCGCGACGCCGCCGAGGATCGAACCCAGCACCGACAGGATCAGCAGCAGCGGCGGCAGCAGCGCCACCACCACCTCGCGCAGCAGACCCTTGCGCTGCTCGGGCGGCACCGGCGTCGCCGGGCAGCTTTCGGGATCGGTGAAGGCCTTGAAGATGATGTAGGAGGCGTAGAGCCCGACCAGCAGCAGGCCCGGCAGGATCGCCCCGGCGAACAGGTCGCCGACCGACACCGGGGTCGGCGCGAAGTTGCCCTTCTCCATCTGCACCTGGCTGTTGATGCCCGACAGCATGTCGCCCATGAAGATCAGCACCGTCGACGGCGGGATGATCTGGCCCAGCGTGCCGGACGAACAGATCACCCCGGTGGCGAGCTTCGGGTCGTAGCCGGCGCGCAGCATCGCCGGCAGCGAAATCAGCCCCATGGTGACCACCGTGGCGCCGACCACGCCGGTCGACGCGGCGAGCATCGCCCCCACCAGCACTACCGACAGGCCCAGCCCGCCGCGCAAGTTGCCGAAGAGTTTGCTCATCGTCAGAAGCAGTTGCTCGGCGATCCTCGAGCGTTCGAGCATCACCCCCATGAAGATGAACAGCGGCACCGCGACCAGCACCTCGCTTGACATGAAGCCGATGTAGCGGCTGGGCAGGCTGCCGAGGTTCGACGGGTCGAACACCCCGATCCAGTAACCGACCAGGCCGAACATCAGCGACACGCCGGCCAGGGTGAAGGCCACCGGGAAGCCGAGCATCAGGAAACCGATGATGCCAAAGAACATGAACCCCGCGAGGAGTTCACCAATCAAAACCAGATCCATTATTCGGCAGCCTCGTGCTGGAGCTCGGACTTTTCGGGGTAGCGCAGTTTCGGCGGCAGCAGATCCTGCTTGCCGCCCAGCACCAGCACTGCGCGCAGCGCCATCGCGACGCCCTGCAGCCCGACCAGGACCGCGAAGGCGATGATGAAGCTTTTCAGGATGAAAAGCCCGGGCATGCCGCCGATGTTGGCCGAGGCCTCCTGGTAGCTCCAGGAACGCTGCACGAAGGGCAAGGCGTAGATCCACACCACCACGGTGAACGGCAGCAGGAACACCAGCACGCCGATCAGGTCGACGATCGCCTTGGTGCGCAGCTTGGCCGGGCGGTAGAAGATGTCGACCCGGACGTGGTCGTCGCGCAGCAGCGCGTAGGCCGCCACCGCGGTGAACATCGCGCCGTTCAGCCAGACGTAGAGATCCTGCATCCAGATGTAGCTGACCGCGAAGACGTAGCGCTGCACCACCACGGTGAAGCAGACCACCACGATGCCAAGCGCAAGCCAGGCGAATAATCGGCCAATGACCGTGTTCACTGCCGATATGCCGATGACGGCAGCCGCGACGACGTTCATCCGTTCCTCCCATGGACGTCAGTTTTGCGGTGACATGGCATGAACTGGCCGAATTGGACAACCTATTCCTAAATCCATTCGCCGGGCGCAACGATCGGTCGCCGACGTAGCGGCACCTCGCCATGCGGTTGACCCTGGGGCAGGACGCCCTGCCGGCTTTGCGGTTGCAGCATCCGCTGTTGACAGATCGGCCTGCGCTTGGATAGCGTCCTGAAAAATCGTCGGAAAAAACACGACGACGGAACAACCATTGGGGAGGATGGGCGTGACGGTTACACCGATCACCAGCCACGAACGCGGGCTGGGCCAGCGATGAGCGCTGTGCTTGAGGCCAAGGGCCTGACCAAGGAATTCAAGGGTTTCGTCGCGGTCAACAACGTCGATCTTTCGGTCGAGCGCGGCACGATCCACGCGCTGATCGGACCCAACGGCGCCGGCAAGACCACCTGCTTCAACCTGCTGACCAAGTTCCTGCAACCGACCCGCGGCTCCATCACCTATGACGGTCGCGACATCACCAAGATGGCGCCCGCCGACATCGCCCGCCTGGGCATGGTGCGCAGCTTCCAGATCTCGGCGGTGTTTCCCGATCTCAGCGTGCTGCAGAACGTCCGCGTGGCGCTGCAGCGCCAGCGCGGCGACAGCTACGACTTCTGGCGCTCCGAGCGCGACCTGTCGAAATACGACGATGCGGCACGGTCGCATATCGAGGATGTCGGCCTGTCGGAATTCGTCGACCACCGCGCCGCCGAGCTGTCCTATGGCCGCAAGCGGGCGCTGGAGATCGCCACCACGCTGGCGCTCGACCCGCAGATGCTGCTGCTCGACGAACCGATGGCCGGCATGGGCTCCGAGGATGTCGAGCGGACCTCGCAGCTGATCAAGCGGATCGCCAAGAACCGCACCATCCTGATGGTCGAGCACAACCTCAACGTCGTCGCCGACCTGTCCGACAAGATCACCGTGCTGGCGCGCGGCGAGATCCTGGCCGAGGGCGACTACGCCACGGTCTCGAAATCCCCGGACGTGATCGACGCCTATATCGGAGCTGGCCATGACTGACACCACGACGCAGGCGCCGCGGGCGTCGCGCGCCGGGACTCCGGCCGGAACGCCGCTGCTGGCGGTGCGCGACCTGCAGGGCTGGTACGGCGAAAGCCACGTGCTGCACGGCATCGATTTCGAGGTGCACGAGGGCGAAGTGGTGACGCTGCTGGGCCGCAACGGCGCCGGCAAGACCTCGACGCTCAAGGCGATCATGGGGATCCTGTCGAAGCGCACCGGCTCGGTGACGATGCGCGGCACCGAGACCATCGGGCTCGAGCCGCGGCACATCGCCCGGCTCGGCATCGCGCTGTGCCCCGAGGAGCGCGGCATCTTCTCGTCGCTCAACGTCGAGGAAAACCTGATGCTGCCGCCGAAGATCGCCGATGGCGGCCTGTCGGTCGAGCGGATCTACAAGCTGTTCCCGAACCTGCTCGAGCGCCGGCGCAGCCAGGGCACCAAGCTGTCGGGCGGCGAACAGCAGATGCTGGCGATCGGTCGGATCCTGCGCACCGGCGCCAAGCTTCTGCTGCTCGACGAGCCGACCGAGGGCCTGGCCCCGGTGATCGTCAAGCAGATCGGCGCCACGATCCGGCAGCTCAAGGAAGAGGGCTTCACCATCGTGCTGGTCGAGCAGAACTTCCGCTTCGCCGCCTCGGTGGCGGATCGCCATTACGTCGTCGATCAGGGCAAGGTGGTCGACATGATCCCGAACTCCGAACTCGACGCAAATATCGACAAGCTGCACGCCTATCTGGGCGTCTGACTGCGATCAAAAGGTGTGAAAAGCACCGTCCACTGGGAGGAAACCATGAAGAAATCCATCATCGGCGCGCTCACTGTCGCGTCGTTCGGCCTGCCCGCGATGGCGCAGGACAACATCGAAGTGACGCTCGGAGTCCTGAACGACCGCTCGGGCGTCTACGCCGACCTGTCGGGCGAAGGCTCGGTGGTCGCGGCACGCATGGCGGTCGCCGATTTCGACGCCGAGTCCAAGGGTCTCACCGTCGACGTGATCTCGGCCGATCACCAGAACAAGCCCGACATCGCGTCGAACATCGCGCGCCAGTGGTACGACCAGGACGGCGTCGACGCGATCCTCGACGTGCCGACCTCCTCGACCGCGCTGGCGGTGGCCGACATCACCGCGCAGGCCAACAAGATCCTGATCGACAGCGGCGCGGGCTCCACCTCGCTGACCACCGACCAGTGCCAGCCGACCACGATCCACTGGACCTACGACACCGCGGCGCTGGCCAAGGGCACCGGCGGCGCCGTGACCGCGCGCGGCGACAAGAAGTGGTTCTTCCTGACAGCCGACTATGCCTTCGGCCATTCGCTGGAAGGCGAAACCATGAAGATCGTCGGCGAGTCCGGCGGTGAAGTGGTGGGCTCGGTCCGTCACCCGTTCCCGGCCACCGACTTCTCGTCCTTCCTGCTTCAGGCGCAGGCCTCCGGCGCCGACGTGATCGGCCTGGCCAACGCCGGCGGCGACACCGTCAACGCGATCAAGCAGGCCTCCGAGTTCGGCATCACCCAGTCCGGCCAGTCGCTGGCGGCGCTGCTGATGTTCATCACCGATGTGCACGCCCTGGGCGCCGAGACCGCGCAGGGGCTGGTGCTGACCGAAGCGTTCTACTGGGATCACGACGACAAGACCCGCGAATGGTCGGCCCGCTTCGAGGAAGAGTTCGGCTCCAAGCCGACCATGGTCCATGCCGGCGTCTACTCGGGCACCATGCACTACCTCGCGGGCGTCGAGGCCACCGGGTCGACCGATGGCGACGTGGTCGCTGAGTGGATGAAGGCCAACGAGTTCGATGATCCGCTGTTCGGCAAGGGCTACGTCCGCAAGGACGGCCGGGTGATCCACGACATGCACCTCTACGAGGTCAAGACCCCGGACGAGTCGACCGGCGAGTGGGATCTCTACAAGCTGGTCTCGACCATCCCCGGCGAGGAAGCCTTCCTGCCGATGGAAGGCTCGGCCTGCGCCTTCGCCAACGAGGGCTGATCCTGACCGGGCGCGCCTTAGGGGGCGCGCCCACCCCCGCCCCTTCGGGGGCCAACTGACAAGAACGGGACAGGCATGTTCGAACTCCTAGGCATACCGCCGCAGGTTCTCATGGGGCAGTTGCTGCTCGGGCTGATCAACGGCTCGTTCTACGCGGTGCTGTCGCTCGGCCTCGCGGTGATCTTCGGCCTCCTCAACATCATCAACTTCAGCCATGGCGCGCAGTACATGCTGGGCGCCTTCGTGGCCTGGATGCTGCTCGAATACCTCGGCATCAACTACTGGTGGGCGCTGATCCTGGTGCCGGTCATCGTCGGCGCCTCCGGCATCGTGCTCGAGAAGCTGGCGCTGCGGCGCCTGTACCACCTCGACCATCTCTACGGGCTGCTGCTGACCTTCGGCGTGGCGCTGATCATCCAGGGCCTGTTCCGCAACTACTACGGCATCTCGGGTCTGCCCTACCAGATCCCGGACGCGCTGTCTGGCGGCCAGAACCTCGGCTTCATGTTCCTGCCGAACTACCGCGGCTGGGTCGTCGTGGCCTCGGTCATCGTCTGCTTCGGCACCTGGTTCGTGATCGAGAAGACCCGGCTTGGCGCCTATCTGCGCGCCGCCACCGAGAACCCGACCCTGGTCGGCGCCTTCGGCATCAACGTGCCGCTGATGATCATGCTGACCTACGGCTTTGGCGTGGCGCTGGCGGGCTTTGCGGGCGTGCTCGCGGCACCGATCTACTCGGTCAACCCGAACATGGGTGCCGACCTGATCATCGTCGTCTTCGCCGTCGTCGTGATCGGCGGCATGGGGTCGATCATGGGCGCCATCGTCACCGGCTTCGGCCTTGGCGTCATCGAGGGGCTGACCAAGGTGTTCTACCCGGCCGGCTCCGCCGTCGTCATCTTCGTGATCATGGCCATCGTGCTGATGATCAAGCCCGAAGGCCTGTTCGGGAGGAACAACTGATGAGCGCAAGCGATATCCAGGCCCCGCAGGACGCGCGGCCGGCAGCGGTCGGCATGCCGATGCTGCACAAGGTGATCTTCGCGGTGCTGCTGGTGGTGCTCGCGGTGCTGCCGATGCTGGTCTACCCGGTCTTCGCGATGAAGGTGATGTGCTTCGCGCTGTTTGCGGCGGCGTTCAACCTGCTCTTGGGCTTCGGCGGGCTGCTGTCCTTCGGCCATGCCGCCTACTTCGGCGGCGCGTCCTACGTCGGGGCGCATGCCTCCAAGGTCTGGGGCCTGTCGCCCGAGCTGTCGATCCTCGCCGGCACCATCGCCGCGGCGCTGCTCGGCCTGCTGATCGGATCGCTGGCGATCCGCCGCCAGGGCATCTACTTCGCGATGGTGACGCTGGCCTTCGCGCAGATGTTCTACTTCTTCGCGCTGCAGGCCGAATTCACCGGCGGCGAGGACGGCATCCAGTCGGTGCCGCGCGGCTCGCTGTTCGGGATCTTCCCGGTCGATAGCAACGAGGCGCTCTACTACCTCGTGCTCGCGGTGACCTTCGGCGGCATCCTGTTCCTGTACCGGATCGTGCATTCGCCCTTCGGCCAGGTGCTGAAGGCGATCCGCGAGAACGAACCGCGGGCGATCTCGCTGGGCTACCAGGTGAACCGCTACAAGCTGATGGTCTTCGTGCTCTCGGCCGCCTTCGCGGGTCTTGCCGGCGCCACCAAAAGCCAGGTGTTCCAGCTGGCCTCGCTCACCGACGTGCATTGGTCGATGTCGGGCGAAGTGGTGCTGATGACGCTGCTGGGCGGTGTCGGCACGGTGTTCGGCCCGCTTCTGGGCGCGACCATCGTGGTGACGATGCAGAACTACCTCGCCTCGATGGGCGCCTGGGTCACGGTGATCCAGGGCGTGATCTTCGTGCTCGGCGTGCTGCTGTTCCGCGAAGGCATCGTCGGGGTGATCTCGAAGTGGATCAAGCGGCCGCTCTGATCCGGGCCGACAGCAGGTCGACCGGCAGGGGCCGCGTGGGAAACCGCGCGGCCCCTTGCCAATCCGGGCATGGGTCTGGCCTTCTGGCGATCGATGCCAGAGGGTGCCGGACAGGGCCCGACCAGCGAGGTGAGACATGAGTGCATTCCGGTTCATCCACAGCTCGGACCTGCATCTGGGGCGGCGCTTCGGCAGCCTGCCGGAAGAGGCGCGGCCACGGCTGGTCGAGGCCCGCCACGCGGTGATCGCGCGGCTGGCGGCGATCGCGCGCGATCGCGGCGCCCGCCACGTGCTGATCGCCGGCGACATCTTCGACAGCGAAACCCCGACCGACGGAGTCTGGCGCCAGGCCCGCGCCGCGATGGCCGCAGACCCGTCGGTGCGCTGGTGGCTGATTCCCGGAAACCACGACAGCCTCGCCGCCGAAAGCCTGTGGCGCCGGTTCCGCGACGGCTGCCCGGCCAACGTCACGCTGATCGCCGATCCCGAACCGATCGAGATCGAGCCGGGCGTGATCCTGCTGCCCTGCCCGCTGACCCGGCGCCGGCCGGGGCGCGATCTCACCGACTGGACCGAGAGCTGCGACACCGACCCGCAGGCGCTGCGGATCGGGCTGGCGCATGGCGCGATCCAGGGCTTCGGCGGCGATGACGACCCGGCCGAGGGGATCATCCCGCCGGACCGGGCGCGGCGCTCGCGGCTGGATTACCTGGCGCTGGGGGATTGGCACGGCCAGATGCGGATCGACGACCGCTGCTGGTATTCAGGCACCCCGGAGCGCGACGGGTTTCGGCACGACGGCCGCGGCATGTGCCTCGCGGTCGAGATCGCGGCGCCCGGCGCGACACCGCTGGTCGAACGGGTCGAATGCGGCGCCTTCGCCTGGGCCGAAGAGGTGCTGCCGCTGGTGCCGGGGCAATCCGCCGCCGAGGCGCTCTCGGCCCTGCTGCCGACCGACCGGGCGGCGCGGCGCGACCAGTTGATCCGGGTCAGGGCGCATGGCCGCGCCTCGCTGGCTGACCAGGCGGCGCTGGGGGCCGCGGCGCGCGACGCCACGCCCGAGTTCTGTCACTTCGCGCTCGAGACCACGGCGCTGATGACCGATGTCGAACCCGCCGATCTCGACGAGATCGACCA
>JBFGEI010000108.1:0-9312 GCA_041580155.1 Limimaricola sp.
GGAATCGGGGCCGCGGCGGTTCGGATCAGCGGTAACCGATGGTTTCGATCTTGCCGTCCTTGATCTCGATCTCGCGGAACGAGCCGGCGCTTTCGCCGCCCTCGAGGAATTCGACCGCGGTGGCGCCGACGTAGTCGATGTCGGTGCCGGCCTGGATCAGCTCGAGCGCCTTGCCGAGTTCGCCGGGCAGGATCTGCTCGCCGGGGGCGTTGGCGATGTCCATGATGCCGGCCGCGAAGTCGGTGCCCGCGGTGGAGCCCGCCTTGGCCATCGCCAGCATGATCAGCGCCGCGGCGTCGTAGCTTTCGCCGGTGTAGATGCCGTTGGCGTCGAGATCGACGGCGGCGGCCAGTTCCTTGAACTTGGCCGAGCCTTCGCTGTCGGAGCCGGGCAGCTGGCCGAACGAGCCGCTGAGACCGTCGCCGATGTCATCGACCAGCTGCTGGCCGATCATGCCGTCGGGCAGCACGAAGGTCTCGAAGGCGGCCGAATCGAGCGAGGCCTGGATGATGCCCTTGCCGCCCTGGTCGGTGTAGCCCGCGACGACCAGCGCCTCGCCACCGGCCGAGGCCAGCGCGCCGACTTCGGCCGAGTAGTCGGCCTTGCCGTCTTCATGCGCCGCCGAGATGGTCACGGTGCCGCCGGCTTCTTCGAAGGCGGTCTGGAAGCTGTCGGCCAGGCCCTTGCCGTAGTCGTTGTTGGTGTAGGTCAGCGCGACCTCTTTGATGCCGCGCTCGATCAGGATGTCGGTCATGATCACGCCCTGGCGGGCGTCAGAGGGGGCGGTGCGGAAGAACAGCCCGTCGTCTTCGGCGTCGGTCAGCGCCGGCGAGGTGGCCGAGGGCGAAATCATCACCACGCCGTTCGGGCGGGCGACGTTCTGCAGCACCGCGCCGGTGACGCCGGAACAGTCGGCGCCCATGATCGCCGAGACGCCGTCGTTGGTGATCAGACGCTCGGCCGCGGCGGTCGCGGCGGCGGCGTCGATGCAGGTGCTGTCGGCGCGGACCGCTTCGACCATCGCCCCATCCATGAAGGCGCCGGATTCGTTGACTTCGTTGATCGCCATCTCGGCGCCGCCGGCCATCGCCGGGGTGATCGATTCCAGCGGGCCGGTGAAGCCGAGGATGATGCCGATCTTGACGGTCTCGGCATGGCTTTCGGCGTAGGCGGACCCGGCGACCAGCGCGGTGGCGGCCGAGGCCAGCAGCAGTTTCTTCATGTTCGTCTCCCTGACGATTGATTATTATCCGGGCAGGCTAGACTCCGCCCACGCGAAAGGAAAGTGGTTGCGTATCACCGCGCTGCATGCCTGATCGCCGACCCCGCCCGGTTCGCGGTGCGGTTGCGAGATCTCAGCTCGCCGGCTTGGCGCCGTGGCTGCCGCGTTCGCGGTAGGGCGTGGTGGCGTAATGCGCCCGGTAGCATTTCGAGAAATGCGACGGGCTGGCAAAGCCGCAGGCCAGCGCCACGTTGATCACGCTCATGTCGGTCTGCATCAACAGGTTGCGCGCTTTCTGCAGGCGCAGCTCCATGTAGTAGCGCTTGGGGCTGCGGCTCAGATAGCGGCGAAACAGCCGCTCCAGCTGCCGCGTCGACATGCCGACCTCCTCGGCAAGGATCGCCGGGCTGATCGGGTCCTCGATCGCCTTTTCCATCGCCTGGATCACCCGGCTCAACTTGGGGTGGCGCACGCCGATCCGGGTCGGGATCGACAGGCGCTGGGTGTCCTGGTCGGTGCGGATCGACGAATAGATCAGCTGGTCGGCGACGGCGTTGGCCAGGTCCTCTCCGTGGTCGTCGGCGATCAGCTTCAGCATCAGGTCGATCGACGCGGTGCCGCCGGCGGTGGTGATCCGGTTGCCGTCGACCACGAAGACCGACTTGGTCAGGTGCACCGACTCGAATTCCTCGGCGAAGCTGTCTTGGTTCTCCCAATGGATGGTCGCCCGCTTGCCGTCGAGCAGCCCGGCCCGCGCCAGCGTGTAGCCGGCGGTGCACAGCCCGCCCATCACCACGCCGCGGCGCGCCTCGCGGCGCAGCCAGTTCAGCATCCGCTTGCTGGTCGCGGCCTGCACGTCGATGCCGCCGCAGACCATCACCGTGTCGTCGCGGGCCAGTTCTTCAAGATCCATGGTCAGCTTGAACTCGGTGCCGTTCGAACAGCTGGCGGTGTCGCCGCCTTCGCCGGCCAGCGCCCAGGTGTACAGCGTCTGGCCGGACATCCGGTTGGCGATCCGCAGCGCCTCGACGGCGCAGCTGAAGCACAGCATGGTGAAATTCGGCAGCAATACGAAGACGAAGCGGCGGCTGCGGGCGCGGCTCGCGGGCAGGGGGACGATCTGTGGTTCTACTGTCATGACCTTGGCCTGCTGGCGCCGCGGTGCCGGATGGCACGAGACAACCTGACCGAAACAGGTTTGCCGCATCGCATCAAGTGCATTCGATAGCGACCCGATCATGTCGGTTTTGGCGCAGCATCGCGATTAGACGTTGGCCCCGCCCGACCCGAAGGCTATAAACCGCGCGGACAAACCGCAGCCTCCGATGGAGCGAGAACGCATGACCGAGTGGAAGAAGACAGACTGGCGCAGCAAGCCCCGGATCCAGATGCCGGACTATACCGATGCCGCGCGTCTGGGCGCGGTCGAAAGCCGTCTGTCGACCTATCCGCCGCTGGTCTTCGCCGGCGAGGCACGCCGGCTCAAGGCGCATCTCGGCAAGGTGAGCCGTGGCGAGGCCTTCCTGCTGCAGGGCGGCGACTGCGCCGAGAGTTTCTCGGCGTTCAACGCCGACGGCATCCGCGACACCTTCAAGGTGATGCTGCAGATGGCGATGGTGCTGACCTACGGCGCCAAGGTGCCGGTGGTGAAGCTTGGCCGGATGGCCGGCCAGTTCGCCAAGCCGCGCTCGGCCGCGACGGAAACCCTGAACGGCGTCGAGCTGCCGAGCTACCGCGGTGACATCATCAACGGCTTCGACTTCACCCCCGAAGCGCGGATTCCCGATCCCGACCGGATGCTGCAGGCCTACACCCAGGCGGCGGCGACGCTGAACCTGCTGCGCGCCTTCTCGACCGGCGGCTACGCCGACGTGCACAAGGTGCATGCCTGGACGCTCGGCTTCACCGGCGCGCCCGAGGCCGAGAAATACCGCGAGATGGCGAACCGGATTTCGGACACGCTGGACTTCATGGAAGCCGCGGGCATCCGTGACGAGGCCTCGCACGCGCTGCAGACCGTCGAGTTCTACACCAGCCACGAGTCGCTGTTGCTGGAATACGAAGAGGCGCTGACCCGGATCGATTCCACCTCCGGCCAGTGGCTGGCCGGCTCGGGCCACATGATCTGGATCGGCGACCGCACCCGCCAGCCCGACGGCGCGCATGTCGAGTTCGCCAGCGGCGTGCAGAACCCGATCGGCCTGAAATGCGGCCCGACGATGACCAGCGGCCACCTGAAGGCGTTGATGGCCAAGCTGAACCCGAAGAACGAGGCCGGCCGGCTAACGTTGATCGCGCGCTTCGGCGCCGGGTCGGTCGGCGAGCATCTGCCGCGGCTGATCCGCGCGGTGCAGGAAGAGGGCGCCAACGTGGTCTGGTCCTGCGACCCGATGCACGGCAACACGATCAAGTCGTCGACCGGCTACAAGACCCGGCCGTTCGACAGCGTGCTGCGCGAGGTCCGCGAGTTCTTCGACGTGCACAATGCCGAAGGTACGATTCCCGGCGGCGTGCATTTCGAGATGACCGGCGCCGATGTGACCGAATGCACCGGTGGCGTGCGCGCGGTGTCGGACGAGGATCTGTCGGACCGCTACCACACCGCCTGCGACCCGCGGCTCAACGCGTCGCAATCGCTCGAGCTGGCGTTCCTGGTCGCCGAGGAGCTGTCGCAGCGCCGCAGCGGCATGGCGGCCGCCGAAGCGGTCTGATCGCGAAGAAATACACGAGAACGGGCAGCCCTTCGGCTGCCCGTTTTCATTTCATTTTTGGTCACTGTCAGCCGTTGTCGACGACAAGCCGCAGATGCCTGCCTTGGATCCCGGCGGTTTGCGTGGGCTGGGGGGTGTCCAGCGGTTCGATCCGCGGCGCCACCTCGACCGGGATTTCCAGGTGACGGGGCGTCTTGCCGTTCGCGCCGTCCACCACCACCGCGCCAAGCGCCCGGGTCACCTGGCCGTCGTTGTCGAGAAGCGGCAGCAGCAACATCCGCCCGGCCAGCAGAGGCCGGCCGACCCTGCGCGGCGACCGCACCGCGAATTCGACGAGCGCCGGGGTCTTGAACGCCAGCTCCAGCATCGTCGCCAGCGGCACCCGGTCGCCGGCGGCGAACAGCGACGAGATCGGCATGCCGCGCGCCTCCATTCCGAACAGGGCCGACAGCTTCTGGCCGGCGACCCGCATCCGGGCGACACCGGGCGCGACCCTCTCGAGCACGAAGCTGTGCGGCAGTGCCGCGTCGATCCGCGCCGGGTCGATCTCGTGCCGCACCGGCAGCCGGCTGGCGCCGCGCAGGCTGCGCCAGTAACGCTCCAGATCATCGAGCACCGCACCGCCCTCGATCGACTGGCGCGGCGACGGCGGGGTGACCTCTGAATCGATTTCCCTGATCATGCCATGTCCCTTCGCCGTGATGTGTTGACGTTTCATTCACTCTACCGCATCGGCCCCGTCTTGGCTTTTAACAAAACTTTAAGAAGTTAATGGCGCCGCGACCGGAGCCCGGGTTGCCGACGGAGGCGGTTTCGTCCTACCTGCGCCGGACATGCGCCGCAGGGCGCGCCAGCAGGAGCGCCGCGTGATCCGATCCATGACCGCCTTCGCCAGCCGCAGCGGCTCAAGGGACGACGCCTCCTGGCAATGGGAAATGCGCAGCGTGAACGCCCGCGGGCTTGACCTGCGGCTGCGGCTTCCCGACGGCATCGACGGTCTGGAGCCGGGGCTGCGCGCGGCGCTGTCGTCGCGGCTGTCGCGCGGAGCGGTGACGCTGGCGCTGCGGCTGACCCGCGACGACGCGGCGCGCGGCTGGTCGATCGACGAGCCGCAGCTCGACCGGGTGCTGCAGGCGCTCGACCTGGTGCAGGAGCGGGCGATGGCGCAGGGCATCACCCTGGCGCAGCCGACCGCCGCCGACGTGCTGTCGAGCCGCGGCGTGATGGTGCAGGCCAGCGGAGCCGGCCCCGACGACGCCGGGCTGAGCCTCGCGCTGCTGGACGACATCGGGCCGCTGATCGACGCGTTTCTCGAGATGCGCGCCGAGGAAGGCGCGGCGCTGCACCGGGTGCTGCTGGCGCAGATCGACGAGATGACGGCGCTGCTGGCCGAGGCCGGCGCCGCGGCGGCGCAGCGCGACGCCGACACCCGCGCGGCGCTCGAAGGCGCGTTGCAGCGGCTGATGGCGCAGATGCCGCCGCTCGACGAAAACCGCCTGGCGCAGGAGCTGGCGCTGCTGGCGATCCGCGGCGACGTCACCGAGGAAATCGACCGGCTGACGGCGCATCTCGCCGCCGCCCGCGGGCTTCTGGGGCTTGACGAACCGGTCGGCCGGCGGCTCGACTTCCTGGCGCAGGAGTTCGCCCGCGAGGCCAACACGCTGTGCGCCAAGGCCGGCGCGCCGGCGCTGTCGCGGACCGGGCTGGCGCTGAAGGCGGTGATCGACCGGTTCCGGGAACAGATTCAGAACGTGGAATGACCAACATGCGACGCGGACTCCTGATCATCCTCTCGTCGCCCTCGGGCGCCGGTAAATCCACGCTGGCGCGGCGGTTGCGCGCCTGGGACCCGTCGATCGCCTTCTCGGTCTCGGCGACCACCCGGGCGCCGCGCGACGGCGAGGTCGACGGCAGCGACTACCATTTCGTCACCGAAGAGGACTTCAAGCGCTGGGTCTCCGAGGGCGAGATGCTCGAGCACGCGCGGGTGTTCGGCAATTATTACGGATCGCCGCGCGGCCCGGTCGCCGAGGCGGTCGAGGACGGCCACGACGTGCTGTTCGACGTCGACTGGCAGGGCGCGCAGCAGATCTCGAACTCGCGGATGTCCGAGCACGTGCTGTCGATCTTCATCCTGCCGCCGTCGATCGCCGAGCTGCGGCGCCGGCTGGTCGGGCGCGGCCAGGACGCGCCGGAAACCATCGAAAGCCGGATGCAGAAAAGCTGGGACGAGATCAGCCATTGGGACGGCTACGACTACGTGCTGGTCAACGACGACCTTGACGACACCGAAGCGCGTCTGAAAACCATTGTCACGGCGGAGCGCCTGCGCCGCAGCCAGCAGCCCGGACTGGTCGGCCATGTCCGGGCGCTGCAAAGCGAGTTCGAGGAGAGATCATGACCCGTTACAGCCTGGACGGCATCGCCCCCGAGATCGACGACAGCGCCTGGATCGCCCCCGGCGCGCATGTGATCGGCAAGGTCAGCTGCGGCCCCGGCGCCTCGGTCTGGTTCGGCGCCACGCTGCGCGGCGACAACGAACGCATCACCGTCGGCGAAAACAGCAACATCCAGGAAAACTGCACGCTGCACACCGACATGGGGTTCCCGCTGACCATCGGCGCCGGCGTCACCGTCGGCCACAAGGCAATGCTGCACGGCTGCAGCATCGGCGAGAACTCCCTGATCGGAATGTCGGCGACGGTGCTGAACGGCGCCCGGATCGGCAAGAACTGCCTGATCGGCGCCGGCGCCCTGGTCACCGAGGGCAAGGAGATCCCCGACGGCAGCCTGGTGATGGGCGCCCCCGCCAAGGTCGTGCGTCAGCTCGACGAGGCGGCGATCGCCAAGCTGCGCGAGTCGGCGCTGCACTACCGCGACACCGCGGCGCGGTTCCGCGCTGGCCTGCAGCCGCTCTAGCGCGCCGAACTGCCCATCGCGGCGCTGATGTTGAACAGTTCGAAGTCGAGATCCGGCGCGACGTTCGCAACTTCCGCGCGAACAAGCGCGGGATCGGGCAGGCCAGCGGTCAGCGCCCGATACATCCCGGTGTAGCCAAGTTCCCGCAGCCTGCGCGCCAGGTCTAGCGCGTCGAAATCCGGCCCGAGCAGCACCGACAGCACGACGGTCGGCTGGATGTCGTGCAGAACCTCTGCTGCGAGCTCCTGATATTCGCAGAAATGCAGGTCCTGCGTCGGGGCCACCGCCGCCACTTGCTGCGCCACCCGCGGGCCGCGCTGCAGGGTCGACAACCGGCCCACCACCAGCATCACCGGTCCGCTGGCAGCAAGAACTTCGGTCGCGGGACTGTCCATGCCCGGTCCTTTCCGTCGGGATACAAGTTCCGACTAACACGATAACTACACGAAAGTGGTAATTGCACATACAATCATGACGCGAAGTATGAAAAGGGCGAAATTGCGGCTTCCAAGAGAAATCCGCGGGCTTGGCGTCGCGCTGGCGACGCCCCGGGCGGCGGCCGGCCTCGCCGTGCGATTCATGGGCTGGGCGCGGAGCCGCCGGTTGCGTATGCAGACCGCATGACAGGCGCTTCGATGACCTCGCTGCTTGCGGCGCTGCCGCTGCCGGTGCTGCTGGTCGGACCGACCGAGCGGATCGAGGACGCCAACCCGGCGGCCCGGCGGTTGCTGGGAATCGGTCGAGACTTCGCCAGCGGCACCGGGCCGGGGCGGCATTACATCACCGTGCTGCGGCAGCCCGAGATCCTCGACCTGGTCGAGCAGACGCTGCGCGACGGGGCGACGCGCAAGGGCCGGTATCTGGGCCGCGACGGCAGCCGCGACACCACCTGGGCGGTGACCATCGCCGCGGTGCAGCTGGCGCAGGGGCGCGGCGTCGCGCTGAGCTTCGAGGATCTGACCTCGGTCGAGGATGCCAGCCAGATGCGCCGCGACTTCGTCGCCAATGTCAGCCACGAGCTGCGCACCCCGATCACCGCGCTGTCGGGATTCATCGAGACGCTGCGCGGCGCCGCGCGCGACGACCCGGCGGCGCGCGATCGGTTTTTGTCGATCATGGCGCGCGAAGCGGCGCGGATGTCGCAGCTGGTCGCCGACCTGCTGGCGCTGAGCCGGGTCGAGCAGGACGAGCGGCTGCGGCCGACCGCGCCGGTCGACCTGAAGCTGCTGGTCGAACAGTCGGTGGCGCTGGTCGAACCGGCCGCGACGCGCGACGGCATCGAGTTGCGCGTCACGCTGCCGCAGCAACCGGTGATCCTGCCCGGCGACGCCGAACAGCTGCGCCAGCTGCTGGGCAACCTGATCGGCAACGCCATCAAGTACGGCGGCCCCGGCAAGCCGGTCGAGGTCACGGTCTCGGAGCCGCAGCAAGAGCCGGCGCTGCGCGGTCCCGGGGTCCGGATGAGCGTCGTCGACCGCGGCGACGGCATCGCCGCGCATCACATCCCGCGTCTGACCGAGCGGTTCTACCGGGTCGACACCCATCGGTCGCGCGAGGTCGGCGGCACCGGGCTCGGGCTGGCGATCGTCAAGCACGTGGTCGGCCGGCATCGCGGACGGCTGCGGATCGACAGCGCGCCGGGGCAGGGCAGCCGGTTCACGGTGATCCTGCCGACCGGCTGACGCCGCCGGGCTTGCCGGAACGTCATCCGGGCTATCTGAGGCTTGTCATCAAAGTTTTACACAACCGTCACAAAAGCGAGGTCTGGCGGATTTAGCTGGACCCCAGAAGGTGCGGTGCAAACCGGCCGCCCGGATTGACCAACAGGAGATTCACATGTCCTTCGCGAAACTGACCGTCTCGAGCGCCGCGATCCTCGTCGCGACCGCCGGTCTTGCCACCGCCCAGACCCGTGACAACGTGCAGGTCGCCGGCTCGTCGACCGTGCTGCCCTACGCCTCGATCGTCGCCGAAGCCTTCGGCGAGAACTTCGACTTCCCGACCCCGGTGGTCGAATCCGGCGGCTCCTCGGCCGGCCTGGCGCGGTTCTGCGAAGGCGTCGGCGAAACCACCATCGACATCGCCAACGCCAGCCGCGCCATCCGCGAAGGCGAGATCGCGGCCTGCGCCGCCAACGGCGTGACCGAGATCATCGAGGTCCGGATCGGCTACGACGGCATCGTCTTCGCCTCCGACATCGACGGCGAGACCTTCGCCTTCACCCCGGCCGACTGGTTCCTGGCGCTGGCCACCGAGCTGCCGGTCGACGGCGCGATGGTCGCCAACCCGAACACCAGCTGGGCCGAGGTGAACGCCGAGCTGCCCGACCAGGAGATCCTGGCCTTCATCCCGGGCACCAAGCACGGCACCCGCGAGGTGTTCGAAGAGCAGGTGCTGCTGGCCGGCTGCGAGCAGACCGGCGCGATGCAGGCGATGCTGGACGCGGGCATGGACGAGGAC
>JBFGEI010000109.1:0-9270 GCA_041580155.1 Limimaricola sp.
AGCCCGGGGGTCAGCATGTGGCGGTTGTTCAACAGGCTCCGGCCCGCGCTGATGCCCATGTCGAGCAGGAACAAACACAGGATGCCGGTGAACGGCGTGACCACGAAGGGCGCGATCATCTCCATGCCCTTGTCCTGGGTCACCGCGCCGATCACGAAGGCCCCCAGAAGCAGTACCACCGACCCGTTCGCGAACAGCTCGCGCGCCGGAACCCGATCGGCGGCCCGGTCGCCGGAAAACCGGTGCGCGATCCAGAGCGCCGAGAGGATCGCGGGCACCTCCATGCTGGCGGCGACCGCCACCATGTAGCCATCGAAGGCGACGCCGGACAGTTCGAGCAGGCTGGAGGCGGCGACGAAGGTCACGATCGAGATCGACCCGTAATGCCCGGCCACCGCCGCCGCGTTCGTCACGTCGAGCCGGGTCATGACGCGCAGCAGCATGAACGCCAGGAAGGGGATCAGGAAGGACAGCAGCAGGCCGGTCGCGATGGCCACCAGCAGGTCGGCGTGCAGCCCGTGCTCCGCAAGGCTGTGGCCGCCTTTGAAGCCGATGGCCAGCAGAAGGTAGAGCGACATGAACTTCGCCGCGCCCTCGGGGATCGACAGGTCGCTGCGCACCGCCGCGGCCAGGAGTCCAAGGACGAAGAACAGGATGGTGGGCACCATGAGGTTTCCAGCCAGGGTGTCGAACACGGCAGGCATTTGCGAACTCCGATCAGTTCCGCGCCTCTTGCCGTGTCTTCAGCCATAACTTAAATACTTTGTAATCGCGCAACGCATAGCCGGAAGCTATTCATGAGACCCACGCTGCGGCAGTTGCAATACATCGTCGCGGTGCATCAGCTCGGTGGCTTCGGGCTTGCCGCCGACACGCTGAATGTCAGCCAGCCGAGCCTGTCCAACCAGATCGCCGCCGTGGAAACCGACCTCGGCGTGCGGCTGTTCAATCGCGGGCGCGGCGGCACCAGGGCCACGGCGAAGGGGCTCGAATTCGTGCACCGGGCGCGGCGCATCCTGGCCGAGGTGGAGAACCTGCGCAGCGTGATGACCTCGGCCCTGCCGTTCGGCGGGCGGCTGAGGCTCGGCGTCCTGCCATCGATCGGCCCCTACCTGCTGCCGCAGGTGATGCAGTCGCTGCACCGCGATCAGCCCGATCTGCGCGTCGTCGTGCGCGAAGAGAACACCTTGAGCCTCGACGAAGGCATCCGGAACGGGCGCTTCGACGCGATCATCTCGACGCCGGAAGATCACCCGAACACCCGGCAACACCCCCTGTTCACCGAGCCGCTCTGGGTCGCGGTTCCGCCAGACCACCCGATTGCCCGGCTTGCAGAGGTCAGTGCCGCCGACCTGGCCGGCCAGCGCCTTCTCACGCTGGACACCGGGCACCGGCTGGCGCGGATCGTCTACGGCCTTGCCGGCCTCAGCGGCGGTATCGTGTCCGGCGATTACGAGGGCACCAGCCTCGACTCCATCGTGCTGATGGCCGCGACCGGCGCCGGGGTCGCGGTGCTGCCGGACCTGTTCGCACGTCGCCAGGCGATCCATCGAGAGGAAGTCGCAGTGCGGCGGCTCGTGATGCAGGATGCGGACCGCGGGATCAGCCTGTTGTTCCCGGGCGAGCAACCCGCCGACGCAAGCCACGACCGACTGGCCATCGCGATACGAAACGCCGCGAGGTCGCTCGATCTGGCGGTATCCGACCCGTGAAACGGCGCCCGTGAACCCGGCAGCCGCATCCGATGCGGCCTCGACTTGGTGCCGATGGCGTGGTTCGTGTGCCACCCGGCCCGAGGCAGGTCGGGGTCAAGAACCGGGTGCGCGCGGCGCCCGCCAGCCCCGCCACACGCTGATCCCTCGGATCGCGAAGGCCGCCGCGGCTCCGACACCGGCCGTCCAGCTTTCGGACAGGCCAAGCGCCGCGCCGGCGACCACGATCGCGGCGCCGACCATCGCGGCAAGGGCGTAGATTTCGCCGCTCAGGACCCGCGGGGTCTCGACCACCAAAAGATCGCGCACCGCGCCGCCACCGACGGCCGTCAGCACACCAAGCAGGATCGCCGGCAGCGGGTCGAGCCCGAATAGCAGCGCCTTTCTGCACCCGCTGACGGCGAAAAGCCCGAGGCCGAGCGCGTCGAGCACCATCACCGGCTTGCTCAGCCGCTCCAGCAGGCGGTGGCCGAAGAACGCGGCGGCGGCGGCCACCAGCGCGGTCAGAAGGTAGCGCGGATCTTCCAGCGCGGTCGGCGGCGTGGCGCCGAGCAGCATGTCGCGGATCATCCCGCCCGCGAGGCCGGCGGCGACCGAAAGCACGGCGATGCCGAACAGGTCGAGGCCGCGGCGGACCGCCAGCAGCGCGCCGCTTATGCCGAACACGAAGGTGCCGATCAGATCGAGCCAGAGGCCCAGGGGCAGGATTTCCATATCGTCACCAACGCCGTAACACCGACCCCCAGCATCGCCCGGCAGCGCCAGCGCGTCCATCGTTGCGCGACAGTCATTGTCGCCGCAGCCGCACAGGCAACAGGTCGGACATCATGGCGTCACCCGCGGCTCAGCACCGCGCCGAGCAGGACCGCCACGGGGACCGGCGCGACCGCGATCGCGACGCCGACGACATAGGCCGGCCAGGAAATAAGGCGGCTGGCGCCGAGCGCCATGGCGATCCCGCCGCCGCCACCGGCAAGCGCGTTGCCTGGAAGGTTGAACAGCACCAGCATCGCCACCGCCGGCAGCCTCAGCAACCAGGAGCGGAGCCGCGCCGGCAAGGCCGCCTCGATCCGGGCGCGCCGCTGCGCGAGGTCGAGCGTGGCGGTCTGCTGGACATGCCGCGCCGCCCGCGCGAGACCAACCGACCGGAGCGCCGCGGCAAGCGTCGCGGCGGGGACCAGCCGGCCGGCCGCAAAGGCGGCGACAAGCGCGAGCACGGTCGACAGGTAGACCACCGGCACGACCCGCGCCCCGAAGATCGCGATCAGCGCCAGTCCGATTTCGACCCCGGGCACGAACGGTAGGGCCATCAGCACGGCGTAGGCGATCAGCGTGACCACGATGGTGCGGTGGATCGCCGCTTCGGTATGCGGCCAGAGCTCGAGATCGAGCGCGCCGGCGATCTGCTGGCCGAGCATCGCCCCGCCGACGATCACCCCGCCATAGCAGCCAACAAGCAGCACGGCTCGAAGCGATGGCATGTGCAGCGATCCGGCCACCCGCGACACCCTTTCACTCCAGCCAGGCCGGATGATCGCCGGCCGGATCGGCCAGCGCCCCGTCGAACCAGATCCGAAGGTGGACGTCGCCATACCAGCGCTGACGCCGCCAGTCGGCCTGGGCCACCAGCCGATCGCCGAAGATCCGGCCCGAAAAGCGCAGCTCTCCCTGCGCGTCGCTGGCGAGGGCCGCCATGACATGCAGCGCCCCGGCCTCGGCGCGCAGGTGGTATGGGGCCGGCCGGAACCCGAAGCGGTCGCAAAGGTCGGTGGAGATCAGCCCGCCGGTGAAGCGGACGACGTCCTGGCCGCTCGACTGGGCCTCGGTCTTGCCGGTGGCGACCACGAAGACCCGGCCCGACAGCAGCGCTTCCTGTTGCGCGCCGAGACGGGCGACCGCCAGCGCGCCGATCGGGGCCACGCCGGTCGCTACGGAGGCCTCGGTCTCGACGCCCGCCGCCCGGACCGGCGCCAGCACGGCGCCCGCCGCCGCCAGCACCAGCGACCGTCGCGATACCGCGGCCATCTAAGCCTCCCCCCAGACGATCAGCAACTCGTTCGGGCCTTCCCAGCCGTCGCCGGTGCGGAAGATCTCGAGTTCGCGCTCGATCTCGTCGTAGGCCGCCGCCCGGCGGTCCAGTGGAAGCCGCGACAGGATCGCGACGACCGGCGCCGCGGCGTCACGGATGACGTCGACGTATGCGCGCGCCGACGGCATATGGAACGGGGCCGAGACGCAAATTTCGTGAACCCGCGAGAACCCGGTCTCGCGATAGAGCCGCGCCAGCAGCCCGGGCGCCCCGAGGCTCAACAGGCCGCCGGGCCGGGCGGGATCGGGGGCCGCGACCCCGGCCTGCGCGGTCGCGACCCTCATCAGGGTGGTGATGCAGGGGTTGCGGTCAGGGCGCGAGAAGACGACCGAGGCGGCGCGGCCGCCCGGACGCAGCACCCGGCGCATCTCGGAGATCCCGACCGCGGGCCGGGGCAGGAACATCAGCCCGAGCCGGCAGGTCACCGCGTCGAAGCTCGCGGCGTCGAAGGGCAGCGCCTCGATGTCGGCAACCATCGCCGAGACGCCATCCATGGCGAGACCCGAGAGCCGCCGCGCGGCGATTTCGACCGACGCCGGCGAGAGATCGGTGGCGACGACCCGGCCCGACGCGCCGACGCGGGTCGCGATCTCGATGGTCTGCGCGCCGTTGCCCGCCGCCAGATCTAGCACCGAAGCCCCCGGCGCGATGCCGGCAAGATCGATCATCGCCGCGGTCGCGGAGCCGAGCCAGCGGCCGATGCTGGCCTCCTGGCGGTCCCATCCCGCGGCCGCCTCGTCCCATTGGCTGCGAATTCGGCGTTTCAGCGCCTCGGCGTCGTCTGGCTTGTCACGGGTCAGTTCCATCTGGCGTCCTCCATCAACGAGCACGCTCTGCGGGTCTGGATGCTGAGGATCGGGGGCGATGAGGCCGGCGACCGCAAGCCGCCAACTGCACGAGTCGGACGCGCAATCATATCAGCGCGGCGCTTCGCGGAGAAGCCGCCGAAGAGGGCTCGCATAGCGAACCCCCTTGGTCGACGGCTAAACTTGGCCCGCCCTGGCTTGCGGTGCGCGAAATGGATCGAGGCCCATCCGCAGCACCTCGCCCCCGGCGCGCCCGCAGTGAAGGGTCAGCGCTCCATCCAGCTCTGGTCGAACCAGTCCGAAACGTCGCCGGGCCAGGTCAGCGGCTGGCCATCGGTGCCGCGCAGCACGCCGCTGTCATAGAGGAATTTCGCCATCACCGTCAGCCGGTCCGCGTCGATCCGGCCCGGCGGCGTGGTGCCGTCGGTCAGGTAGCCGCCCTCGTCGATCACCCGCATCGAGCCGCGGACCAGGTCTTCGTTGGGAAACTCCCCGGCCTCGATCAGGATCTGCGCCGCCGCCTGCGGGTTTTCGGCCGCCCAGGCGTAGCCCCGCGCGGTCGCTTCCATGAAGGCGTCGACGGTCTCGGGGTCGCTTTGCAGCAGCGACGTCCGCGACCCGATATAGCCGCCCTGCGGTTCCGGTACGCCGTAATCCGAATAGGTGAAATGCGACTGTTTCCGTCCAAGGAGCTCGCTGTTCACGCCCTCCCAGGTGGCGACCTCGAGGGTGAAGTCGACCGCGCCTGTGGCCAGCGCCTCGTAGGCGCCGGTGCCCAGGGTCACGGTGTCGTAGACCGGCGTGCCGCCGTCGGCCTCGATCATCGTCGAAATCAGCGCCGCTTCCCAGGCGCTGCCGAACCCGGCATAGGTCTTGCCCTGCAAATCCGCCGGGCGGGAAATCGCGGCGTTGTCGCTGTTGTAGACCAGTCGCCCGGCCTCGCGCTGCATCGTGACCCACAGGGCGGTGATCTCGGCGCCGCCCGCCTTGGCGCTGATGAACCCCAGCGCGGTCATATAGGCGAAATCCACCGCCCCCGCGGCAAGAAGCGCGGTCGAGGCGCTGTCGGAATAGGGCAGGATCTCGACCTCCAGCCCGGCCTCCGCGAAATAGCCGTTGTGCTGCGCCACGATCAGCCCGACGTGGTTGGTGTTCAGCGTCCAGTCGAGCGCGATGCTCAGGTCTTCGGCCTCGGCCGTGGTTGCCGCGAGGCAGGCGGCAAGGCTCAGGGTGGCGATCTTCATGACGTGTCCTTCAATAGCATGGATCTGAGCGTCGAACGGATCTCGGCCAGCGCGGCCTCGCTGCGGTCGGCGCGGGGGGTGGTGATCGGAATATCGGCGACGATGCGACCGGGACCGCCGGCCATGACCAGCACCCGGTCGGCCATCCGCGTGGCCTCGTAGAGGTCATGGGTGACCATCAGGACCGCCCGCGGCCGTTCCGCCAGCCGGTCGATCAGCCAGGCCTGCATCGCAAGACGCGTCACCGCGTCCAGCGCCGAGAACGGTTCGTCGAGCAGAAGCACGCGGGTCTCCTGGACGATCGCGCGCAGGAATGCCGCCCGCTGACGCATTCCGCCGGACAGCTGATCGGGAAAGGCGTCGGCGTGGCGCTGCAGCCCGAAGCTTGGCAGCAGACCGCGCACCCGGTCGCGGGCGGCGTGTCGGCCGAGGCCCCTGATCTCCAGCCCGAGGCCGACGTTCTCGGTGATGGTGAGCCAAGGAAATAGCGTGTCCTGCTGCGGCTGGTAGGCGATGTCCCGGTGCGGCAGGGTCGCGGTCCTGCCGTCCAGAGCCGCGCGGCCCCGCACCCGCAACTCGGGTGCCAGAACCCCGGCGAGCCATTTGACGACCGAGCTCTTGCCGCAGCCCGAGGGGCCGATCAGGCAGGTCAGCTCGCCCTCGGCGAGATCGAGCGGCAGGTCATCGACCAGGGTGTTGCAGTCGGTGCGGATGGTCAGTCCGCGCAGCTCAAGCATCGCTGGCCCTCTGGTACCGGCGGCCCGTCGCCCGCTCGGCCCCCCGGATGGCGGCCAGCAGCGCCAGCGTGAGACCGGCCGACACCAGCACCGCCGAGAGCACGAGATCGGCGCGGAAGTTGTTCTTCGCCGACAGGATGTAGATGCCCAGGCCCTGCCGCGCGCCGGCGTATTCGGCGAAGATCGTCGCGACGATCGCGTAGGTCGCCGAGATCCTCAGCCCCGCGAAGAAATGCGCCCGGGCCGAGGGAAGCGCGGCGCGGCGGTAGACCGCCCAGCCCGTCGCCCCCATCGAGACCAGCTGATCGCGAAACGGCCGCGGCAGGCTCGCGTATCCGGCCATCAGGCTGACCAGCATCGGAAAGAAGGTGACGAGGATCACCAGCAGCAGCTTCGGAAGCAAACCGAAGCCGAACCACAGCACCATGAGCGGGGCGAGCGCGACGATGGGCACCGTCTGGCTGGCGACGAGAAGCGGCATCAGCCCCCGGCGCAGCCAGCCCGAGAAATGCAGCGCGATCGACACGGCGAAAGCGAAGACCACCGACAGGCCGAAGCCCAGGCAAGCGACAGCCAGCGTCGCAAGCGCGTGCCGCCCGATCGCCGCCCGCTCGATCCACAGCCCGTTCAGAACGTCGCTGGGTGCGGGAAGCACGAGCGCCGACGCATCGGTGATGGCCACATAGCCTTCCCAGCCGCCGAGAAAGACGCAAGCCAGCACCAGCGCCGGATATGAAGATCGGATATTCGCCATGACGCGCCGGCCGCGGGCGACGGGCGCCCGCGGTTGCAGCGACCTCAGCCGAGGCTGGGGCTGTTGGCCGAAGCCGTCAGGTCGATCGTCACGTGACCTGCGGCCGGGCCGAAGCGCAGGAAAGCCTGGCGCAACGTCTCGAACACCGCGCCGGCATCGCCGCGCAGCCGCGTGCAGAAGTTCTTGGACCTAAGATACGTGCCGCTGGTCTTCAGGAAATCGATGCAGCCGTAGATCTCGTCCATATGGCCGTCCGCTCCCATGACGTAGAGCGAAAACTGCAGATCGATGCCGACACCCAGATCGGGCGCATCCTTCACCGCCTGCGCCGCCAGGCGCTGCCGGTCGGGCAGGGACTGGGTCTGCCCCAGGTCCAGCGTGTCGCAGCGGCACGCCGGATCGTCCGGCTCACCCGGGCAGCCACGCGACAGCGTCACGTGCATCGTGACGTGCTCGGGTCGTCTGGCGGCGGCCGCGAACAGGTCGCGGATCGCGTCGAGCAACGGTCCGGGCGCGCCGACCATCAAGGTCGACATGTCGTCCGTCTCGAGCCTCAGCTCGTCGCTGTAGGGGGCAAGGGCGTCCAGCCCGGTGGTGATGATGCCCAGGAAGTCGGACGTCATCGGATATAGCGACACTTGCGCGCCTATGAACATGGTAGCACCTCGCTCCGCTGGCATTATCCAGATCAGCTGTGAAGGGTTCACGCTCGGCGCGCATCTCAGCTCCTGTCGGAGCACCCCCGGTTATGTGCGGCCACCGTCGTTCAAGCTTTCCGCTATGTCAACCGGGTGTCGGAGGCCGGCTGGCTTCGCCGGTCGGACCGCGTGCAAGTGGGGCGCAAGCGCCCGGAATCCTTGGGTAGTCCGAGGTGTCGCCGGCGGGTCCGCAGGACATCCGGGCGCCCGAGAGGCGTGCCGTATGATCGCCTGACCAGGCGTGGCGCGGTATCGCGCGGCGCCACTTCGCCGCGCCGCGATCGGCCAAAGGCCGATGCCGCGGGCTCCGCGGTGATCCCGTCGGCAAAGGCCCGTTTTTCAGCCAAGGTCGGGCGAGGCGCAGGCGACCCAGCTGCCATCCCGCCCGGAGGACGCGACGCAGGCCGCGATGAAGCGCATGCCGGCGAGACCGTCGGACAGGCCGGGCAGCCAGTCCGGCATCGCGCCTGCGGCGATCGCGTCGGCCGCGTCGGAATAGAGGCTGGCGAAGGCCTCTAGATAGCCCTCGGGATGCCCGGCAGGCACCCGGGCCGCGCCCTCGAACCCCGGTCCGCCCCGGGTCAGGATCCGCGCAGGTTCGCCCAGTCGGGTCAGCCGCAGCCGGTTCGGGTCGGCGTGCGACCAGTCGAGCCCGGCCTCGGAGCCCAGCACCCGCAGCCGGATGTCGTTGTCGTGCCCCGGCGCGACCTGGCTGGCCCAGAGCATGCCACGCGCGCCGCCCGACAGGCGCAGCAGCGCCTGCGCGTCGTCATCGACCCTGCGGCCGGGCACGAAGGCGGTGAGCTGCGCCGCGACGCTCTCGATCTCCAGACCCGAGACGTAGCGCGCCAGATGCGCGGCATGCGAGCCGATGTCGCCCACCGCGCCGCCCGCGCCCGAACGGGCCGGATCGGTGCGCCACTCGGCCTGCTTGCCGGTCTCCTCGCGCGCCAGCCAGTCCTGCGCGTATTCGACCTGCACCACGCGGATCTCGCCCAGGGCGCCCTCGGCCACCAGCCGCCGCGCCTCGCGCACCATCGGGTAGCCCGCGTAGGTATGGGTCAGGATGAACAGCGCCTTCGACGCCTTGGCCACCCGCGCCAGCGCCTCGGCCTCGGCCAGGGTCGCGGTGAGCGGCTTGTCGCAGATCACGTGGATGCCCGCCTCGAGAAAGGCGCGGGCGGCCGGCAGGTGCATGTGGTTGGGGGTGACGATGGCGACGGCCTCGAT
>JBFGEI010000110.1:0-9179 GCA_041580155.1 Limimaricola sp.
AGATGTGGCGCGGGGCATCGCCGAGACCCCGAACCTGTTTGACGACTGAGGACCAAGCATGAGCTTCGATTACGATCCCGAGAACATCTTCGCCAAGATCCTGCGCGGCGAGATCCCCAACCGCACCGTGCTCGAAACCGCACACACGCTGGCCTTCGAGGATATCACGCCGCAGGCGCCGGTGCATGTGCTGGTGATCCCGAAGGGCGCCTATGTGTCCTACGACCATTTCGCCGCCGAGGCCTCCGAGGCCGAGATCGTCGATTTCACCCGGGCGGTGGCCGAAATCTGCCGCAGCGCCGGGGTCGAGGCCGGGTTCCGCGCGATCACCAACGCCCGGGCGCATGGTGTCCAGGAGGTGCCGCATTTCCACATGCACATCCTTGGCGGTCGTCCTCTGGGCCGGATGCTGGCCCCGAAAGGCTGAGCCCCGGGGCTCAGCCTTGGGGCAACTGCCCCCGGCGCTCCGGGGGCGCAAGCAAAGGTCAGTCGGGGCCGGAGGCGGCGTCGCGGCCGCCGGCCTGGGCGATCGCATCGGCAATGCGGCGCGGTTTCGGGTCATGACCGCGGCTCGGCCAGCCTTCGCGCTGCGCCGAACGGTCACCGTCGCTGTCCTCGGTCTGGTCGTGGAACAACACCATCCGGGTCGGATAGGGCAGGTCGATGCCGGCGGCGTTCAGCGCGTTGTAGGTGTCGCGGATCACCCGGCCCCAGACCTGCACCACGTCGGCGCGGGCCGGCGTCGTCCACCAGCGCAGCCGCACCGAGTTGCCATCGGCGTCCATCGACCACGGGATCGCCTCGGGCGCCGGATCCGACAGCACGCCGTCGCAGGCCGCCGCCGCCTCGACCATGATCCGGCAGGCTTCGTCGAAGTCGTCCGAACAGCCGATCTGCACATCGTATTCCGAGCGTCGCTTGTCGAAGGCGGTGTTGACCACCACCGCGTCGGTGTAGATGTCCGAGTTCGGGATCACCACGCGGCGGCCGTCGTAGGTCTTGATCAGCGTGGCCCGGGTCTCGATCCGCTCGACGGTGCCCTCGTGGCCGCCGGAGACGATCTGGTCGCCGACCTCGAACGGCTGGCGGATCAGGATCAGGATCCCGGCCAGCATGTTCTGCAGGATGTCCTTGAAGGCGAAACCGATCGCCACCGAGCCGATGCCGAGACCGGCGAACAGGTCGGCCGGGGTGATCGACGGCGCGACGATGGTGACCGCGAGCATGAAGCCCATGATCACCACCAGCCAGCGCAGCAGGCTGGCGCCGACCTCGCCGAGATTCTCGCGGCCGCGGCGCGCGCCGGACCGGCGCACCAGCGCCGCGACGCCGCGCGCCAGCAGCCAGAACAGGAGCAGCACGGCGATCGCCACGGCGATGTTGGGCAGAAGCCGGAAGAACCCGTCGACCCATGAGTCGAGCTTGATGAAGATGTTGCCGGTGTCGGCGTCGACCTGATCCATGCCTGCCCCTTTGCCTCGGCGTCAGCGGGGCAACCTCAGGCGGCGGGGGCGGGTTCCGCGGTTTTCGAGGTGAGCTGCAGGAACACGTCCTCGAGATCGGCCTCTTCGGTCTTCACGTCCGACAGCCGCATGCCGCCGGCGCGGATCGCGTCAAGCACCGTGCCGGCGCCCATCCGGCTGCTGTCGTAGGAGAACGCCAGCGCGCCGCCGGGGCGTTCGCTGACGCTGACGCCCTCGGGAAGTGCCGGGATCGCCGAGGCCTCGCTCGGGGTGACCACGAGGGTCTTGCCGGCGACCCGGCCCAGCAGGTTGGCGGTGGTGTCGCGGGTGACCACGCGGCCGTTGTCGATGATCGCGATCTCGTCGCACATCTCCTGCGCCTCTTCGAGGTAATGCGTGGTGAGGATGATCGTGGTGCCCAGTTCGTTGAGCTTGCGGACGTTGCGCCACAGCATGTTGCGCAGTTCGATGTCGACGCCGGCGGTGGGTTCGTCGAGCACCAGCACGCGGGGGCTGTGCACCAGCGCCTTGGCCAGAAGCAGCCGGCGCCGCATGCCGCCCGACAGCGACCGGGCGTAGGCATCGGCCTTGTCGGCGAGGCCGACCATCTCGAGCAGCTCCATGGTGCGGCGCTGCGCTTTCGGCACGCCCCAGAGCCCGGCCTGCACGTCGAGCGCGCCGCGCGGGGTGAAGAACGGGTCGAGGACGAGCTCCTGCGGCATCACCCCGATCGCGGCGCGCGACTGGCGCGGGTTCACGTCCTGGTCGAAGCCCCAGATCTTCACGCGACCTTCCGATTTCAGCACCAGCCCGGCCATGATGTTGATCATCGTCGACTTGCCGGCGCCGTTCGGGCCGAGCAGGCCGAAGATCGATCCCGCGGGGATCGTCAGGTCGATGCCGTCGAGCGCCACCTTGGCGGCGGACTTGGCGCTGGGCGCGTAGGTCTTCTTCAGGCCGGTGATCTCGATCGCGGGTTGGGTCTGGGGCATCTGCGGTCCTTTCGCGTCTTGTCCCTGCGGTGCGGACGGCTAGAATGTAGGCCGTTCCGGGCCGGGGCAATTCCCGGCCGCTCCCGTTTCAGGACAGACCCCACATGACACTTCCCGCGCCCGAGACCAAGATCGTCGATACCTGGCGCGTCGCCTGCGACGGCGGCACCGTGGCGCTGGGCCACCCGAGGGTCTGGCTGATGATCCCGCACGACACCGGCTTCGTCGAATGCGGCTATTGCGACGCGCGCTACGTGCATCGCGAATTCGCCGAGAAGGGCGCAGCGGGGCTCGAGGAGATCACCCGCGGCCAGGACCGGTCGGGCCAAGAGGACGCCGGCAACCGCTGACGCGGACCGGCGGCGGCAAGCACAAATTTCTTGCCAAGAAATTTGGCCGGGGCGCCTGCGACCCCGGCGATCCATACATCCGACATCGCAAGAGGGAGCGCGGCATGACGCAATTCGGCAAGGGCTGCCACCTGCACCTGATCGACGGTTCGGCCTTCATCTTCCGCGCCTACCACGCGCTGCCGCCGCTGACCCGCAAGTCCGACGGGCTGCCGGTCGGCGCGGTGTCGGGCTTCGTCAACATGCTGCAGCGCTACATCGACGGCAACTCCGGCGCCGATGCCGCCACCCATGTCGCGGTTATCTTCGACAAGGGCTCCCACACCTTCCGCAACGATCTCTACAAGGCCAACCGCGACGCGATGCCGGAAGATCTGCGGCCGCAGATCCCGCTGACCCGCAAGGCCACCGAGGCGTTCAACATCGCCTGCAAGGAGCTCGAGGGCTTCGAGGCCGACGACATCAACGCCACGCTGTCGTGCCAGGCCCGCGACGCCGGCGGCCGGGTCACCATCGTCAGCTCGGACAAGGACCTGATGCAGCTGGTCGGTGACGGGGTCGAGATGCTCGACCCGATGAAGAACCGCCGGATCGACCGAGACGGGGTGTTCGAGAAGTTCGGCGTGTTTCCGGACCGGGTCGTCGACGTGCAGGCGCTGGCCGGAGATTCGGTCGACAACGTGCCCGGCGCCCCCGGCATCGGCATCAAGACCGCGGCGCTGCTGATCAACGAATTCGGCGATCTCGACCAGCTGCTGGCCCGCGCCGGCGAAATCAAGCAGCCCAAACGCCGCCAGACCCTGATCGACAACGAGGCGCAGATCCGGCTGTCGAAGCGGTTGGTGGCGCTCGATTGCAGCACGCCGCTCGACTTCACCCTCGACGATCTGGAAATCCGCGATCCCGAGCCCGAGGTGCTGCTCGGGTTCCTGGCCGAAATGGAGTTCCGCACCATCACCCGGCGGATCGCCGAGAAGCTCGACGCCGAACCGCCGGCGATCGAGACCCCGGCGGCGGCGGCGGCGGCCGCAGCGACCGGCGCCGAACCGGAGCCGGAACTGGGCTTCGACCACGACGCCTATACCTGCGTCACCAGCGCCGAGGAGCTGGCGCCCTGGATCGCGCAGATCTACGAATACGGCCATGTCGCGGTCGACACTGAGACCACCAGCCTCGACGAGATGCGCGCCGATCTGGTCGGAATCTCGCTTTGCGTGCTGCCCGGCCAGGCCTGCTACATCCCGCTGACGCACCGGTCCGGCGAAGCCGGGCTGTTCGGCTCCGACGAGCTGTCGGAGGGCCAGATGCCGCTGCAGCAGGCGCTGGACCTGCTGAAGCCGATGCTCGAGGATCCGTCGATCCTGAAGATCGGCCAGAACATGAAATACGATCTGAAGATCTTCGCCGGGCTCGGCATCGATCTCGGACCGTTCGACGACACCATGCTGCTCAGCTACGCGATGCATGCCGGGCTGCACGGCCATGGCATGGACACGCTGTCGGACCGCTATCTCGGGCACATCCCGATCCCGATCAAGACGGTGATCGGCACCGGCAAATCCGCGGTCACCTTCGACCGTGTCCCGGTGGCCGAGGCGGTGAAATACGCCGCCGAGGACGCCGATGTGACGCTGCGACTGTGGCGCAGGTTCAAGCCCGAGCTGCACCGGGCCCGGGTCACCACGGTCTACGAGACCCTGGAGCGGCCGCTGGTGCCGGTGCTGGCGCGGATGGAGCGGGCCGGGATCCAGGTCGATCGCGACACGCTGAGCCGGATGTCGAATGCCTTCGCGCAGAAGATGGCCGGACTCGAGGCCGAGATCCACGAAAAGGCCGGCCGGCCGTTCAACGTGGGCTCTCCGAAACAGCTGGGCGAGATCCTGTTCGACGATCTCGGCCTGCCCGGCGGCAAGACCGGCAAGACCGGGGCCTATGCCACCGGCGCCGACATCCTCGAGGACCTGGCGACCGAGCACGAGCTGCCGCGGCTGGTGCTCGACTGGCGGCAGATCTCCAAGCTGAAATCGACCTATACCGACAGCCTGCAGGAACACATCCACCCCGAGACCGGCCGCGTCCACACCTCGTATTCGATCGCCGGGGCCAGCACCGGCCGGCTCGCCTCGACCGATCCGAACCTGCAGAACATCCCGATCCGCACCGAAGAGGGCCGCCGGATCCGCGAGGCCTTCGTCGCCCCGGCGGGCAAGGTGCTGGTGTCTCTCGACTACAGCCAGATCGAGCTGCGGATCCTCGCTCATGTCGCCGGCATCGACGCGCTGAAGGCGGCGTTCCGCGACGGCCAGGACATCCACGCGATGACCGCGTCCGAGATGTTCGACGTGCCGCTTGACCAGATGACCTCGGACATCCGGCGGCAAGCCAAGGCGATCAACTTCGGGGTGATCTACGGGATTTCCGGCTTCGGTTTGGCCCGCAATCTGCGGATTCCGCGTGACCAGGCGCAGGGGTTCATCGACCGCTACTTCGAGCGGTTCCCGGGAATCCGCGCCTACATGGACGACACCGTGGCCTATGCGAAGGCGCATGAGCACGTCACCACGCTGTTCGGCCGCAAGATCAACACCCCCGAGATCAACGCCAAGGGCCCGACCGCCGGCTTTGCCAAGCGCGCCGCGATCAACGCGCCGATCCAAGGCACCGCGGCGGACGTGATCCGCCGGGCGATGATTCGAATGGACGCGGCGATAGCGCCGGTCGGATCGGCGCGGATGTTGCTGCAGGTGCATGACGAACTGCTGTTCGAGGTCGACGAATCCGAGGCGCCGGCGCTGATCGAGATCGCCCGCGAGGTGATGGAAGGTGCGGCGCATCCGGCGGTCGATCTCGACGTGCGGCTGACCGTCGAGGCCGGGCAGGGCGCCAACTGGGCGCTGGCGCATTGATGCCGGGCCGGTCACTCACCGGCCCGAAAATCCCCATAATTCACGGCCAGGTTGCAGGGGTGTTTAACCTGTTCCCGAGGCACCGTGACCAGCCACCCGTTTCCGTCGCAACCGCGTCTGGCCCTTCTGATCGATGGTGAAAACCTGTCCTGCGCTTTGGCGGCGCAGCTCGAAGCGGCGGTGGCGCAGCATGGTCGGTCTCCGATCGCCAGGGTTTATGGCGACGCGCAGCTGCTGACCGGCTGGGAACGGCGCGGCGGCTAAGTCGTGATACATTCCGGTTCGGGAAAGAACGCGGCCGACCTTCGGCTTTGCATCGACGCGCTGGATCTGGCGCATCGGCACAAGCTCGACGGGTTTGCGATCGCCAGCTCGGACGGCGACTTCGGCCATCTGGCGCATTATCTGCGCGAGACGGGGTTCATCGTGATCGGAATTGGCGAAGCCAAGACGCCACAGGGATTTCGGCTGGCCTGCACAAGGTTCGAGGTGCTGCAGCCGACGCCCGCCAAGCCCGCCGCCTCCGTGGTTTCGGTCGCCGCCGGACCCGCCAGTGCGTCCGTGAAGATCCAGCCCGCCGAGGCTCCGGCGGTGCAGTCGATGCCGGCCACCGTGTTGCAACCACTCGACCGTCAGCTGCGCCGGGTGATCCTCGACGAAGGCACGCCGCGGGGCATGGAGCTTGGGGCACTGGGACAAAAAATGCGTCTGCGCTACTCTCTTCCCGCATCGAGTGCCGGAACCTCCGGCTGGGGCGGGTATGTGCGCGCCCGCGGCACCCTGTTCGCTTGCGATCCCAAAGGTCCGAACGCATGGGTCCGCTGGATCGGGCCGGGTGTGTCCATCGGGGCATGACGGAACCACGCTTCGTTCACTTCGTTTGATCTGCGAAACGGGTGGCGGCGACGTGGCCCTCCGTCAAGAGACAGGACGAATGATGAGCGAGCATAGCAACGAAGAGCGGGTGAAGATGTTCTGGGACCGGCTGTCGGACCTGCGGGCCGGCATGGTCGGCATCGGCGGCACCGACCGGCTGATCCCGATGAGCCATACCGTCGACCGCAAGGCCGGCTGCCTGTGGTTCATCACTGCGCATGGCACCGAGCTGGCCGACGCCGTTGAGTCGGCACCGCGCGACGCGCTGTTCAGCGTCAGCTCGGACAAGCACGGGCTCTACAGCCATGCGCACGGCACCCTGTCGCTGAGCCACGACGAAGCCAAGCTCGACGAGATCTGGAACGCCGTCGCGGCCAGCTGGTTCGACGACGGCCGCCGCGATCCGGATGTGCGGCTGTTGTGCCTGAAGCTGCGCGAGGCCGAGGTCTGGAGCACCACGACCAGCTCGATGGCGTTCCTGTATCAGATCGCCAAGGCCAACGCGTCGCGCGAAGCCAAGCCCGATGTCGGCGACAACTACACGCTGCGGTTCTGACGACCGGCAAGTTTTGACCCGACGGGGGCGGCCTTCTGGCCGCCCCTTTGCGTTTCGGCAAGCCTAGTCGAAATCGGCGGCGCCGAGCCTGCCCGCCTGCAGCAGGTGCTGCAGCGAGAAGGCGACCGATAGCGCATCGTCCAGACCGTCGTGGCCGCGCAACTCCGGGCGTTCGATGCCGAAATGGCCGGCCATCAGGTTGCTGCGCAGCGCCGAGAGTTCGTCCAGCGGCACACCGGCCTTCAGCAACAACTCGGCGACGTTGCGAAACCGGGTGACCGGGATCGGCGGCGCAAGGCCCTGCACGTAGCAGCTGATCGCCACCATGTTGAACTCATCCTTGCCCCAGCTCCACAACCCGGCGCCGCCGGAAAACCCGTCCAGTGTCGCCAGCGCGTCGGCAAGCGGCAGGCCGTCGCTGTCGATCACCGCTTCGGTGATCCCGGTCAGGCCGATGAACAGCGGGTCGAGCGGGCAGCGATCGCCGGCCCGGTCGCGCGGCAACACGTGCAGCTTCAGCGTGTCGAGCACCGGCATCTCGCCGTCCAGCCCAAGCCGCACCGCGCCGATCTGGGCGATCACCGGGTCCGGGTCCTGCGGGCCGCACCAGAACCGCGATGGCGACCCCGCCGCGGTCAGGAATTCGCAGTCGTAGATGATCGCTGTCTTCATCTGGCGCCCCCGTCACGAATGCACGCATGACGAGTGTAGCACGCTTGGCGGTCGATCCATCGGCACCGGGCGCGAAAAAGGCGCGGGCCCAAGCGGACCCGCGCCCTCGCGGTCACGACCGACCGGCGCTTAATCGGCCAGTCGGACCGTCTCCGGCCGGCTGGAGTACCCGGCCGTGCCTCAGTTGACCGATTTTTCCTCGATCAGATTGGCGTTTTGCGGCGTCTGGCCGGTGATTTCGATGCGCCGCGGCTTCAACGCCTCCGGCACCTCGCGCACCAGCTCGATATGCAGCATGCCGTCGGCGTGGCTCGCCCCGGTGACCCGCACGTGATCGGCCAGGTGGAACCGGCGCTCGAAGGCGCGGGTCGCGATGCCGCGGTGCAGGAAGGTGCGCTCGCGGCTGTCGTCTTCGGCCTTGCGGGCGGTCACGATCAACGCGTTCTCGCGCACCTCGACCGAGAGATCGTCGGCCGAGAATCCGGCCACGGCGATCGAAATCCGCCAGCCGCTCTCGTCGGTCTTCTCGATGTTGTAGGGCGGGTAGTTGTTATGCGCGGGCTCACCGGCCAGAACGCGGTCCATCAGGTCGGCGACCTGGTCGAAACCGACGGTGGCGCGGTACAGCGGCGCAAGATCGAATGTACGCATGTCAGTCATCCTTCATCACAAGCGATAACATTGGGTTGGCCTTCCCGAAGCGGGACAGGCCGGGTCGTCAGGAACCCGGGTATCGGCATTCCGTGGATCAAATGTGGGGAGGGTTGCGGCGGTTTCAAGATCCGCGCGGGCGGCGCTCAGGGGCGCACGAAGCGGGCGCCGATGTCGGATCTTTCGCCGGCGCCGACCACCCGGACCTGGCCGGTCGCGAGGCCGCGAAACGCGCTGACATCGGCGTCGAGCCTGGCCCGCAGCCGGGCCAGCGGCCCGTCCAGCGCCACGCCGATCGCGACGTTGGCGCCGTCGAGCTCGGCCTTGGCCGAGACCACCGACACGATCCGGGCCACGTCGCCGTCGATCTGGAAAACCGGCGATCCCGAGGACCCGAAATCGACGTCGCAGCCCATCACCAGCAGCCCGGCCTGCCGGCCGATGACGTCGCAGACCTCCTGCAGCGACGGCGCCTCGGCGCGGTCATGCGCGTAGGACACCACCCCGACCTGCGCCCCGGCCTGCACGGTCATCGCGGTCTCGAAGGGGCGGACCTGGGTCGACCGGATCGGCTGCGCCAGCTCCAGCAGTGCAATGTCGTCCTCGCTTGCCGCCGAGGCGCCGCTGCCGCCGTAGACATAGGCCTCGGGCGCCACCGCGCGGCGCACCTTGCGGTAGGCCAGAGCCCTTCCGCCGCGCATCCCGGCCTTGAA
>JBFGEI010000111.1:0-9174 GCA_041580155.1 Limimaricola sp.
AGGATGATCTCGGCGCCGGCGGCGGCAAGCCCCTTGGCCAGGGCTTCGCCGATGCCCTGCGACGATCCGGTGATCAGGGCGCGGCGGCCGGTCAGGTCGAATAACTTAAGGCTCATGCTGCCCCCCGATTTGCGCTCGACAAACTGTTTCGAGTTACATATGTTATCGATAACAACGCTGTCAAGCGAGGAATCCCCGATGTCGAAGCCCGTCGTGCTTCAGGTCGGCCCCTATCCCGAATGGGACCAGGTGCCGCTGGACGCCGCCTTCACCGTTCACCGCTACTTCGAAGCGGACGACAAGGCTGCCTTCCTTGCCGAGGTCGGCGCCAAGATCGAAGCCATCGCCACCCGTGGCGAACTCGGTGCGAACCGCGCGATGATCGAGGCCTGTCCGAAGCTGAGGCTGATCTCGGTCTACGGCGTCGGATTCGACGCGGTCGATCTTGCCGCCTGCCGCGAACGCGGCATCCGCGTCAGCAACACGCCCGACGTGCTGACCGCCGACGTCGCCGATCTCGGTGTTGCGATGATGCTGGCGCAATCGCGCGGCGTCGTCGGCGCCGAGGCTTGGGTCCGCAGCGGCGACTGGGCCGAAAAGGGTCTGTATCCGCTGCGGCGCCGGGTCTGGGGCCGCAAGGCCGGCGTTCTGGGGCTGGGCCGCATCGGCTTCGAGGTCGCGCGGCGGCTTGCCGGGTTCGATCTCGACATCGCCTATTCCGATGTATCGGCCAAGGATTACGCGCCCGACTGGACCTTCATCCCGGACCCGGTCGATCTGGCCCGGCATGCCGATTTCCTGTTCGTGACGCTCGCCGCCTCTGCCGAAACCCGGCACATCGTCGGCAAGGAGGTGATCGAGGCGGTCGGCCCCGAGGGCATGATTATCAACATCTCGCGCGCCTCTAACATCGACGAGGACGCGCTGATCGCCGCCTTGAAGGACGGCCGCCTCGGCTCGGCGGCGCTCGACGTGTTCGACGGGGAACCGGCGCTGGACAAGCGGTTCCTCGATCTCGACAACCTGCTGCTGCAACCGCACCACGCCTCGGGCACGATCGAGACGCGCAAGGCGATGGGCAAGCTGGTCCGCGACAACCTGACGGCGTTCTTCGCCGGCCAGGATCTGCCGACACCGGTACTGTGAGGAAATCATGAAAGCGATCGTCATCCATGACGCCAAGGACCTGAGGATCGAGGACCAGCCGGTCGAGACCCCGGGTCCCGGCGAGGTTCAGGTCAAGATGGCCGCGGGCGGCATCTGCGGCTCGGATCTGCACTACTACAACCACGGCGGCTTCGGCACCGTGCGGCTGAAACAGCCGATGGTGCTGGGCCACGAGGTGTCGGGATACATCTCGGCCCTCGGCGCCGGCGTCACCGGATTGCAGGAGGGGCAGTTGGTGGCGGTGTCGCCGTCGCGCCCCTGCGGCGATTGCCGGTTCTGCGACGAGGCGATGTTCAACCAGTGCCTGAACATGCGCTTCTACGGCTCGGCGATGCCGTTCCCGCACGTCCAGGGCGCGTTCCGCGAAGTGCTGGTCACCAATGCCGCGCAATGCGTTCCGGCCGACGGTCTGACGCCCGGACAGGCGGCGATGGCCGAACCGCTGGCGGTCTGCCTGCATGCGACCCGGCGCGCCGGGCCGATGCTGGGCAAATCGGTGCTGGTCACCGGCTGCGGCCCGATCGGGGTGCTGTGCATCCTGGCGGCGCGCCGGGCCGGGGCGGATCTGATCGTCGCCACCGATCTGGGTGATTTCACGCTCGACATGGCGAAGAAAGCCGGCGCCGACGTGGTGATCAACACCGGCAAGGACAGGGACGCGCTGTCCGCCTACGCGGCGGACAAGGGCACCTTCGACGTGCTTTTCGAATGTTCCGGCGCGGCGCCGGCGCTGGCCGGGGCGATCCCCGCGATGCGACCGGGCGGCACGATCATGCAGCTTGGCCTTGGCGGCGACATGACCCTGCCGGTCCAGGCGATGACCGCCAAGGAACTGGCGCTGAAGGGATCGTTCCGCTTCCACGAGGAATTCGCGACCGGCGTCAGCCTGATGCAGAAGGGCCTGATCGACGTGCGCCCGTTCATCACCCAGACCTTCGCGCTGGCGGATGCGGTTCAGGCCTTCGAGACCGCCGGTGACCGCAGCAAGGCACTGAAGGCACAGATCGACTTCACCGCCGCAGCTTGAGCCAGCTGAAACAGGCCGCATGGTCGAGGCCTGCGCCGTCGTGCAGCCGGTCTGGGACAACTTCGTCTCGCAGAACGGCGATACCCTGCTGATCGCCATCCAGGCGGCGACCGCCGGCAACCGATCCGACGCCGAGATGGTGCAGCAAGTCCCGGTCCCAGGTGGGCCGGGACTTTTTCCTTGGGTTCAGCCGGTCGAGCCGCCGATGACCAGCTCCGGCCGGATCTCGTAGCGGATGGTCTCGGACGACCGCTCGCCGCGCAGGGTCATCAGCAGCAACTCGGCGGTGCGCTTGCCGATCAGCCCCGGATGCGGGTTGACGGTGGTGATCCTCGGCACGCAGATCCCGGCGATCTCGTAGGCGCCGAACCCGGCGATGGCGATATCTTCCGGCACCCTGACGCCGCGACGGGCGCATTCCGTCAGCGCCCCGAAGGCGGACAGGTCCGACACGCAGACGACAGCCTCGGTGTCGGGCATGTCCGCCAGCAGCTGCGCCATCGCCTGAGCGCCCTGCAGCATCGAGATCGGCGGCTGGCCCGCGGGGATCAGCCGCGTGGGGTCGAGATCGCGGGCCTCCATCGCCTGCACGAAGCCGCGGCGCCGGTCAACGCCCCGGGTATCGCCGTCGGCATCGCCACCGATGAAGGCGATCCGCCGCCGCCCGGTGTCGGCCAGATGACCGACAAGCGGGTCCATCGCCCGCGCGTTCGAGAACCCGGCGACATGCGCGACGGGATCCTGCGGCAGATCCCAGGTTTCCACGACCGGAATCCCCGATTTCTCCAGAAGCTTGCGCCCCCGCGGCGTATGCCGGCCACCGGTCACGACGATGGCCTCCGGCTTGCGCCGCAGCAGCTGCTCGATCAGGCGTTCTTCCGCGTGGATGTCGTAGTTGGTGTAGCCAAGCAGAACCTGCATTCCGGACTGGCTGAGGACCTCGGAGATGGCGCTGACCGTGTCGGCGAAGTTGGCGTTGTTCAGCGACGGGATCGTGACCGCCACGAAGTCACTGCGCTGCGACCGCAGGTTGGCGGCGGTGCTGTCCAGCACATAGCCCAGCTCTTCGGCGACCGCGCGTATCTGCGCCCGGGTCTTCGCATTGACCGATGCGTCGGCCTTGAACGACCGGCTGACCGTCATGACCGATACGCCCGCCGCCTTCGCGACGTCCTTCATGGTAACCGTGCGACGCATCACCTTGCCCCCTGAGCAGCCCGACTTCATTCCATGTTATCGTTACCAAGTCAATCTACATAGCGCCTGGACGGCCGTGAGACGGCTCTGTTGTACAATCCGGCCCCGGGGCCGCGTTTCCGGTCGGAGCAATCCTAGGGCCGATCTGACGGGTCTGCCACGCACGGCGATCACCGCCGACGCGACCGGCCCTGGGTTGCCGCAGGATGAAGATCTTCGGATCTGCGGATCGACGGCTAGGCGACCAGACCGGCCATCTCGACCGAGATGACAAGGATCGCGGCCCCGGCGACCACTTCGATGGCCGGCAGCACATAGGCGGCGCGCCTCGTTTCACCGAGGGAAAACAGCGTGCTCTTGCGAAGGAACACGCTGCTCGCCGCAACCAGGACGGTGAGCGCGGCGGTGCCGAGGGACATCGCCAGAGTTCCGAATATTCCGGCCGACAGGATACCCATGTGCCAGGTGAGGACGAGCAGCAGGATCGCCCCCGAGCAAGGGCGGATGGCGATGCCGCCGATCAGCGCCAGCGCGTCGCGCAGCCCGCCCGCGCGACGGACTTCATCTACACTCGGGCCGTGGCGATGACCGCAGCCCGAGTGGCAGGCGTGATCATGCGCCCCATGCGCCGCATCATGCGCCGCCCCCGCGGGATCGGCCCGCATACGCCACAACCGGCGCAGCCCGCGGAAGGCCAGCCAGATGCCGATGAGGCCGATCGCGGCGGCGCTGATCGGCAACATGATGGTCTCGGCCGCACCGGTCATCTGACTGCGGGTCCAGCCCATCACGAACAACCCCGTCACGACGAGCAGGATCGCGGTCACCGCCTGCCCGACCGAGGACAGGAGCGAGATCACCGACAGCCGGAGCAGCGGCACCTCGTGGCTCACGCCGTAACCGCCGATCAGGAACTTGCCGTGCCCCGGCCCCAGCGCATGAAAGAAGCCATAGGCGAAACACAGCCCCAGGAGCGCCGCCACGGCGCCCGGCTCCTTCGCCCTGAGCGCGCGCAGACCGCCGGCCAAGGCGTTCTGGAACTCGCGCTGCCAGCTGGCGGCCCAGCGCGCCAGAGCCTGATCCTGTCCGGTCGCCAAGGCCCAGATCCCGACGACGACCAGCAGGACCGGGACGATCAGGAGGATGCGGCGCATGTCAGCACGAAGCTGTCGGCGAACAACACGCCGATATCGGGCAGCTCGATCTCCGCGAAGGGATCGGCGGTCGCGTCGATCGCGGCGAGCTTTTCGCCATATTCCGCTTCCGCCTCGCCGCGATCGGCCACGTCGCGCTGCAGCACGCAGCCGTCCCGGCCGATGATCGTCGGGTCGACCGGCACGTCATAGGCGACGAAATACGTGGGATCGTAAGCGCGCGCGGTGATCGCCTGACCGGACAAATCGAGCGGCGCGGCAAGCGGGCGGGTGTGCGATGTCACCAGCCGCCCCTGCTCGAACCGGGCTTGATGCTCGACCGGACCGTCCAATATTACCGCTTCGCCGCCAATTTCGAGGACGAAGTCGCCCGGAAACCCCGCCGCCCAGTCGACGTCGTGCCCGGCATAGCCGTCGAGCGCCGCCTGCTCCGGCAGGCCGTTGCCATCGGCGTCGAGACCGTTCTCCTCGATCAGCATGAGCGAGTAGAATTCGTCGTAAGCCCAGTCGATCCGCACCGCCGCGAGGTCCCCGGCATCGTCGAAGACGAATTCGAAGGCCGCGTCGATGAAGACATGAGGATGAGCGAGGGCCGCGCCGGGGAGCGCGACCGACAGGGCGAGTGCGGAGAGAAGAGCGCGAGAATCCATCCGCATAGATAAAAGTGCAGCGGCCACGTGAGCAACCACCGACAGCGGCATGCGCGAAGTTGTGCCGCCGCCTTGCACGGCCGGATGAGTCTCTGCGTTCACGATCCATAGCAGCCGCAGGTGCGAGACGGGGTCAATGACTGCTCTGTGCCCCGACCGAATGCTCCGAGGCCGTTGCAGCGTATGATCGGCCATCGGTCGCTGGGCGCGATGCTTCCCGGCGCCGGCGAGCTTTCGCAGCTGTCAGTGCAGGTACTCGTCGAACGGGCCGGTGGATCGCCGCCGATACACGCGAGACTCGATCCCCAGCAGAGTGCAGGTGCGGCGCTGCGAGCATTTTCAAGGGTGCGAAAAACCCAGCTCTGCCTTGATGAAAAGGACCCGCGGGTCGAGTGAGCCTTCGACAAACCCGTGCCGTCACCGGCGGTCATTCGGACGATTAACGCCATTGCCGACCGCGCGCCCCGAAGGCTGCTGCACCTGCCCGGAGGCCGGACGGACCGATCGAGTTCATGAAAGCCATCAGCTCCGTCGGCACGCTGTCGGTCGGGAAGACGGGAATGACCTCAGGGCAACGGTCCGGGGTGACCCAGAGGGTGCAAGATTCGAGCGGGGTGATCGGGCGTATTTCGAGGTCCGGTCTTGTTTTTGTTGCGCGAGCCTCCTCCCTTCCCCATGATATACCTCCGGTTGATCAATTCCAGCCGACTTCAACCCTAACAGGAGGATTGTCACGTGGAAGAACCAAAACTCGGAAGGCGCCAGGTACTCACCGCAGGCTCGGCAGCGGCGGTAGGCCTTTCCGCCATGGCCACGGCCACGCCGGCCAAAGCCGCCGATCCCGGCACACCGATCATCGATTCCCTCGCGGACGAACAGATCGCCATGCTGACCGAAGCGGCGAAGGCGATCTCGGAAGGGGACGCGGTGTTGCTCAACAAGGCGATGCGGGATCCTGATGCGCCGCTGCCGAGCGGGCTGGCCTCGCTCACCCATGTGGATATCCAGTCGCTGCGCACCGCGTTCCAGACCTCGCACGAGCAGACCTACGAGCTGTCGTCGCTCGCCCCCGGGCTGGTGAGCAGCGCGCGTGCCGACAGCGCGTGCTGCTGCTGCACGCCGGCTTCGTGCTGCTGTGCCGCGGCGCAGTCGGTGCCCAGCCGTTCGCGCCAGATCGCCTGAGACCACGATCCTGCCTGGGCCGTCACCGGCCCAGGCGCATGCCAGTAACCGACAGGGGATCCCGAATGAACTTGATTGCTCCGCCAATCCTCGTGACCGTCGACGACAGCGGATCGGCCACGCTGACCAAGGGTCACAGCCGGGTGCGGCTGCCATCCGCCGAGGTGTCGCGCATCTGCCTGGATCTGCTCGAGGCGTTCCGCGCGCCGGGCGTGGATCCCGAGGTGTTCGTGGCGCGGTTTTCGCCGCAGGTCGCGCCGGGGATCAGGGATCTTGTCGCGCAGATGCGCGCCGGGGGCTTCCTGGTCCCGGAGGGCACCCCGCTGCACCTGCCCGAGTCCGTTTTCTGGAGCGACTTCGGCCAGTCGCACGCGACCATCGCCGAGGCGACCGCGCAGCTCGACGTGACGCTGGTCGGCTGCAACGCGCTCGGCGCCCGGGTCGCGATGGGGCTCGAAACGGCGGGGATCGTTGCCGCGCGCCGGGTGCATGACCCCGATCTGCGCGGCCCCGGTTGGAACGACCTTCTGCAATCCGACTGGCAGTCCTCGGACGGGTTCACCCTGCCCGCGGCCAGCGACGGCACCGCGCGGCTGGTCATCGCCTGCACCGATATCGGCGCCGAGACGCATCTGCGGCCGTGGAACGCGTTCTGCGTGGAGAACCGGGTGGATTTCCTGCCGGTCTCGATCAAGGACAACAGGATCGTCGTCGGACCCTATGTCCGACCCTTCCAGAACGGGTGCTTCGAATGCGCGCGCGGGCGGGTGAACGCGAACGCGATCCGGATGAACCGCGACGACGAGGCCGAGCGCCCGACCCGGCCCGAGGCCTTCGGCTGGCACCCGGTCTTGCTCGACACCGCCGCGGCCCAGGTGGTGACTGAGGTTCTGCGGCAGACCCTCGGCGCGCTGCCACCGCTGACCCCAGGGATGATCGTCGCCGATCCGATGGGCACCGGCGCGACAAGCCGCCACCCGGTGCTGCGCCTGCCACGCTGCCCGGTCTGCAGCCCGCTGCGCCATCATACGACGCCGATGGTGGTCGATTCCGAGGATCGCGACAGCCAGCTGCTCGAGGCTTTCAAATGAGCGTGGCCTTCGACACCGCGCTCAAGTTCCCCGCGAAATGGCTGACCGGAGGCTTGATCGACCCGGTGACCGGGATCATCAGCGGCGTCTGGGAACAGCCGCGCCATGCCGGCTACGCCGACCTGTTCCAATACGCCGCCATGTCCTGCGACACCGGAGCGTTCGGTGGCCCGGACAATTTCCGCCACGTCGGCGGCGCATCGCTCGATCGGCGATCGGCCTGGGTCAAGGCCGTCGGCGAAGGGGTCGAACGCTATTGCTCGGCGATCTACGACCCGAACGCCTTTCCGCTGGTGGCGCGAAAGGCCGCCTCCTTCGACACCGTCGACCCTGCGCTCTTCGCGCTTTATCCCGACGATCTGACGGCGCAGCACGATTTCCCGTTCGGTCGGTTCGACGCTGCCACGCCCGTGCGGTGGGCGGCGGCGGAAACCCTTGCGGGCCGCGCGCTGCATGTGCCGGCCGCTGCCGTCTATGTCCCCTGGTACTACGACATGAACGCCGGAGAGAGTCCGATCTTCCAGCCGATTTCGACCGGTCTGTCCTGCCATGTCTCAGAGGATCGCGCGCGGCTCGGCGGGTTGATGGAGGTGGTGGAACGCGACGCCTTCACGCTGTTGTGGCAAACCCGCGGCGCGCTGGTCGAGATCGCGCAGACCGGCCTTCCGACGGACAGCGCCGAGATCCTTCGCCGCATCCATGCTACCGGCGCACGGGTGCGCATCGGGCTCGTGCCGACCGATCACGGGATTCCGGTCTGCGTGGCCACGCAGAGTATCGACAGCGGTGACATGCCGGCCTTCTCGCTGGCGGCGTCGGCCTCTCCCGATCCCGCCGAGGCGGTGCGCAAGGCGCTCGAGGAGCTGGTGCACACCTTTCGATGGATGGCACGGCTTCAGGCCAGCAGTTCCGGATTCGAACCGGGGGATGGGTTCATCAACGTCAGCGATCAGGAGACGCACCTGCTGTTCTGGTGCGATCCACGAAGGCGGGCGATGGCGGACTTCCTGTGGCGCACGGGTGAGGCGGTTGAGTTCGCCGCGATCCCCGGTTTTGCAAGGAACGCGCCGCGCAGGACGCTGGAAGAGGCCGTGTCGCGCGTCGAAGCCACCGGACACACGCCATATTTCGTCGATCTGACGACCCCGGACGCGGCGCATTTCGGCTTCCACGTCACCCGCGCGATCGTGCCGGGATTCAACCCGCTCTTCATGGGCCACGCGATCCGCAGCCGGACCAATCCGCGCCTGCGCGACCGGCTGATGACGCTGCATTCGGACGCCGCGCGCGCCGCGACCAACGACCTTCCCCATCCATTTCCCTGAAGGGCCCGCCATGCAACAGACGATCGACATCACGCATGCGCTCGCCGACGACGAAGGCGCGCTGTGGGAGCTGTTCCACATGAACTCGAAAACCACGCGCTCGGATCTGTTTATGCCGTCGGACCGCATGGCAGAGCTGATGCGCCAGATGCCGTTGAGCTTTGCTGCCTTGTCGAGGCCGCTGATCCGGCTGCCCGTCCCCGAGCCCGCCCTGCTGGAAAAGCGTTCGCTGGCCGATGCGATGCTGAACCGGGCCACGCCAAACAATTTCGTCGCCCCGGTGATCACGCAACCGGAACTCGCGGCGCTTCTGTTTAGCTGTGCCGGGCAGAACCGCACGGGGGCGGAGGCCGGGGCCGACCGGCCGTTCCGCGTCGTGCC
>JBFGEI010000112.1:0-8979 GCA_041580155.1 Limimaricola sp.
GACGCGCCGCCTCGAGCCGCTGCAGGATGTCCTCGAGGTTGTCGGGGATCACCATGAACTCTTGCAGGCCTTCCATGCCGACCGCGGCCATTTCGGCCGGGAAGTCACGGTCGAAGAACTGCGCCACGCCGCCCGGCGAATTCGCCGACAGCATCTCGAAGCCTTCCTCGAGGAACTTGTCGTCGTCGACGCTGGAGGCCGAGTTGACCGGCAGCTGGCCCAGCGCATCGCCGGCGTTGATCAGCGTCTGGTTCTCGGCCGACACCACGAATTCGAGGAACGCGCGGGCGTTGTCCTTGTTCTTGGCGCCGGTCGGGATGTGGAAGGTGTCGGTCGGCGCGTCCTCGGCCATCTCGACGCCCTCGGTGATCGCCGGGAACTGGTAGAAGCCGAGTTGCTCGTCGGTCAGACCGGCCTCGCGCATCGGCGCCACCGCGAAGTTGCCCATCAGGTAGGCGGCGGCTTCACCGTTGACCATGAACGGCAGCGCTTCCTGCCAGCTGTAGGACTGATGGTTGTCGACGAAGGCGCCCATGTCGATCAGCTGGCGCCAGTTGGCGAAGGTCGCGCGGACCTCGTCGCTGGTCCAGGACGCTTCACCATTGGCCAGCTTCATGTGGAAGTCGAAGCCGTTGGTGCGCATGTTCAGGTAGTCGAACCAGCCGCCGGCGGTCCACAGGAACTTGGTGCCGATGGTGTAGCACTTGACGCCATTGTCGAGCAGCGTCTGGCAGTTCGCCAGTTCCTCTTCCCAGGTGGTGGGCTCGGTCAGGCCATACTGGTCGTAGATATCCTGCCGGTAATACACGCCCCACTGGTAGTAGGTGTAGGGCACGCCGTATTGCTTGCCGTCGATGGTCAGCGCGCCCTTGGTCGAGGCGAGACCGCTGGCGATCTCTTCGTTCTCCCACAGGTCCGACACGTCCTCGAACAGCCCGGCCTCGACATAGGGGCCCATCCGGTTGGCGGCGTACCAGTTCGCCACGTCGGGCGCGTTGGCGGTGAGGAAGTTGCGGATCTGGGTCTTGTAGGCCTCGCGGTCGATCACCGTGAGCTCGATGTTGAGATCCGGGTGCATCTCGCCGAAGCGGGCGACCATGCCCTCCATCACCGCGCGCGGCGCCGGGTTCGACATGTCCGAGAAGATCACCAGGTCACCCGACAGCGGTGCGCTATGCGCCTCCGCATGGGCGATGCTGGCCTGAAAAGCGAGAGCCGACAGCGCGATCGCCGAGCCCTTGAGAATGGAACGCATGGATAACCTCCCTGAAATCCGTCAAAATCTTGTTTCATTATTTGAAACTTGGTTTTGAATATTGATACTAAACTTCGAATCAGCTATGCGTGTCAATAGTCGAGAGCGGTCGCTGCATGGGCAGGGTGACGCTACGGAGGGCAGGGTAGCATGACTTCAGCGAGCGACGGTACCGTTGGCAAGGCACTGCGCGTGCTGGACCAGGTCGCCGCGTTCGGCCGGCCGGTGCGGTTCGGCGAATTGCTGGAGGGCGCCGAGTTTCCCAAGGCGACGCTGTTTCGTTTCGTGCAGACCCTGACCAATCAGGGGATGCTGAGCTACGACCCGGACCGGCAGACCTACGCGCCGGGGCTGCGGCTGGTCCGGCTGGCGCATTCCGCCTGGGCGCAGTCGACGCTGGCGCCGATCGCGCGGCCGCATGTCGACGCGCTGAGCCGCGCGGTCGGCGAAACCGTGCACCTGGCGCAGCTCGACCATGGCCAGGTGATCTACGTCGACAAGCGCAACGCCACCCGGCCGGTGCAGATGTACAGCGAGGCCGGCAAGGTCGGCCCGGCCTATTGTACCGGGGTCGGCAAGGTGATGCTGGCCTATCAGGACGCGGCGGCGCTGGATCGCTTGATCGCGCAGCAGTCGTTCCACGGATTCACCGGCCACACGCTGACCACGCCCGAGGCGCTGCGCGCCGAACTCTTGGAGATCCGCGCCCGCGGCTACGGCTTCGACCGCGAGGAGCACGAGCCCGAGATCATCTGCGTCGCGGTGCCGATCCTCGCTGCGACCGGGCGGGTGCTGGGGGCGATGTCGATCACCGGCTCGACCCGGCGCACCGACCTCGCGACGCTCGAGCGGCTGGCGCCGCTGCTGCAGGACACCGCAACGAAAATCTCGGAGGACGCCAGCAACTGGCGGTTCCCCGACCAGGCCACGTAACAATTCAGGGGGGTATCAGGAGATGTCGGGAGTCACGCTCAACAAGGTGGTCAAGCGCTACGGCGAGGTGCAGGTCATCCACGGCGTCGACCTGCAGATCGCCGACGGCGAATTCTGCGTCTTCGTCGGCCCCTCGGGCTGCGGCAAGTCCACCCTGCTGCGGATGGTCGCCGGCCTGGAGGAGACCACCGAAGGGTCGATGACCATCGGCGGCCGCGACGTGACCCGGCTTGATCCGTCGGACCGCGGCGTGTCGATGGTGTTCCAGACCTACGCGCTTTATCCGCACATGACGGTGCAGGACAACATGGGCTTCGGGCTGAAGATGACCGGCCATCCCAAGGCCGAGATCAAGGCCAAGGTCGCCGAGGCGTCGCGGATCCTGAAGCTCGACGAATATCTCACCCGCAAGCCGGCGGCGCTTTCGGGCGGTCAGCGCCAGCGCGTGTCGATCGGCCGCGCCATCGTCCGCGGTCCCGAGGTGTTTTTGTTCGACGAGCCGCTGTCGAACCTCGACGCCGAGCTGCGGGTCGAGATGCGGATCGAGATCGCCCGGCTGCACAAGGAAATCGGCGCGACGATGATCTACGTCACCCACGACCAGGTCGAGGCGATGACGCTGGCCGACAAGATCGTGGTGCTGCGCAAGGGGGTGATCGAACAGGTCGGCGCGCCGATGGAGCTGTATCGCGACCCCGATAACAAGTTCGTCGCCGGTTTCATCGGCTCGCCGGCGATGAACTTCCTGTCCGGCCAGATCGTCGCCGGCGGGGTCAAGCTGCCGGCGCTGCCGCACAAGCTCGAGATCGAGCTGGGCGACGAAACCCGGCCGCGCGACGTCTGGGTCGGGCTGCGCCCCGAGCAGCTGGCGATCGACGCCGCCGGCACCGGGTTCCGGGTCGACCTGACCGAGAGCCTTGGCGGCGTGTCCTACGCCTATCTCGAGGCGCCGACCGGCGAACGCATCGTCGTCGAGGAGCGCGGCGATGACCGGGTGACCGCGGGGGCGACCGTCGGGCTGCGGGTCGACCCGGCCAAGGCCTACCTGTTCGACGCCCGCAACGAACGCAGGATCCGGTTCTGATCCGCGGTCAGCGCGGCTTGCAGAACGACTCGTAGAGCGCGGCCATGATCTGTTCGATCTCGGCGTCGGCCAGGCGGTAGTAGATCGTCTGGCCGGCGCGCCGTGTCGCGACGACGCCGGAATCGCGCAGCCGCGCCAGGTGCTGGCCCAGCGCTGATTGGCCAAACCCGAGCGCGGCCTGCAGCGCGCCGACCGCCATTTCGCCCTGCGCCAGCTGGCCAGGATCAGCAGCCTCTTGGGGTTGGCAAGCAGCGCCAATCGGCCGGCGACGGAGTCGGCGCGGCCTTCGAGCGCTGCGATTGCCGGGCCGGCCATTGCGGGCTCCCGGTATATTGGCGTTGACTGATGGACATTGCTTCCCGGCTAATGCTCGGCACCGGCGGCGGCAAGTCGGCCGCACCGCCACGACCAGCCGCGGTCCCGATCCCGATAGGAGCAACGCCATGTCCGACACGCCGCCGCTCAAGCAACGGATGATCCGACATTCGCCCTCGACCGGCGCCGGCAGCCCCGATGTCTGGGGCTTCTACGAGCCCGACACCGGATCGATCCAATACGTCTGCGCCGACCCGGTGACCCGGACCGCGGCGCTGATCGACGTGGTCTGGAATTTCGATCCCAGCGATTATTCGACGGATACCGGCAGTCTCGACCAGGTGCTCGATCTGGTGGCCAGCGAAGGGCTCGATCTGGCCTGGGTGCTCGATACCCATCCGCATGCCGACCACATGATGGCCTCGGCCGAACTGCGCCGCCGCACCGGCGCGGCGACCGCAACCGGCGCGCGGATCCGCGATATCGCCGTGCTCTGGCGCGAGATCTACCACATGCCCGAGGCCTTCGACCCGGACACCGATTTCGACCGGTTGCTGGAGGATGGCGACCACCTGCCGCTGGGCGACCTGGCGCTGCGAGTGATGCTGTCGCCGGGCCACACGCTGGGGTCGGTCAGCTTCGTCTGCGGCGACGCCGGCTTCGTGCACGACACGCTGATGCAGCCCGACAGCGGCACCGCGCGCGCCGACTTCCCCGGCGGCAATGCCGGCCAGCTGTGGGACTCGATCCAGCGGATCCTTTCGCTGCCCGAGGACACCCGGCTGTTCATCGGCCATGACTACGGCTCCGAGACGCGCGACACGCCCGAGTGGGAGGCGACGGTGGCGGCGCACCGGGCCTTCAACATCCACGTGAAGGACGGGATCGAACGCGACGCCTACGTGGCGGTGCGCGAGGCCCGCGATGCGCAGCTGCCGCTCCCCGACCGGATGTTAGCGGCGCTGCAGGTCAACCTGCGCGGCGGCCGGATGCCCGAGCCCGAATCCGACGGTCGGCAGTATCTCAAGCTGCCGGTGAACCGGTTCTGACATCGCGGCGATGCTGCGGCATGGAACCTGCGGCGGCTGGGGGCCGTTGACCGGGCATTGGCGCAAGGGCACGGTTTCATGATGGTTTTAGACGCGCCCCGGGCCAGCCGCCGCAACCGCTGGATTTTTCGCACCGCCGCGGCGCGGGCGGCCCGCGCCGCGATCAACCGCTATCGCACCGGCCGGGCCGAACGCGCGCATCCGCCGCGCGGCCGCTTTGTCGAGATCGACGGGCTGCGGCTGCACCTGCGCGACGCGGGCGTCGGCCGGCCGGTGGTGCTGATCCACGGCAACATGCTGTCGAGCGCCGATTTCGTGCTGAGCGGCGTGGTCGACCGGCTGGCGGCGCATCATCGGGTTCTGGCCTTCGACCGGCCCGGCTTCGGCTGGAGCCCGCGGCCGCGCGACCGCGCCTGGGACGCCGCTGCGCAGGCCGATCTGCTGCTGCGCGCCTGGCGCAGGCTGGGCATCGACCGGCCGATCGTGGTCGCCCATTCCTACGGGGCCACCGTGGCCGCGGCGCTGGCGCTGAACCATCCCGGCGCGGTGTCGGGCGCGGTGCTGCTGGGCGGCTATTTCTACCCGACCCCGCGGGCCGACATCGGCGTCGCCCTGCCGACCGCCACGCCGATCCTGGGCGACCTGCTGCGCCATACCGTGTCGCCGCTGGTCGGCCAGGCGCTGATGCCGATGATGGAGCGGCAGATGTTCGCGCCGTGCCCGGTGCCCGCCGCGATGTCGCGCGAACTGGCCTCCGGGCTTTACATGCGCCCCGCGCAGATCGGCGCGATCTCGCAGGACGCGGTGTCGATGATCTCTGCCGCCGCGGCGATGCAGCCGCGCTACCGCGAGATGCGGCTGCCACTGGTGCTGCTGGCCGGCACCGAGGACCGGGTGGTGACGCCGGCGATGCATTCGCTGCGGCTGGCCACCGAGCTGACGGGGGCCGCGCTGCGGCTCGTCCCCGGGGTCGGCCACATGCTTCACCACGCCGATCCGGACGCGGTGGTGGCCGCGGTCGCCGAGGTGTCGCGCCCGCCGGCGCTGCCGCGCTAGATCAGCCGCCGAAGCTGCGCGTGGCCCCCGAGGTCCGCGCCGCGCCGAACCCGCCGCTGCGCGCCACCGAGGCGCGCGTCATCGGCGCCGCGGTCGCGGTCGAGGGCGCGCTGCGGAAGCTGTTGGCGCCGAACTGGCCGGTGCCGCGGTTCGAGCTGACCGCGGTTCCGGCCGCGGTCGAGAAGCCGCCGGTCTTGGTGCCATAGATCGGCTGGGTGCGCGCCGCGCTGCGGCCGCCCAACATGTTGCCAAGCAGATAGCCCATCATCAACGGCATGAAGATCGAGCTGCCGTCCGAATGCTGCTGCACCATGCATTCGCCGCCATGCTCTTCTTCGCACAGCTGCTGGTCATCGTAGCGCGGCGCGGTTTCCTCGTGCAGTGCCAGCGCCTCGGCGAAGGCGGCGTCGCATTCGTCGGCGCTCATCCAGCTGGTCGGCTCGGCGGCGGCGGCGCGGCATTCCTCGACGTTCGGGAAGGCGCTGGCCTCGACCCGCTCTTCGCGGCAGGACGCGACGCTGAAGGTCGCGGCGCCCAGCAGCGCCAGTCGGACGGCGCGCGACCGCATCCGGCGGCCACGGATCTTCGGCGCGGGCTGGGCGGCGGGCAGGGCTTGCGTGTCGGTCATGATCTGTCCTTTCGTCGCGGGCGCGTCCCGCTGCGGCATCAGCCGCGGATGTAATGCGGTTTGAACCGGCTCAGGTCCTGGGTGATCCGCGACCGGTCCTCGCGCAGCCCCATGCCGACGCAGGTCCGGCCGACGATCCAGGCGCCGATCACCGGGCGGAAGCCGTCGAAATCGGGGATCGGATGGTAGCCCTGCACGATCATCGGATGCGCGTCATAGGCGGTGTTCTCGGCGGCTTCGGTCACCGCGCCGTTTTCGGTGATGGTGATGCTGGCGCCCTCGCGCGAGAACACCGGCTTGCGGACCTGGCCGCGCTGCAGTGCCTCGGCGGCGCGCGCCACCGCGTCGCCGCCCGCCGACAGCTCGTCCTCGAAGAACGCCGGCAGCAGGTTCGGATGGCCCTCGAACAGCCGCCACAGCACCGGCAGCAGCCCCTTGTTCGACAAGAGCGCCTTCCAGGGCGGCTCGAGGAACTGGCAACGCGCCCCGGCAAGCGCATCGCCGAAATCGTCGCGCAGCATGTCCTCCCAGGGGTAGAGCTTGAACAGCGTGCCGATCACCAGCGCGTCGGCGTCGGCGAACTGGCCGTCCTTGGTGACGCCGATCTGGTCGACCGGCACGTAATGCGCGCCAAGCCCGGCTTCGCGCGCTGCATAGGCCATCGATTCAGTGGTGGCGTAATCCTCGGGGTTGTCGGGAAACGAGGTGAAGTGCAGGTCGGTGTCGGGCGCGAAAAGCTCGGCGAAGCGGGCGACCAGCGCCTCGTGCAGCCCGTTGAACTGGTCGCTGGTCTCGGGCAGCACCCCGGCGGCGATCTGGTCTTCGAGCCAGTGCCACTGGAACGCCGCGCTTTCGTACAGCGAGGTCGGGGTGTCGGCGTTGTACTCGAGCAGCTTGGCCGGACCGTGGCCGTCGTGCACCAGGTCGAAGCGGCCGTAAAGCTCGGGGTCGCCGTCGCGCCAAGACCCGGCGACCAGGTCCCAATGCTCGCGCGGGATCGCCAGCCGCTGCATCAGCTCTTCCGACCCGGTGATCGCCTCGGCCGCCTCGCGGCACATCTCGTGCAACTCGGTCGACGGATCCTCGATCAGCGTCTCGACCTCCTCGAGGTCGAATTCGTAGACCGTCTCCTCGTCCCAGTAGGGCGCATCGTGCATGGTGTGGAACACGAAGCCTGCGTCTTCGGCCTTGGCCTTCCAGTCGGGGCGTGCGCCGAGATGTATCCGTTTCAAGCCATGTCTCCCTGGGTCGGGCGGGCAAGGCGCGCCGCCGACCGAACTGCGTCCCCGGATAGCTACTTGGCCGGGGCGGGCTCTGCAACGCCCGGGGCCGCGCAGGAAGCCGTTGCGCGACTCGACGCGCCGTGATCGGATGCCGCAGACCTGTTGCCAGATTGGAAGCCGAACCGATGTGCACCGTCTTGGGCCGCTGCCCGGGCCATCCGCATGCCAAGGTCCACGACTGGTGGCCGCCGCCGCGCGGCTGACGCCGAGCTTCGCACCCTATCACCGGCTTCCTTTTCGGAGAACACAATGACCGCCAACGCATCCCTGCGGGCCGACGCCCGCTGCCTGCGGCTTGACTGGGCCGACGGCACCAGCAGCGATTTCCCCTTCATCTGGCTGCGCGACAACGATCCCGCCGGGTTTCACCCGCAGACCGGCGAGAGGTCGTTCGACCTGACCAGCGTCGCGCTCGATCTCGCGCCGAGCGCCGCCTCGGTCGAGGCCGGCCGGCTGGTGATCGACTGGCCCGGCGCCGCGCCAAGCCGCTTCGACCTTGGCTGGCTGGCCGAGAACCAGCCCGGCCGGCCCAAGCACGACCCGGCCGACATCGCCCGCGAGGCCTGGCGCGCCGACCTCGGCGCCGAAGGCATTCCCCGGGTCCGCGCCGATGACATCCTGGGGTCGAACGCGGCGTTCGAGGCCTGGCTGCGCGACACCAAGCGGCTCGGGATCTCGATCGTCGAGGGGCTGGCCGACAGCAGCGACGCCGGAATGGAGGTGGCGCAGCGCATCGGGTTCCTGCGCGAAACCAACTTCGGCCGCACCTTCGAGGTGATCTCGAAGCCCGATCCGAACAACCTGGCCTATACCGCGCTGGCGCTGCCGCTGCACACCGACCTGACCAACCAGGAGCTGCCGCCGGGCTACCAGTTCCTGCATTGCCTCGCGAACGAGGCGGTGGGCGGCGGGTCGCTGTTCAGCGACGGCCTGGCGGTGGCGCGCGATCTGGCGATCGCCAGCCCCGAGGATTTCGAGCTGCTGTCGACCGTCAGCATCCCGTTCCGCTTCTTCGATGCGGACACCGACATCCGCGGCCGCAAGCGGGTGATCACCCTCGACGAGGATGGCGCGGTGACCGAGCTGTGCTTCAACGCGCATCTGGCCGATATCCTCGATATCGCGCCCGCGCTGATGGAGCCGTATTACCGCGCCTACCGCCGGTTCATGGAAATGTCGCGCGACCCTGCCTATCTGCTGTCGCTGAAGCTGCGCGGCGGCGAGATGGTGGTGTTCGACAACCGCCGGGTGCTGCACGGCCGCGGCGCCTTCGACCCGGCGACCGGCTTCAGGCGGCTGCACGGATGCTACGTCGACCGCGGCGAATTCGACAGCCGGCTGCGGGTGCTGGCGCGGATCCGGGGCTGAATGCGGGC
>JBFGEI010000113.1:0-8924 GCA_041580155.1 Limimaricola sp.
GCCGCCGACCAGGTGATGAAATGCTCGATGGAGCTGGGCGGCAACGCGCCGTTCATCGTGTTCGACGACGCCGATCTGGATGCCGCGGTCGAGGGCGCGATCGCCTGCAAGTTCCGCAACAACGGCCAGACCTGCGTCTGCGCCAACCGGATCTACGTGCAGAAGGGCGTCTATGACGCGTTCGCCGCAAAGCTGAAGGTCGCGGTCGAAAAGCTGAAGGTCGGCGACGGGCTCAGCGAGGGCACCGACCTCGGGCCGCTGATCGAGGCTTCGGCGATCGACAAGGTGCGCGACCACCTGAAGGACGCGCTCGACCACGGCGCGAAGCTGCTGACCGGGGGCGAGGCGCACGCGCTTGGCGGCCAGTTCTTCCAGCCGACCGTGGTCACCGGCGCGACGCAGCAGATGAAGGTCGCGCATGAGGAAACCTTCGGCCCCTTCGCGCCGCTGTTCGCCTTCGACGACGAAGACGACGTGATCGCCAAGGCCAACGACACTATCTTCGGTCTGGCCTCGTATTTCTACGCCAAGGATCTGAGCCGGGTCACCAAGGTCGCCGAGGCGCTGGAATACGGCATCGTCGGGGTCAACACCGGGATCATCTCGACCGAGGTGGCGCCGTTCGGCGGCGTCAAGCAGTCCGGCCTCGGCCGCGAAGGGTCGCGCCACGGAATCGAGGACTACCTCGAGATCAAGTACATCTGCAGCTCGATCTGACCGGTCCGATCATCCCGCTGCCGCACTAGGCGGCGGGATGCCCAAGCATTGGGCAAATGCTCGGGCGTTACCCCTCGGGCACGGCGCAATCCGATGCTGCACTGCGGCGCGTCATCGCCGCGTCATGATTTCATGGCTATGTCGACGCAACCCCGCGTGTACGGGGCACCAAACGTTGCGAGTGGCCGTTGTTGCGTCGGGCGCGAGGGCCTTCGGACCCTCGCGTTCACCCCTGCGCCATACGCCGGATCCATCCCAGCCCATCGACGGTGCGCCCCGCCGGCTGGTATTCGGCGCCGATCCAGCCGCTATAGCCCGCCGCTTCGACCCGGGAGAAAAACCGGCGCCAGTCGATCTCGCCGGGGCCGGGCTCATGCCGATCCGGCACGCCGCCGACCTGCAGATGCGCCACCCGTGGCGCGACCTTGTCCCAGGTGCCGATCAGGTCGCCGGTGATCCGCTGCGCGTGGAACGCGTCGAACAGCAGCCCTAGGTTGGCGGCGCCGACCTCGTCGAGCACCGCGCAGGCAAGGTCGAAGTCATCGAGAAAATAGCCCGGCGTTTGGTCTCGGCTGATCGGTTCGATCAGCAGCGACTGGCCAGGCGCCTGCGCCGCGGCCCAGCGCAGGTTGGCGACGTAGCTGGCCCGGGCGGCCGGTCCTTCGGCGACTCCGGCCATCAGGTGCAGTTGAGCTGCCCCCAGCTCGTTGGCGTAACGCAGCGCCCGGCGGAAATCATGGCGGAACCGCAGCTCCTGCCCCGGCACCGCGGCGTAGCCGCGCGGCCCGCCGGCATAGTTCGGCGGCGGCGCGCTGATCAGCACCAGCTCGAGCCGCGCCTTGGCCAGCAGCGCGCCGATCTTCGCCGCGCTGAGATCGTAGGGATAGGGGATCTCGACCGCCGCGAAACCGGCGTCGCGGGCGGCTTCGAAACGGTCCTCGACCGGAAGTTCGGTGAACAGCGTCGCGAGACACGCGCAGATCCGCGGCATCAAGGCAACTCGGACGCCGGGATGATCGGAAAGAACAGGCCGCCGGACCGCACGCCGAACCAGTCGGTGCCGTCCTGCTCGGCGGTCTCGCCCATCTCGACCAGCCGGTAGAAGCTCTTGCGATCTATCAGCGCCTCGAGCCCGGCGCGGATCTCGACATAGGGCGACGGCTCGCCGGTGACCGGATCGCGCGGCACCCGGATCGGGTGGTCCGGTCCGGCCAGCGCCGCGTCGCCGAGATTGGTGACGAAGCGCAGGTCGGCGCCGACCCGTTCGACGTCGACCGCGACGAAGGGCGCGTCCTCGACGGTGATCCCGACCTTCTCGACCGGGGTCACCAGGAAATAGGCGTCGCCCTCGCGCTTGAGGATGCCGGAGAACAGCTTGACCAGCCGCTCGCGGCCGATCGGCGTGCCTTGGTAGAACCAGGTGCCGTCGCGGGCGATCCGCATGTCGAGGTCGCCGCAGAACGGCGGATCCCACAGATGCACCGGCGCCGGCCCGCGGGCCGCCACCTGTCGCGCCACGGATGCGAGGCTTTCCGCCGAGGGCGCCGCCCCGTCCTCACCACTCTTTGTGTTTGCCATCCCACCCCGTCACGGTATCTGCTGAAGCGAATGCTAGACCAGGACGGGGGCGCTGTCATGCCACAGACGATGAGCGATGCGGATCTTGTGGCCGCGATCGAGACGCTGGCCGGCCGGTTGCAGCAGGCGCGCGACAGCGTGGCCCGGCGGTTCATCGGCCAGGAGCGGGTCGTCGAGTTGACGCTTTCGGCGCTGATCTGCGGCGGCCACGCGCTGCTGGTCGGGCTGCCCGGGCTTGGCAAGACCCGTCTGGTCGACGCGCTGTCGACGGTGATGGGACTTGATGAAAGCCGGATCCAGTTCACCCCCGACCTGATGCCGGCCGACATTCTCGGCAGCGAGGTGCTCGAGACCGCCGCCGACGGCAGCCGGTCGTTCCGCTTCATCGAAGGCCCGGTGTTCTGCCAGCTGCTGATGGCCGACGAGATCAACCGCGCCTCGCCGCGCACCCAGTCGGCGCTGCTGCAGGCGATGCAGGAGCGCGAGGTGACGATCGCCGGTCAGCACCGCCCGCTGGGACGCCCGTTCCACGTGCTGGCGACGCAGAACCCGCTTGAGCAGGAGGGCACCTACCCGCTGCCCGAGGCGCAGCTCGACCGGTTCCTGTTCCAGATCGACGTGCCCTACCCGACCCGCGACACCGAGCGCGCGATCCTGCTGGCCACCACCGGCACCGAGGAGGACGAGGCCACGGCGGTGTTCACCGCCGACGAACTGCTCGACGCGCAGCGGCTGCTGCGCCGGATGCCTGTCGGCGAGGCGGTGGTCGAGATGATCCTCGACCTGGTGCGCGCCTGCCGCCCCGACGAACCCGAGGCGCTGCCGCAGGTCAAGGCGGCGGTGAACTGGGGTCCGGGGCCGCGCGCGGCGCAGGCGCTGATGCTGGCGGTGCGCGCCGAGGCGCTGCTTGACGGTCGGCTGGCGCCGGGGCCGCAGGACGTGTCCCGGCTTGCCGCGCCGGTGCTGACTCACCGGATGGAGCTGGGCTTCGCCGCCCGGGCCCGCGGTGAAAGCCTGCCGGCGCTGATCGCCACGGTGGCGGCGCAGGTGACGCGGTCCGAGGCGGCTGCGTGAGCGCAGCGCCCATCCCCGAGACCAACGACCCGGTCTCGCTGCGGGCCCGCGCCGAGGCGCTGGCCGGGGCGCTGCCGCCGCTGTTGGCCGCGGCCGACCAGCTGGCGGCGACGGTGCTGATGGGCGAACACGGCCGCCGCCGGCCCGGCGCCGGCAGCAATTTCTGGCAGTACCGCGCCGCGCAGCCCGGCGACGAGGCGCGGCTGATCGACTGGCGCCGGTCGGGCCGGGCCGACAGCACCTTCGTGCAGGAAAAGGAATGGCAGATCGCCCAGAGCCTCGTGATCTGGGTCGACCCCTCGGCCTCGATGCGGTTCGCCTCGGACCCGCGCCAGCCGCCGAAATCCGACCGCGCCCGGGTGCTGGCGCTGGCGATCGCGGTGCTGCTGGCGCATGGCGGCGAACGGGTCGGCCTGGCCGGCCTGCGGCTGCCGCCGCGCCGCGGCCGCGGCCAGATGCTGCGCATGGCCGAGCTGCTGGCCGAGGACAGCCCCGACGAGCACGGCACCCCCGACACCCACGGGCTGCCGCCGCTGTCGCGGGCGCTGTTCGTGTCGGATTTCCTGGGCGATCCGGCGCCGCTCGAGGCGGCGCTGGCGCAGGCTGCCGGGCGCGGCGTCCGCGGCGCGCTGCTGCAGGTGCTGGACCCGGCCGAGGAGGCGTTTCCCTATGACGGTCGCACCATCTTCGAAAGCATGACCGGCAGCACCCGCCACGAAACCCTGAAGGCCGGCGATCTGCGCGACCGCTACCTGCAGCGGCTGGCCGAGCGCAAGGACCTGCTGGCCGAGCTGGCCCGCGCCGCCGGCTGGCAGTTCCACACCCATCACACCGGTGACAGCGCCGCCTCGGCGCTGCTGTGGCTCTACGGCGCGCTGGAGCGGCGCTGATGTGGATGTTGGGCCCGCTGGGCTTTCTCGCGCCGTGGCTGCTTGTCGGGCTGATCTTCCTACCGATCCTGTGGCTGATCCTGCGCGCGGTGCCGCCGGCGCCGATCCGGCGCCGGTTCCCCGGCGTGGCGCTGCTGCTCGGGCTGCGCGACGCCGAGGCCCAGGCCGACCGCACCCCTTGGTGGCTGATGCTGCTGCGGATCCTCGCGGTGGCGGCGGCGATCCTCGGCTTTGCCGGGCCGGTGCTGAACCCGTCCGACCGCCCCGAGGGCAGCGGCCCGCTGCTGATCGTCGCCGACGGCAGCTGGGCCGACGCGCGTGACTGGCCGATCCGGGTGTCGCGGATCGAAGCGCTGCTGGCGCAGGCCCGGCGCACCGGGCGCCCCGCCGCGGTCGCGCTGCTGACCGAGCCGCCGGCCGAGCTGGAGTTCACCGACCCCGACGCGGTGGCGCTGCGACTGCCGAGCCTGACGCCGAAGCCCTGGCAGCCCGATCCCGGCACGCTGGCCGCCTGGGCGGCTACGCTGACCGGCGATTTCGACACCGTCTGGCTGTCCGACGGGCTGGCCCGCGATGGCCGCGAGGCGCTGCTTGGCGCGCTCGAGGACCACGGGACGGTCCGGGTGATCCAGACCCCGCGGCAGACCTTCGCGCTGCGCCCGGCGCGGTTCGAGGACGGCGCGATCGCGGTCTCGGCGGCGCGCACCCCGGCCGGCGGCGCGGTCAGCGCCGAGCTGATCGCCCGCGGTCTCGACCCGGCCGGGGTCGAGCGCCAGCTGGCCACCGCGACGCTGGACTTCGCGCCCGGCGCGGCGCTGGCCGAGGTCGCGCTGAACCTGCCGCCCGAGCTGCGCAACCGGGTCACCCGCTTCGAGATCGCCGGCCAGCGCTCGGCCGGGTCGGTCAGCCTGGCCGACGACACGCTGCGCCGCCGCGAAGTGGCGCTGGTCCAGGGCCACGCCGACGCCGCCACCGCCGAGCTGCTGTCGCCGCTGCACTACCTGCGCGAGGCGCTGGCCACCGATGTCGACCTGGTCGAGGGCGCGCTGCCCGACGTGCTGCCGGCCAGCCCCGACGTGATCGTGCTCGCCGACATCGCGCGGCTGCCCGAGGACGAGGACGCGATGCTGCAGGACTGGGTCGAGGCCGGCGGGCTGCTGCTGCGCTTTGCCGGGCCGCGGCTGGCGGCAAGCGACCTGAGCCGCAACGAGGAAGACCCGTTGATGCCGGTGCGGCTGCGCGCCGGCGGCCGCAACGTCGGCGGCGCGATGAGCTGGGGCGAACCCAAGACGCTGGCGCCGTTCGAAGCCGAGTCGCCGTTCTTCGGCCTTTCGGTGCCGGGTGACGTGACGGTCAGCGCGCAGGTGGTGGCGCAGCCCGATCCGACGCTGGCCTCGCGGGTGATCGCGCAGCTGTCGGACGGCACACCGCTGGTGACCCGCAAGCCGGTCGGCGACGGCCAGGTGGTGCTGGTGCATGTCACGGCCAACGCGGAATGGTCGACGCTACCGCTGTCGGGGCTGTTCGTCGGCATGCTGGAACGCCTGGCGATCTCGGCCCGGCCGCTGACCGACGAGGCCGCGGATCTCGAGGGCACGGTCTGGCTGCCGGAAGAGGTGATGGACGCCCAGGGCCGGCTGTCCGAGATCGACACCCTGCCCGGGGTGCCGGGGCTGCGCATCGCCGAGGGCCGCCCCGGCCCCGACATGCCGCCCGGGCTTTACGCCGGCGAAGACCGACGGCTTGCGGTCAACGCGGTCGGCCCCGACGATACGCTCGCCCCGGCGACCTGGCCGGCGCGGATCGAGGTCGAGGGGCTGGCGGCGGCGCGCGAACTGCCGCTCAAGGGCGCCGCGCTGGCGCTGGCCTTCGCGCTGCTGCTGATCGACCTGTTGCTGGCGCTGTGGCTGGCCGGGCGGCTGCGCGGCCCGCGCGGCGGCTTCGCCGTGCTGCTGGCGCTGGCGTTGCTGGCGCTGCCGGTGCCGCAGGCCCGGGCGCAGACCACCGGCGCAGAGACCGGTTCCGAGGCCGGTTCCGAAGCCGGGGCCGATGACGCCCCCTCGCCCGCCGACGAGGCCTTCGCGCGGCTCGCCACCGGGGCGGTGGTGCTGGCGCATGTGCTGACCGGCGACACGCGGATCGACGACACAGCGCTGGCCGGGCTGACCGGGCTGAGCCAGGTTCTGACCCAGCGCACCTCGATCGAACCGGCGCCGCCGATCGGCATCGATCTCGACCGCGACGAGTTGGCCTTCTTTCCGATGCTGTACTGGCCGATCACCGCCGACGCGCCGATCCCGTCGCGCACCGCCTACGCCAAGCTCAACGACTACCTGCGCAACGGCGGGATGATCCTGTTCGACACCCGCGACGCCGACACCGCCGGCTTCGGTGCCGGATCGCCCGAGGGCCGGCGGCTGCAGGCGATCGCCCGGCCGCTGGACATCCCCGCCATCGCGCCGATCCCCGAGGACCATGTGCTGACCCGGACCTTCTACCTGCTGCGCGATTTCCCCGGCCGCTATTCCCGCGGCACCATCTGGGTCGAGGCCGCCGCCGAGGGCGAGGCCGCGGCCGAAGGCATGCCGTTCCGCAACCTCAACGACAACGTCACCCCGGTGGTGATCGGCGGCAACGACTGGGCCGCGGCCTGGGCGGTCGACCGCGCCGGCGCGCCGCTGCTGCCGGTCGGCCGCGGCATGACCGGCGAACGCCAGCGCGAGATGTCGTATCGCTTCGGCGTCAACCTGGTGATGCATGTGCTGACCGGCAACTACAAATCCGACCAGGTCCACGTGCCGGCGTTGCTCGAGAGGCTGGGCCAATGACCGGGCCGGTGGTGTTCGACCCGCTGCTGCCCTGGCCGATGCTGTGGCTGCTGGCCGGGCTGGCGCTGGCGCTGGTCGGGCTGGCGCTGTGGCGCGGGCTGTCGGGCTGGGCGCTGCGGGCGCTGGCGGCGCTGGTGCTGCTGACCGGGATCGCCAACCCGGCGCTGCAGCGCGAGGACCGCGAGGCGCTGTCGGACATCGTGATCGCGGTGGTCGACGACAGCGCCAGCCAGCGCATCGCCGACCGCCCGACGCAGACCGAGGCGGCGCTGACCGAGCTGCGCGACAAGGTCGCGGCGCGCGACAACTCCGAGCTGCGGGTGGTGACGCTCGAGACCAACGCCGAAGATGATTCAGGCACCCAGCTGATGACCCGGCTGTCCGAGGCGCTGGCCGAAGAGCCGCAGGGCCGGATCGCCGGCATCGTGCTGCTGACCGACGGCCGGGTGCACGACATCACCCGCGCCCCGGCGGCGCTGCCGGCGCCGATGCACGTGCTGCTGTCGGGCCATGCGACCGACTGGGACCGGCGGCTGCTGGTGCGCAACGCCCCGGCCTTCGCGATCCTCGACGAACCGGTGAACCTGACGCTGCGGGTCGAGGACCAGGGCGCAGCCCCCGAGGGCGAGGCGCTGGCCGATCTGTCGATCTCGGTCGATGGCGGCGAGCCGCTGCAATTCCAGGTGCCGATCGGCCGCGACATCGAACTGCCGGTAACGCTGCCGCATGGCGGCACCAACGTGCTGCAATTCGCCACCCCGGCGCGGCCCGGCGAGCTGACCGACCGCAACAACGGCGCGGTGGTGCAGATCAACGGGGTGCGCGACCGGCTGCGGGTGCTGCTGGTCTCGGGCGAACCGCACGCCGGCGAACGCACCTGGCGCAACCTGCTGAAATCCGACGCCTCGGTCGACCTGGTGCATTTCACGATCCTGCGGCCGCCGGAAAAGCAGGACGGGGTGCCGGTCGACGAGCTGTCGCTGATCGCCTTCCCGACCCGCGAGCTGTTCATCGAGAAGATCGACGAATTCGACCTGATCGTCTTCGACCGCTACCGCCGGCGCGGCATCCTTCCGTCGGAATATTTCGAGAACGTCGCACGCTACGTCGAGGACGGCGGCGCGGTGCTGGTGACCGCCGGGCCGGAATACGCCGGCGCCGACAGCATCTACCGCTCGCCGCTGGGCTTCGTGCTGCCGGGCGCCCCGACGGTCCGGGTCGTCGAGCAGAGCTTCCGGCCGCGGCTGACCGACCTCGGGGCGCGGCACCCGGTCACCGCCGGCCTCGCCGCGCCCTGGCTCGACCCCGACGCCGAGGACCCGCTGGCGCCCGAATGGGGCCGCTGGTTCCGACAGATCGAGATCGACGTGGCGCCGCAGGCGACGGTCGCGATGACCGGCCCCGACGACCGGCCGCTGCTGGTGCTCGATCGGGTCGGCGACGGCCGGGTGGCGCTGCTGGCGTCGGACCAGGTCTGGCTCTGGGGCCGCGATTACGACGGCGGCGGGCCGCAGCTCGAGCTGCTGCGCCGGCTGGCGCACTGGATGATGAAGGAACCCGAACTCGAGGAAGAGGCGCTCTGGGCCGAGCCCAACGGGCTGCGGATGCGGGTGATCCGCCGCAGCCTCGCCGAGGAGATCGGCCCGGTGACCGTGACCCAGCCCGACGGCAGCGAGATCCAGCTGAGCTTGGACGAGGTGTCGCCGGGCCGTTTCGAGACGGTGTGGCAGGCGCCCGAGATGGGGCTGTATCGGCTGACCGAGGGCGACCGCGAGGCGGTGATCGCGCTGGGGCCGGCGGCGCCGCGCGAGTTCGAGCAGACCATCGCCAGCAGCAC
>JBFGEI010000114.1:0-8922 GCA_041580155.1 Limimaricola sp.
CGTCGCTGACCCCGTAGTCGAGCAACCGGGGCTTCCCGTCGCTGACCCCGTAGTCGAGCAACCGGGGCTTCCCGTCGCGCAGCGCCTCGATCGCCTCGAGCACCACCGCGCCCTCGACGCAGCCGCCCGAGACCGAGCCCTGCATCGCGCCGTCGCGGTCGACCACCAGCTGGCTGCCGGCGGCGCGCGGCGCCGAGCCCCAGGTCTCGACCACCGTGGCCAGCGCGGCGCCACGCCCGGCGCGGTGCCAGTCGAGCGCGATTGCGGGAATGTCGAAGCTGTCCGGTCCTGTCATGCCAGGAAGCTAAGCCCGGCGCCGGCGAGGGCAAGGGCCAAGCCGCCGGCCGCAAACGCAATCGGACCGCCCGGTTGGGCGGCCCGATCCTCGATCCATAGACCGGATCAGTTGTTCGAAGCGACCTGCTGCAGCAGCGGCGTGATCCGGCGCACGGTGGCGCGGCGGTTCGCCGCTTCGCTGGACTGGCTCTCGATCTTCAGGAACTGCTCACCATAGCCCTGAACCACGAGGTTCTCGGGGGCGATGTTGAAGTTCTCGGTCAGCGCCAGCGCCACGGTCTCGGCCCGACGGTCCGACAGCGCGAGGTTGTAGCTGTCGCCGCCGGTGGCGTCGGTATGTCCTTCGATCAGGAACACTTCACGCGGGTTTTCCGCCAGCGCTTCCTCGATCAGCATGCCCATGTCGACGAGGCTGCGGGTCTGGTCGGCCGAGATCGCGGCCGAGCCGGTGTCGAAGGTCAGCGTATCGAGATCGATGCCCGGCATCAGCGTGCGCACCGATTCGATCTCGCGGATCTGGCGCAGGCTGAAGGTCCGGCCCGGGTCGTAGCTCCGGTCGCTGCGCAGCGCGGTCACCAGCGCCTCGCGGTCCGCGTCGGCGACCGAGACGTAGATCGGCGCCGGCTCGACTTCGCGCAGGCTGCGCACGTCGACGGGCTGGCTTTCGATCAGGTCGTCGAACAGCTGCACTTCGGTGCCGTCGGCGAACACCCGGGTCCGGCGCAGCACCCGGCCACGCGCGTCGCGGATCGTCACCACTTGGCTGCCGTCTTCACGCGCCAAGGTCGAGCGGGTCGAGCCGTCCGAGAAGGTCTCGGTGCGGATGTCCGACCCGGGCTGACGCAGCAGCGCGTCGTCGTCGCGGTAGATCGTCAGACCGTCCTGGCCACGCACCACAACGCGGTCACCGGTGTTCGACACCACTTCGTCGCCGTTCTTCAGCAGCGACCCGACCGCCACGGCGCCGATGCCGAGCAGCAGCGCTTTCTGGAAGGTGCTCAGACCGTTGTCGTCGTCGCGCTTGGCATCGGTCTCGGCTTCGGCCGAGGCTTCGCCCTCGACCACGGCGGTATCGCCGTCGACCGCGGTCTGGAACTCCTCGTCGCTCTGACGCGAGTTCTCGTCGCTGATGGTCTGCTCGGTGACCTCGGCCTCGGCCTCCGCGCCATCGGCGGCAGCGGCTGCAGCGACCGGCTGGGCGTCTTCTTCGACGGTCGGGTCGACCATGTCGGCCTCGGCCTCGGCGCCACGCTCGGCGGCACGCGCGTCGGCGGCGGCCTGGCGCTCGGCGGCCTTGGCGTCGGCGGCGGCCTGACGCTCGGCGGCCTTGGCATCGGCAGCGGCTTGACGCTCGGCGGCTTTCGCTTCGTTCGCGGCCTGCGCGTCGGCGTCGGCGGCAGCCTCCGCTTCGGCGTCGGCAGCGGCTTGCGCCTCGGCGTCGGCAGCGGCTTGCTCTTCAGCGGCTTCGGCTTCGGACGCGGCCTGGATTTCGGCAGCCTTCGCCTCGGCGGCGGCCTCCTTGTCGGCAGCGGCCTGGGCTTCGGCAGCTTCGGCATCGGCAGCGGCCTGCTCATCGGCGGCAGCTTGCGCGTCGGCTTCGGCCTGCGCCTCGGCAGCCGCCTGCTCATCGGCAACGGCCTGTTCCGCGGCAGCCTGTTCGGCGGACTCGGCCTCGGCGGCGGCTTGTTCGTCGGCAGCGGCCTGTTCGGCAGCCTGCGCATCCGCTTCGGCCTGGGCCTCTGCGGCGGCCTGCTCCTCAGCGGCGGCGGCATCGGCGGCGGCCTGCTCTTCAGTGGCCGCGGCTTCTGCGTCGGCCGCGGCCTGGGCCTCGGCTGCGGCCTGCTCTTCGGCGGCGGCAGCTTCGGCGTCGGCGGCGGCCTGCTCCTCGGCAGCGGCGGCGTCGGCGGCAGCCTGCTCTTCGGCGGCTGCGGCTTCTGCGTCGGCGGCGGCCTGGGCCTCGGCTTCGGCGGCAGCAGCGGCTTCGGCGTCAGCCTCTGCCTGGGCGTCGCCCGACTGCGGCGCCATGCCGGAGTCCTGCAGCGACTGCTGCGACTCGGCCGGCAGCTGGTCGAACGGCGTGCCCTGCTCGGGCTGGCCTTCCGGGCAGGGCGGCTGGGTCGCATCGAGGCAGAACATGCTGTTCTCGCCGTCGGCGGCCTGCTGCGCCTGCGCCACGGTCGCGACCTGCGGCGTCAGCAGCGACAGGCTGGCCGCGAGCGCCGTGGTGGTGCGGAAGCTTCTCTTCATCGGAATCTCCTGGGTCTCTTGCGCGTCGCCCCGGTATTCGGGACGACGGGTTGCCGATGCAACGCCGGCAACCGCCAAACAGGTCCGTCGAAACCGCGTGCTATTCAATATCGCTGCGTCGCCGGCCCGCGACAGCGCCGCGCCGCGCGCCCGAACCCCAGAAAAACAAGGACCGCGACCGGTCGGCAAGAAACCGCGCCGGCGGGGTTCCGCGGACCGGCACGGCGGAAAAAGAGCACCGGCCTTGCCAATTTCCGCCGCATTGGCGACGGACAGTCTGCTAGCATCAAGGTGCGACGCAGAAGAAGGCAGGCCGTTGCCCTGCCCCTACCGCACCGACGTTCGACGGAGACACCTATGAGCGATACCAAACTCGATCTGCAGATCGACCTCACCGAGCTGCCCGCCGATGCCTGGCACGCCAAGCTCGATTCGCTCGGGGAAGAGCACGGGTATTACGAACGGCTCGGCCCGCAGGAGACCGCGCTGTTCATCGACGCCGGGCCGCGGCTGCTGGTGACCTTCGAGACCCGCGACGAGATCGCCAAGCTGCCCGGCGCGCTGCCGCGCGGCTTCGACATGGTGACAAGGCACGGCTGGTCGCTGCTGGCGCTGATCTCGGACGACGACGGCTGGTTCCGCGCGCCGCAGGTCTGGCGCTATTTCGACCGGCTGATCGATGAAGGATTTCTAGAGGATTTCGACCGGGTGATGTTCTTCGGCCATCACGCCGGCGGTCATGCCGCGGCCAGCTATTCGGTGGCCGCCCCCGGCGCCCGGGTGCTGGTGCTGCGGCCGGTCGCGACGCTCGATCCGGCGGTCGCCAGCTGGGACCGGCGCTACATGGCGCAGCGGCGGCTCGATTTCAGCAGCCGCTACGGCTACGCGCCCGACATGGTCGAGGCGGCGCGCCGGGCCTTCGTGATCCACGATCCGCTGCAGGCCACCGACGCGGTGCACGCGTCGTTGTTCGCGCGGCCCAACGTCACCCGTCTGCGCTGCCCGCATGCCGGGGCGCGGGTCGAAAAGCTGTTCGACATGATGCAGATCACCGCGCCGCTGATCGAGGCGGTGATGGACGATCGGCTCGACACGCGGGGCTTCGCCAAGCTGTGGCGGGCGCGGCGCGACAACCTGCCCTATCTGCGCAGCCTTCTGAAACGGCTCGAGGCCGGCAATCGCGACCTGCTTGCCGCCCGGCTCTGCCGGTTCGGGCTGGGCAGCGCCGACGCGCCGTTCTTCGCCCGCAAGCTCGAGGAGTTGCGCGCGCGCGGCGTACGGCTGCCGGGCGCCGACGCGGAAGCGGCCGCCGGCACGGTGCCGCGCGCCGGTTGATCCCGGCCCGGTGCCGCGCGCCGGCTGACCCCGGCTCGGTGCAACGCGCCGGTTGATCCCGGCGCAGTGTCGCACGCCGGCTGATGCCGGCGCCGCGGCCGGCGCAACCCTATGGTCAGGGCGCGCCGGCGCGTGTAAGGCATTTCGCATGAAAGACGCGACCCCCGGGCGGCTCAAGATCCGCAGACCCGACGATTGGCATCTCCACCTGCGCGACGGCGCCATGCTTCGGGCCGTGGCGCCTGAATCGGCACGGCATTTCGACCGCGCAATCATCATGCCCAATCTTGTGCCACCGGTGGCCACCGCCGCCCAGGCCGAGGCCTACCGCGACCGGATCCGGGCGGCCCTGCCCGAGGGCAGCCGGTTCGAGCCGCTGATGACGCTCTACCTGACCGAGGACACCGACCCGGCCGAGGTGCGACGCGCCCATGCCGAGGGCATCGCGACCGCCGTCAAGCTGTACCCGGCCGGCGCCACCACCAACTCGGCCTCGGGCGTGCGCGATTTCGACAAGGTGCGCCCGGTGTTCGAGACCATGGCCGAGATCGGCATGCCGCTGTGCGTGCACGGCGAGGTCACCGACAGCCATGTCGACATCTTCGACCGCGAGGCGGTGTTCATCGACAAGGTGCTGAAGCCGATCCGCAAGAAGACCCCGGACCTGCGCATCGTGATGGAGCACGTCACCACCGCCGACGCGGTGGATTACGTGCGCGACAGCCCGAAGAACCTCGCGGCGACGATCACCACGCATCACCTGATCATCAACCGTAACCACATCCTCGCCGGCGGCATCCGGCCGCATTACTACTGCCTGCCGGTGGCCAAGCGCGAACGCCACCGCGTCGCGCTGGTGCAGGCCGCGGTGTCGGGCGATCCGCGGTTCTTTCTCGGCACCGACAGCGCGCCGCATCTCGACGCCGCCAAGCTGCAGCCCTGCGGCTGCGCCGGCGTGTTCTCGGCGCCCAACACGCTGTCGTGCTTGGCCGAGGTGTTCGAAGCCGCCGGCAAGCTGTCGACGCTCGAGGATTTCGTGTCGCTGAACGGGCCGCGGTTCTACCGGCTGCCGCCGAACGACGGCACTTTGACGCTGGTGCGCGGCGACCCGGTCGCCTACCCGGCCTCGATCGCGACCGAGGACGGCCCGCTGACCCTGTTCGACCCCGGTTTCCCGCTGCACTGGCGGGTCGAGACCTGATCCCGGGCGGCGCCCGCGTTTTCCCTGCAAGATGAAGAGACCCTGCCGATGATCCCCAGCTGCTACCCCCCGAAGGACGAGATCGCCCGGCTGACCGCGCGGATGCTGCTCGAGATCGGCGCGGTGCAGTTCAACGCCGAGACGCCCTTCACCCATGCCAGCGGCAAGAAGGCCCCGACCTATGTCGATTGCCGGCGGCTGATCTCGTTCCCGCGAATCCGGGCGACGGTGATGGATTTCCTCGCGGTCACCACGATGCGCGAGGCCGGTTTCGAGGCGTTCGACAACATCGCCGGCGGTGAAACCGCGGGCATTCCCTTCGCCGCGCTGGTCGCCGAGCGGATGGCGCTGCCGATGACCTACGTGCGCAAGAAGCCGAAAGGCTACGGCAAGAACGCCCGGATCGAGGGCGCGATGCACGACGGCCAACGGGTGCTGCTGGTCGAGGATCTGACCACCGACGGCGGGTCCAAGATCAGCTTCGTCGAGGCGATCCGGGACACCGGCGCCAGCTGTGCCTGGACCGCGGTGATCTTCTACTACGGCATCTTCGAGGGCGTCACCGAGCGGCTGGCCGAACACGGCGTCGGGTTGATCCACCTGTGCACCTGGTGGGACGTTCTGGCCGAGGCCCGCGCCGGCGGCGCCTTCGACGACGCGACGCTGGACGAGGTCGAACGCTACCTGCGCAGCCCGGCGACATGGCAGGCCGCGCAGGGCTGACCGGTGGCCGGCGGGCGACACTCCGCCGCCATGACTGCCGCTACGGCAACCAGATGTTGACCTGACCCGCCCCGCTACGCCAAGATGTGGCAGGGCGTGGCTTCTCCACAATCCATCCACAGGCTTATACAAGTTGCGTCCCTGCCCCGCCGCTCGTTATCAGCGGGGCACGCGTCGCGGGCAGGCGACGTGGTGGACAGCGGACCTGGCGCAGGCCGGGCCAAGGGGTGCAGGCATGAACGAGATCACGACTTTCCGTCCGGGTGGCGTCGAAGAGGCCAAGACCGATCAGATGCCGCATTCGATCGAGGCCGAGCAGCAGCTGCTCGGCGCGATCCTGACCAACAACGACATCTTCGACCGGATCGCGGCGATCATCTCGAAGGATCATTTCTACGACCCGGTTCACGCGCGGATCTACGACGTGGCGGCGCAGCGGATCTCGAAGAACGCGCTGGCCTCGCCGGTGACGCTGAAGACCTTTCTCGAGGATGACGAGGGGCTGAAGGAGCTGGGCGGCCCGGCCTACCTGGCGCGGCTCGCCGGGGCGGCGATCTCGGGCTTCGCGGCGCGCGATTACGCCCAGATGATCTACGACCTGGCGATCCGCCGCGAGCTGATGCGGCTGGGGCGCGACATCGTCGCCAAGGCCGGCAAGGTCGACGTCGCCTCGGAGCCGAAGGAACAGATCGTCGAGGCCGAGCAGGCGCTCTACAAGCTGGCGGAACAGGGTACCTCGGAATCCGGCTTCCAGTCGTTCCTGCGCGCCGTGACCGACGCGGTGAAGGTGGCGAATGCCGCCTACCAGCGCGACGGCGGGCTGGCCGGCGTTTCGACCGGCCTGACCGATCTCGACAAGAAGCTCGGCGGCTTGCACCGCTCGGACCTGCTGATCCTCGCCGGCCGTCCGTCGATGGGCAAGACCTCGCTGGCGACCAACATCGCCTTCAACATCGCCAAGGCCTACAAGCGCGGCATCACCCATGACGGCACCGAGGGCGCGATCAACGGCGGCGTCGTCGGCTTCTACAGCCTCGAGATGTCGGCCGAGCAGCTGGCGGCGCGGATCCTGTCCGAGGCCTCCGAGGTGCCCAGCGAACAGATCCGCCGCGGCGACATGACCGAGGCCGAATTCCGCCGTTTCGTCGACGCCGCCAAGCAGCTGGAAAGCTGCCCGCTCTACATCGACGACACGCCGGCGCTGCCGATCAGCCAGCTCGCGGCGCGGGCCCGGCGGCTGAAGCGGACCCACGGGCTCGACGCGCTGTTCGTCGACTACCTGCAGCTGGTGAAGGGCACCGGCAAGGGCGAGAACCGGGTCAACGAGGTGTCGGAGATCACCCAGGGGCTCAAGGCCATCGCCAAGGAGCTGGACGTGCCGGTGGTGGCGCTGTCGCAGCTGTCGCGCCAGGTCGAGAACCGCGAAGACAAGCGGCCGCAGCTGTCGGACCTGCGCGAATCCGGCTCGATCGAGCAGGACGCCGACGTGGTGATGTTCGTGTTCCGCGAAGAATACTACAAGGAGCGCGAGAAGCCCGGCGACCACGAAATGGACAAGATGGCGGTCTGGCAGGACGAGATGGAGCGGTTGCACGGCAAGGCCGAGGTGATCATCGGCAAGCAGCGCCATGGTCCGATCGGCTCGGTCGACCTGAGCTTCGAGGGCCGGTTCACCCGGTTCGGCAATCTGATCAAGCCCTGGCAGCAGGACGGGCCGCGCGAATTCTAGCGCCGGCACGGGTGCAAGCCGCGGGATTTGCGTATTTCGGGAACAAAGTAACGGGGGCGGCGCGCCTTCGCGGCCAGCCAGCCGCGATGTCGGCCGAGGCATGGGCCGACCACCCGGCCCGGGCGCCGCGGCAGCCCGGCCGAGCGGGGGCTCGATGCCCCCCGAGGCCGGTTTCCCCTCGCAATCGGCGCGGCGTCTCTTACCTTCAGCAGTGCCAGCAGGAGGACGCGCATGGATGACGACAGGCAGACCAGCCGGGCCGAGGCGCAGGCGCTGCGCCATTCACGCGAGATCGAGGCGCATCTGGGCTGGCTCGACAGCTTTACCGGCGCCGCCTTGGCGGTGCTCTCGGTGGCCTCGGGTATCTATACCTACCTTGGCGTGTCGTCGTTGCTCGACGACACTGGCGCACTGTCTGTTTTCGCGGCGCTGGCCTATTCGATCGCGGTCTCGACCGCGATCTTCGTGTTCTGGTCCTACATGATGCGGCTGCTGCCGGCGATGCGGTCGATGGCCTCGCGCTTCGGCCTGCTCGCCTCGATGGCGCTCGGCTCGCTGGCGATCATCGCGATGTCGTCCTGGCTCAACGCCGCCGCGCTGGCCGGCGCCGCCGCGGTCGAGCAGCACCTCGCCACCACGGTGCAGAACTACCAGTCGGCGCTGGAGCGCGCCAACACCATCGCGGTCTCGGCGCAGAGCCTCGGACGCGATGTCGCCCGGGTCCGCTCGAGCTTCGAGGATCTCGGCGAACAGGAAGCCTCGGGCGGGCTGTCGGGCATCGCTGGCCGCGGCGCCGTGTTCCGGCTGCTGCGGCAGAAGTCCGACGAGCTGGCCGGGCTGGAGGCGCAGATCGAGAGCCAGCAGCCGCTGCTCGACGCGGCGTTTTCGGACGGCAACCAGATCCTCAGCCGGATGCGCGCTCTTACCGTGGCGCCGGGCCCGGTCGAATCGCGCTCGGTGGAGTTCTCCGAGGAAACCGTGCGGCTGGCCAACACCATCACCACCCTGCGCCAGCTGTCGGTGGCGCCGCTGGTGGTGCGCGCGGCCCAGGACCTGTCGGCCTCGGTGGTGCTGCCGCAGCTTGACGGCGGCACCGACGTGACACGGTCCGGCCAGCAGGCAACGATCGATTCGGTCCTGGCGGTGCTCGGCCAGCGGGCCGAGACCCTGCGGCGCGCCGCCGAGACGGTGATCGCGATGCAGCCGCCGGCCGAGACCGTCTACACGCCGATCTCGACCGCCGATGCGGTGATCCTCTATGCCGGGAACTTCGCCCCGAGCTGGGCCGGCGCCATCGCCATCGACCTGCTGCCGGCGGTGCTGGTGTTCATCCTGATGGTGGCGCATGCCGCGATCCGCAGCGGTCGCGACGGGGTCGCGGTCGAGGACC
>JBFGEI010000115.1:0-8917 GCA_041580155.1 Limimaricola sp.
CCGCCCATCCGGGCCGACAGCCCGCCGGCGAGGATCACGCCCAACGGCGCCTGCATCTGATCGGTCATCCCGGCTCCGCTTGTCATTCTCCTGACTGCCAGATAGCCCTGTGCGGGTAGTCCTTCCAGAGCATTGCATGACCGTTTCCATCGCACCTAACGCCTTTCGGCTCGGGATCCGTGACGGGTCGCCTTTCCTGCTGGTGGTCATCCCCTTCGCGCTGCTGTTCGGCGTCGTGTCGCGCGAAGCCGGGCTCGACGTGACGCAGGCGCTGGCGTTTTCGGTGGTGGTGATCGCCGGCGCGGCGCAGTTCACCGCGCTTCAGCTGATGACCGAACAGGCGCCGCTGCTGATCGTGCTGGCGACGGCGCTGGCGGTGAACCTGCGGATGGCGATGTATTCGGCGTCGCTGACCCCGCATCTGGGGGCCGCGCCGCTGTGGCAGCGGGCGCTGGTCGCCTATTTCCTGGTCGACCAGACCTACGCCTGCGCGATCGCCCGGTTCGAGTTGAACCCGGGCTGGGGCCTGTCGCAGAAGCTGGCGTATTTCTTCGGCGCGGTGCTGCCGGTCTGCCCGCTGTGGTACGTCTGCACCGTCGCAGGAGCGCTGCTTGGCTCGGCGATCCCGGGCTGGCTGGCGCTGGATTTCGCGGTGCCGATCACATTCCTGGCGCTGATCGCGCCGATGCTGCGGACCGTGGCGCATCTGTCGGCGGCGGCGGTGTCGATCGTGCTGGCGCTGGGGCTGTCGTTCATGCCCTACAACCTCGGGGTTCTGGTCGCGGCGCTGGCGGCGATGATCACCGGCGCCCAGGTCGAGCTGATGATGCAAAGGCGCAGCGCATGACCGGGCCGATCGACGACGCGACGATCTGGATCGTCATCGCGGTGCTCGGCATCGGCACCTACCTGATCCGGTTCTCGTTCCTCGGGCTGATCGGATCGCGGCGGATGCCGGACTGGGCGTTGCGCCACCTGCGCTACACCGCGGTCGCGGTATTGCCGGGGCTGGTGGCGCCGGCGGTGCTGTGGCCCGCCGCGACCGGCGGCGAGCCGGATCTGGCGCGCGGGCTGGCGGCGATCGCGGTGCTGGCGATCGGGCTGGCGACGCGCAACGTGCTGGCGGCGATGGCCGCCGGGGCCGGGGTGCTCTACACGGTGATCGGGCTCAGCGCGCTGCTGGCGAGCTGAGCGTCGCGTCGACCTTTTGGCGTGCCTTCACCAGGCTGTCGCTGTCGTTCTCGTTGTGCTCGACCGTGGCCACGCCGGGCAGGGTGGCGAACTGCTTCATCAGGTTGTCGGGAAACCAGGTGGTGCCGATGCCGTCGAAGCCGGGAAGCTGTTTCAGCAGCCTGGCGGTGGCGCGGGTGCAGTTCGCCTTGGCGACCGGGCCGTTGCTCAGCGCCAGCTGCAGCGCCCGTTCGGCGACCTCGGCCGGAACCAGCTTCTGCTGCACCACCACGAAATACGACGCCCGTGCGTGATACGAGGTGTAGGAGGTCTCGACCTGCGGCGTGATGCCGAACAGCACGTCGTCGCGCTCTGGGATCGACGGGTGGCCGTAGCTGCCGGCGGGGTCGAAGATCACCCGCTGGCTGGCGTTGATCATCAGCCCGGTATGGGCGCCGTTCTCGGTGCCGACGTTCTTGACGGTGAACAGCGTCAACGACGGCGGCGCGTCGGCGCGGTACAGCGCCTTGGACACCGCGTCGTCGCTGGCCCGGATCGATTCTCCGGCGCAGCCCGCTAGGGCCAGCGGCGCGGCAAGGACGAACAGGCGGCGCTGCATCGGGCGCTGCGACTCAGGCGTTGACCAGGGCGAGCAGGATCAGCCCGACCACGATCGCGATGGCGGAGCGGGTCGTCAGCTTCACGAAGCCGTTGTAGGTTTTCTCATGCTCGCTGATGTCCATCGAGCCGGGAATGTGGTGATGATCGGCCATCTGGGCCTCCTGAAGCTTGCGGTTGGCGCCGGGATTATCCGAATTCGGAACCGCTGTCACGCCTTCGCGGCTGTGGCATCGGGTCCCGCGCCGGCGGCCGGTGCGGCGCTGCCATCCGGCCCTTGGTCGGCGTCGGGCGCGCCGGTTTCGGCATCCAGTTCGCGCGCCAGCCGGAAGCCGATCCTGTAGGGTTTTTCCGCGTCGCCGTGGCGCGGCACCGCCCGCAGCAGCACCGACAGCTGGGTGACGTGCTGGATCAGCTGGGTTTTCGCGCCGCTCGGGTCGATGCCGTAGAAGGTGACCATGTCCGGGTCGAAATATCCCATGCCCTGCACCCGCAGCACCCCGGAATGGCCGCCGGTCATCGCCATCGCGACCTCGTGGTCGGCGTCGAGCTGCTCCTCGAAGCGCTGGATGTAGTGGATCATCCGCTCGTAGGCCCAGCGCGCCGGGCTCTTGTTCTGCGCCGGGCTACGCAGCGCCGGCGGCAGCTCCTGCTGCGCCGGGCCGCGGCGGGCGTCGGCGTGGACCTCGCGCAGGCAGGGCAGCACCTGCGCCTCTTCGGCTTCTGCGGTGGTGGCGATGCGGTTGTCGCTCATCGGGGCGTCCTTCGGCTGTCACCCTTAGTCTGACCCGCCGCGCCGCGGGGTCAAGCGCCGGCCGTCGCGGCGATCGGCCCCGCCGCGAGTTGCATGGCGCGCGGCGAAACGTCATATAGCGACACGAGCAACCGAAGGGCCGCGCCGATGACCATCTACCTCGAATTCGAGAAGCCTCTCGCCGAGATCGAAGGCAAGGCGGAAGAGCTGCGCGCGCTGGCGCGGCGCAGCCCCGAAATGGACGTCGAGAAAGAGGCCGTCGCGCTCGACAAGAAGGGCCACGACATGTTGGCCCAGCTTTACGGCAACCTCGATCCCTGGCGCAAATGCCAGGTCGCGCGCCACCCCGAGCGTCCGCATTGCAAGGATTACATCGAACAGCTGTTCACCGAATACACGCCGCTGGCGGGCGATCGGAACTTCGCCGACGACCATTCGGTGATGGGTGGGCTGGCGCGGATCGAGGGCCGTCCGGTGATGGTGATCGGCCACGAGAAGGGCCACGACACCAAGAGCCGGATCGAGCGCAACTTCGGCATGGCCCGGCCCGAGGGCTACCGCAAGGCGATCCGGCTGATGGACATCGCCGAACGCTTCGGCCTGCCGGTGGTGACGCTGGTCGACACCCCAGGCGCCTATCCCGGCAAGGGCGCCGAGGAGCGCGGCCAGTCCGAGGCGATCGCCCGGTCGACCGAGAAATGCCTGCAGCTCACCGTGCCGCTGGTGTCGGTGATCATCGGCGAGGGCGGTTCGGGCGGCGCGGTGGCCTTCGCCACCGCCAACCGGGTCGCGATGCTGGAGCATTCGATCTACTCGGTGATCTCGCCCGAAGGCTGCGCCTCGATCCGGTGGAAGGATGCAGAGAAGATGCGCGAAGCCGCCGAGGCGCTGCGGCTGACGGCGCAGAACCTGCGCGAGCTCGGGGTTTGCGACCGGATCGTGCGCGAGCCGCTTGGCGGCGCGCATCGCGACGGCAAGGCGGCGATCGCCGCGGTCGGCCGCGAGATCCTGTCGATGCTCGAGGAGATGAAGGACCTGGACGGCAAGGCGCTGCGCGCCGACCGCCGCAAGAAATACCTCGATCTCGGCTCCAAGGGTCTCGCCGCCTGACCCGGCGCGGCCGCCGGGCCGGCGGTCGCCCGCACCGCAAGGCCGCCGCGCCGGCGGCCGCGCTCAATACATGCTGACCTTGGCCCGCTCGGGCCATTCGGCGTCATAGGCGTCGCCGTTGAAGCCGTCGCGCGCCTCGGCCAGCAGCGCTCCGACGCTGGGCAGCGCCGGGCTTTCGTCGCCGGCGGTCCAGAGCCGTGACCGGATCAGCGCCCGGGCGCATTGCACGTAGACCTCGTGAAGCGTCACCACGACGATGCTGCGCGGCAGCTTTCCCTGATACGCGAAATCGTCCAGCATCGCCGGGTCGTCGGTCAGCACGGCGCGGCCGTTGACCCGCACCACATTGGTCGATCCGGGGATCAGGAACATCAGGCTGATCCGGCCGTCGCGGACGATGTTGCGCAGCGAATCAAGCCGGTTGTTGCCGCGCCAGTCGGGCAGCAGCAGGGTGCGGTCACCGGCGATCCGCACCACCGGGCCGTCGTCGCCGCGCGGGCTGGCGTCGGTGCCCTCGGGGCCGACGGTCGACAGGATCGCGAAGCGCGACGCGGCGATCCAGTCGCGGTACAGCGGCGTCAGCCGGTCCCGGACCTTGGTCTTCGCGGTGTCCGAGGCGGCGCCATACAGCGCGTCCAGCCCGGCGATATCGTCAATGATGCGCATCACGCTCTTTCGCGGCCACGGGGAACCCCGCCTCGGCCATCAGCGCCGTGGAGCGGGTTTCGACTTCCTGCTCGAGCCGGGCCATGAACTGCTGTGACGACAGCCCGGCCGGAATCGGGTCGAGAAACTCAACCACCGCGAGACCGGGCTTTCGCAGCACGCCGCGGCGCGGCCAGAACACGCCGACATTGCACGCCACCGGCACGCAGTCCTGACCAAGCTCGCGATATAGGACGGCGGAGCCGACCTTGTAGGGGGCGGCGACACCCGGCGCCACGCGGGTGCCCTGCGGATAGATGATCAGCTGGCCCGGATCGGCCCGCCCGGCCAGCACGTCGGCCGCCATTTTCTTGACCGCGGCGCCGCGCTGGCCGCGGTCCACCGGTACGCAGCCGACCCGCAGCGCGATCTGGCCGAGGATCGGCGCGTAGATCAGCTCTTTCTTCATGATGAACTTGCCGCGCGGCACCGCCGCGTAGATCATGATGATGTCGAGAAACGACTGGTGCTTGGCCGCGATCATCACCGCGTCGGTCGGCGGCGTGCCGCGGACTTCGCAGCGCAGCCCGAGCATCACCCGCGCCAGCCACATCACGATCACGCACCAGCGATGCGCCGCCGCCACGGCGCCGTCGCGGTGCCAGAGCGCCCAAGGCAGGTAGAACAGCCCGACCGGGATCATCAGCGCGTAGATCAGCCCGCTGAACACCAGCGACCGCAGCCAGCGCCAGCCATGCGCCAGCGCGCCGGTCACGATTGCTTTTCCAGCCGGCGCAGCGCCGCGGCGCGGGTCGCCGCGAAGGCGACCGTGGCGGCCAGCGGCGGGATCAGCACCAGCCAGAGCCATTCGGCGCCCGACAGGCCGATGCCGGTCAGGAAGCCGCCGCCGGCAGGCTCGGCGCCGGCGCCGGGCAGCAGCAGCAACGTCAGCGCCGCGGCCAGGGTGCCGGCCGTGGCGCCGGCCAGCGCACGCAGGGTGAAGCGCCGCACGAAGGCGCGGGCGATGTAGACGTCGCGCGCGCCGACCAGCCGCAGCACCCGAATCACCTGGGCATTGGCCGACAGCGCCGCCTGCGCCGCCAGGGTGATCATCGCCGCGGTCGAGGCGCCGATCAACGCAATGGCGATCCAGCCCAGGCCGCGCAGCCGCTCGGCGGCGGCGATCAGCGGTGCCCGCCAGCGGGTGTGATCGTCGAGCACCGCCCCCGGCACATCGGCCTGCAACCGGGCGCGCAGCCCGGTGGCGTCGTAACCGTCGCCGGCCTCGACGATCTCGATCAGCTGCGGGATCGGCAAGGTGTCGAGCGGCAGGTCAGGGCCGAACCACGGCGCCAGCAGCGCCCGCTGTTCGTCGCCGGTCAGCGGCCGGGCGCTGGCGACGCCCGGCGTGGTGCGCAGCACCTCGACGGCGGCGGCGGTCTGCGCCGGCATCTGGTCGGCCGGGGCCGAGATCCGCAGCGTCGAGGTGCGCGCAAGCTCGGCCGACCAGCGGTCGGCAAGCCGGCCGGTGGCCAGCGACAGCGCCAGCGCGAACACCGTGAGGAACGCCATCGCGCCGGCGGTGAAGATCGTCAGCCAGGCGGTAAAGCCGGTCGGCGGCACGGCCCGGTCGGCCTGCGCGTCCCCGGCGATCAGCGACAGCAGCTTGGCCAGCCGGCTCACAGCCCGGACCCCGCGACCATCAGCTGCCGGTCCTTCAGCCGCAGCACCCGCGCCGCGACCTGCGCCTTGGCGGCGCGGATCAGGTTCAGGTCATGCGTTGCGATCAGCACCGCCTTGCCCATCCGGTTCAGCTCGACCAGCAGCGCCACCAGGCGCTGCGACATTTCCCAGTCGATGTTGCCGGTGGGTTCGTCGGCGATGATCACGTCGGGCGACATGATCACCGCGCGGGCCAGCGCGGCGCGCTGGCGTTCGCCGCCCGACAGCTGCGGCGGGCAGCGCTTGGCATGCGACGACAGCCCGACCCAGCTCAGCAGGTCGGGCAGGTAGGCGGCGGCCTCGGCGCCGCGGCCGGCGACGGTCAGCGGCAGCGCCACGTTTTCCGACAAGGGCAGGTGGTCGAGAAACTGGCAGTCCTGGTGCACCACGCCGATCCGGCGCCGGGTCATCGCCATCGCGTCGCGCGCCATCCCGCGCGAGCTGTCGCCGAACAGCGTCACCTCGCCCGAGGTCGGGGTCAGCTCGCCGTAGCACAGCTTGAGCAGCGTGGTCTTGCCGGCGCCGGACGGGCCGGTGAGGAAGTGGAACGACCCCGGCGCAAGGCTTAGCGACAGCTCCGAGAACAGCTCTGCGCCGCCATAGCTGTAGGCTACATTCTGAAGTTCGATCACCGGCAATCCCCTGTCCTGGCTCCCTTCTGCCGGAACCCCGGGGGCGATTCAATCGCACCGGCGCCGGCGCCCGGCATCGCCGGTGCAACCATGGCGCAACGGCGTCAGTGGAATCGACCGGCAGCACGGTCTATCCTTGGCGGACCCATGACTAGTCGCTAGGTTGCAAGGACACGAAGGCCGCGCAAGCCAGCGCGATCAGGGCTCTGGGACACGGTTTATGAGGTTGATCTGCCCGAAGTGCGGGGCGCAGTACGAAGTGGCGGACGGCGCGATCGAAGCCGCGGGCCGCGATGTGCAATGCTCCGATTGCGGTCATACCTGGTTCGAGATCCCGGCCGCCTCGGCGACCCGCGCCGGCGAGATCCCCTCGGCGCCGCCGTCGCGGCCGGCCAAGCCGCGCAGCACCATCACCCCCGAGATCGCCGACATCCTGCGGGCCGAGGCCGAACTCGAGGAGGCCCGCCGCAAGACCGAGACCGGCAAGCCGCAACCGGCTGCCGCCGAGACCGCGCAGCCCGGGCCCGAGCTGCGCGACATCCCGCGGTCGGGGCCGGACGAGGACGACGGGTTCATGCTGCCCGACGCCGCCGACCCGGAGGATGACCCCGCGAGCGCCGGTTCGCTCGGGTCGCCCGCGCCGAACGACATCGACAGCGATTTCGATACCGGGATCGATGCGGAGTCCGAGCTCGGCTTCGAAGGTGAAACCGACGCCGAAGACGAAGACGAAGACGAAGCCGACTTCGACGCCGAGGCTGAGGCCGAAGCTGAAGCTGAAGCCGAAGCCGAAGCCTGGGCGGAGATCGACACCGACACCGACACCGATACCGAGCAGGTGCCCGAGCCGCGCGACGACGTGCTGATCGAGCCACAGGTCGCGATGGCCTCCGAGATCGCGCCCGACGCCAGCCAGGCCGCGCCCGATACCAGTCTCGAACCGGCCGCCGATGCCGTGCCGCGCCCGGCCCCCTGGACCGAGCCGCTGCCCGACATCGAGCCCGAGCTGATCGAGACTTCGGACTGGCCCGATGCGACCGCCGCGACCGACCCGGAAACCGCGCCCGAGCCGCATTGGGCCTACGCCGACCACGAGACCGCCAGAACCCCGGACGCGGCGCCGCATGGCGCGCGGGGCAGGGCGCTGCCCGAGCTGTCGGACGAGGACGATGCGCCGGAGGACGACGGCTTCGGCCCGGCGGCGGTGGCCCCGGGCGCGCGGCGCAACCTGTTGCCGGACATCGAGGAAATCAACTCGACGCTGCGCTCGACCGCCGATCGCAGCACCGAGTCGGGCGGTCGGTCGCTTTACGAGGAAGAGGCGCAGCGCCGCGGCTTCCGGCTGGGCTTCGGCTCGGTGCTGCTGGTCGCGGCGATCGCCACGCTGCTTTACGCGCACGCGCCGCGGATCACCTCGGTGCTGCCCTTCGCCGAGCGCCCGCTCGACGGCTATGTCGATGCGGTGGACGGCGGTCGGCTCTGGCTCGACCTGCGGCTGCAGGCGCTGTTGGCAAAGCTGTCCTGAGAGGGTTCGGCGCGCGAGCCTGACCGCTGACGACGGCGCAACCGCTGCGGGGCAGGGGCGTCGAGGCGCCGCCTGCCCGGGTCAGAACAGGTCCAGCAACCGTTTCAGGTAGTCCCGCTCGCCCTCGGGTCGGGTCTGTTCGGCGGCGCGGCGGCGGATTTCATCGAGCAACTCCTCGGCGCGACGCTGCAGGTCGCCGCCCTGCAGCATGTTCTCGTCCGAGCCGAGCTGGCCGGTGTCGCCGCGCTGCCGGCCCAGCGGGTCGCGGCTCGATTGTTCGGTGCGGCCGGTGCCTTCGCCCTCGGTCTCGCCCTGGCCCGGCGCGTCTTCGCCGCGGTCGGCCAGCGCCCGGCCGAGATCGCGGACCCCGTCGCGCAGGGCCTCCATCGCTTCCGCCTGCCGGTCGATCGCCTCGGCCAGGTCGCCGTCGCGCAGCGCCCGTTCGGCGCCGTCCATCGCCTCTTCGGCGCGGTCCAGTGCGGCGCGGGCGCGGTCGGCCGCCTCGCCGTCAAGCCGCGGCAGCGCGCCGCGCTGTCGCGCCAGCTCGTCGCGCAGCGCCTGCTGCCGGTCGGCCAGGCTGCCACGGTCATTCTCGGATCCCGGGCCGCCGCCACCGTCCTGGCCCGGCTGCGACGGGTCGTCGCTGCCGGCGCCGGGCCGCGAGTCGGCCTGCGGCCCGCCGGGCATGCTGCCCTGCGGCTGGCCGCCGTCGGGCTGCTGGCCCTGCTGCCCGGGCTGGCG
>JBFGEI010000116.1:0-8869 GCA_041580155.1 Limimaricola sp.
AGCATTACGTGGGCTGATGATCGACGCGATCCGGTCACCCGTGGCCATGTGACGCCGCGCGCAGCGCGCTCAGGTCGGCCGCCTTGTCGACCGACTTCCGATGCGCGCAGAAAGTTGCTGTGCCGGCGTCGGTGAGGCGCATCTGCGCGCCATCGGCGGCACTGCAGGACCTTGACCGGTCCTGCGGGTCTTCTTGCGGGTCAGGACAGCTTCGCGCTCGACGCCGGGACATGGCGGTCGCTGCCAAAGCATTGGCAGAGAGACAGGGCTTCGATCCTAGGGCCACCGGACCCGTCATTCTCCCGGCAAGGACGCCCTTGCAACTCCACCGCTTCCGAAGGTGTCGAGCGGAGCCTACGCCTTGCCTTGACGGGGAGTCGGGAGAGGTCTGCCAAAGCAATGCCGGCAGGTTTCAGGCAGATTACATTTCCAGGAAAGCCTATCGACGATTCCGTCGCGCCGGCTGCGGCAGACCGCTTGCGTGCCGTTGCCGATCCAATCCACCGATCAGCGGATGAGCCATGCCGGGAAAGGTCGCGGTACCGCTTGTATTGGCTCCGATATTCCCGGATTTGATCGGCGACGCCGCCACCCTGACGGGTCTACGTCGGCTGGGTAAGTTGATTTCTAGGAGATTTTGTGGTTAACTATTGTTGACTGGGTTTTAACGCATTTGCCGTTCAGGCTGACTCATCACTGTTGGAAGCCACGCAGAATGGTGGCCTCTACGAAGTTAATTTATTCAGATTGACCCGTGCCAGGTCTCTCCTTTTTGGGAGCGTTTTTTTATGTCGAAATTTTTCAATTCATTTCTCTCCGTCGCGATTTCGATGCCGGTCTGCGCGATGGCGGAGTCGCACATGCTCGAGCTTGATCCGGCGAATTTCGCCGAGGATTCCCACATCATCACCAATCCCTGGTGGCCGCAGAAGCCCGGCGAGCGGATGGTCTACGAGGGCCATACGATCGACGACGAGGGCGAAGAGGTCCACCACCGCTTCATCGACACCGTCACCGACCTCAGCAAGATGGTCGGCGGCGTCCGGGTGCTGGTCAGCATCGAGGAAGACATCGAAGACGGCGAGATGATCGAACAGGAAATCGCGTTCCACGCCCAGGACAAGGACGGAAACGTCTGGCATCTGGGGCAGCTGCGCGAGGTCTACGACGAGGTCGAACTGGTCGGTGGCCGGGTCTGGGTGGTCGATACCCCCGCCGGTGCCAAGGCCGGGATCCGGATGGAGGCCGATCCGCAGGTCGATGGCGAGGAATACAGCCAGGGCTTCGCGCCCTATCCGTTCAGCTGGACCGACAGCGCCGAGGTGATCGAGATGGGCGTCGATGTCGAGGTTCCGGCCGGCACGTTCTCGGATGTCATGATCATTGCCGAGCATGACGAGGAAACCGACGACGGCATCTTCCAGACCAAGTATTACGCAAAGGACGTCGGGCTGGTCCAGATCGGCTACCTAGGCGACGACCCCAGCAAGGAGCAGCTGTTCCTGCAGGAGGTGATCCAGCTCGACGCCGCCGGAATGGACGAGGCCCGCGCCCTCGCGCTTGCGATCGACGGGCGCGGTTATTTCTACAATGCGACGACACCGGCCGAGCAATTCAGCCAGTAGACCGCGGCCGCTGCGGCCCAAGCGCCGCTCGAACCACGTCAAATACCAGCAATCGGGAGTCCGGCCATGACTGGAATCTACGCAGCAGCCCTGCGCTTTCGCGTGGCCGTCGTCGTGATCTGCATCGTGATCATGGTGGCCGCCCTGTCGCAGGTCCGGACGGCGCAGGTCAACCTGCTGCCCAACTTCGCGCCGACCACCGTCGAGGTGCAGACCGAGGCGCTGGGTCTCTCGGCGCAGGAAGTCGAGGCGATGATCACCGTGCCGCTCGAGGCGGACATGCTGAACGGCGTCCCCTGGCTCGAGCGGATCGACTCGCGGTCGATCACCGGGCTGTCGTCGATCGAGATGCATTTCGAGCCGGGCACCGACCTGATGGTGGCGCGCCAGATGGTGCAGGAGCGGCTGACCGCCGCGCATGCGCTGCCCAACGTGTCGAAGCCGCCGCTGATGCGTCAGCCGGTGGCGACCGATGCGCGGGCGGTGCAGTTCGGCCTCACCTCGGAGACGCTGTCGCTGATCGATCTTTCGGTGCTGGCGCGCTGGACCATCAGACCGCGGCTGATGGGGGTGCCGGGGGTGGCCAACATCTCGATCTGGGGCGAACGCGAGCGTCAGATGCAGGTGTTGGTCACCCCGGAGCAGCTGGCCAACTCCAGCGTCCGGCTCGAGGACGTGATACGCACCGCCGGCAATTCGCTCTGGGTGTCGCCGCTGTCCTACCTGCAGGCCTCGACGCCGGGCACCGGCGGGTTCATCGACACCCCGAACCAGCGGCTCGGGATCCAGCACGTGCTGCCGATCACCGAGGCCGACGACATGGGGGCGCTGACCCTGGCCGGCAACAGCGACATCCGGTTGGGCCAGGTCGCCGAGGTGGTCGAGGGGCACCAGCCGCTGATCGGCGACGCGCTGATCAACGGCAAGCCCGGCCTGTTCATGGTGGTCGAGAAGTTTCCCTGGGCCGACACTTCGGAGGTGGTGGCCGGGATCAGCGAGGCGCTGACCGGGCTGGCGCCGGGGCTGCAAGGGGTCGAGATCGACACCAGCCTGTCGAACGCCGGGGCGATCGCGGATCAAGCCGCGTCCGGCTTTCGCACGCTGGCGCTCGTCGGGGCGATCCTGGCGACCGCCGTGGTGCTCGGGCTTACCTTCAGCTGGAAGCTCGCGCTGTCGACGGCGTTCACCGCCGGGGCGGTGGCGCTGGGGACCGCGGCGATCATCCTGTTCTGGGGGGTGACCATCAACGCGGTGATGCTGACCGGGCTGTGTCTGGCCGCGGCGATCATCGTCGGCGACGCCTTCGCGGCGACCTGGGCCGCCAAGCGCGGCACCGAGTTCCGTGCCCCCGGCGCGCGCAGCTTCGCGCAGCGCCGGATGTCGATGAACGCGGCGCTGATCGCGGCCGCGGTGATGGCGGTGCCGCTGCTGCTGCTGGACGGAATCGACGGGGTGATCGCCAGTTCGATGGCGATCCCGCTGCTGATGGCCATCGGGCTGACGCTGGCGGCGTCGCTGTTCGTGGTGCCGCCGCTGTGCACCATGCTCGAGGTTCCGTCGGACCGGCACGCCGACAGCGGGCCGATCCAGCGGCTGTCGGGGCGCGCCGGGATGCTTCCCAGACCGGCGGCACTTGGCGCGGTGGCGTTGCTGGCGCTGATCGGCATCGGGATTGTCGGCTTCGGCGAACGCGACCGGTCGCCCAGCTTCGAGACCCGCGACCTGCTGGTCGAATGGACCTCGCCGCCGGGCACCTCGATCGAGGCGGTGATGGCGCAGGGCAAGGCGGCCTCGGACATGCTGCTCGAGGACGACCGGATCGCGTCGGTCGCGGTGCAGGTCGGCCGGGCCGAGATCTCGGACGAGGTGCTCAACGCCAACGCCGGCACCTTGTGGGTGTCGCTGGCGCCCGATGCCCCGGCCGGGCGCACCCGGGACCGGGTGCTTGACCTGGTGCAGCGCGCCGGGCTGAACGGGGTGGCGATGAGCTACCAGAACCGGCAGATCGCCCGCTCCGAACTCAACCCGATCGAGGATGATCTCAAGGTCCGGGTCTACGGTCACGAATTCGACCAGCTCGAGGCCAAGGCCAACGAGCTGGCGGCAAGCCTGACCGCCCTGGACGACGTCAGCGCGGCGCAGGTGATCCTGCCGCAGAGCGAGCAGGTGATCGAGATCGAGATCGATCTCGACAAGGCGCGGCAGTTCGCGACCAAGCCGGGCGATATCCGGCGGTCGGTCGCGGCGATCATGGCCGGGATCGAGGTCGGATCGCTGTTCGAGGACCAGAAGGTGTTCGACGTCGTGGTCTGGGGCCAGCAGGGGCAACGCAGCTCGGTCGAGAGCGTCGAGAATGCGCTGATCGACGTGCCGTCGGGGCAGGTTCCGCTGAAAGACCTGGCCACGGTGCGGGTCGCGGACACGCCGTCGTTCATCAACCGCGCGTCGGTGTCGCGGTTCCTCGACATTGCGCTCGAGGCGGGCGGCGCCAACGCCGCGACGGTGGCCGAGATCGAGGCGGTGCTGGCGAACACCAGCTTCCCGCTGGAATACCACGCCGAGGTCATCGGCGGCAGCGTGCTGGGCGACAACGGCGCCGGGCTGCGGCTGTGGCAGGTCACGCTGGCGGCGCTGGTCATGGTGGTGCTGTTGATGCAGTCGACGCTGGGCTCGTGGACCCGGGCCGCGATCGTGGTCGGCTACGGCCTGGCGATCGCCGGCGCCGCGGCGCTGGTGGGCTTCGTGTTCGGCCTGTGGTCGGCCGCGGCGCTGGTCGGGGTCACCGTCGCCTTCGGCGTCGGGCTGCGCGACGCCACCGCGATGCAGGCGATGCAACCCGAGGACGCGACCGGGCCGATCGTCACCGGCAACCTCGCATCGGTGGCCGCGCTGTTCCCGATCGCGCTCCTCGGAGGCATCGGCTTCGAATTCACCCTGCTTGCGGTGCTGCCGCTGCTGGTCGGGGTGATCGTCTCGGCGCTGGGCACGGTGTTCGTGCTGCCGGTGCTGCTGGACCGGCGGGTGCGGCTGGCCGAACCGCTGGCGAGTGCGGAGGGCCTGGGTCATGCGTAACCTCCGGCTTGCAGGCTGCATCGCCCTCGTGATGCCCTCGGCCGCGCTGGCGGCCGGCGGCGGCAGCAGCGGCTACATCTCGGACGCGCCGATCCCGTGGCACATGCACGAGACCGCCGACGGGCAGAACGCGATCGAGCTGATCGACCATGCCAAGCAGCGGATCGGGCTCGAGACCGCGACGGTGCTGGGGCCGCAGGGCAGCCCCGGCACCGCGGTCGACCTGTCGATCCCGTACCAGTCGCTGATCTACTGGGCCGACGGCACCACCTGGGTCTACGCGGTGAATGGCGACGGCTATTACGTCCGGATGCCGGTCGAGGTCGACTTCATCGAGGACGACTACGTCGCGCTGACCAGCGGACCCGGCATCGGCACCACCATCGTCACCTTCGGCGCGGCAGAGCTCTTCGGGGCCGAGACCGGCACAGGGCATTGAGGGGTATCCCGTCATGATGAGATTCCTGATCGAGAAGAGCATGCGGTTCCACTACCTGGTGATCGCGGCCGCGGTGATGCTGATCTTCTTCGGGGCGCAGAAGACCGGCGACCTGTCGGTCGACGTGTTCCCGGAATTCGCGCCTCCGCTGGTGGAAATCCAGACGCCGTCGCTGGGGCTGTCGTCGATCGAGGTCGAGGAATACGTGACGATCCCGCTCGAGCAGGGGCTGGCCGGGGTCGACGGTCTCGACATCATCCGGTCGCGCTCGGCGCCGCAGCTGTCGTCGATCGTGATGATCTTCGACCGCGACACCGACCTGCTGCTGGCGCGGCAGCTGGTGCAGGAGCGGGTCAACAACATCTCGCCGACGCTGCCGACCTGGTCGAGTCCGCCGATGATCCTGCCGCCGCTTTCGGCGACCAGCCGGATCATGAAGATCGGCCTGTCCTCGGATCAGTATTCGATGATCGACATGTCGATGACCACCTACTGGAAGATCCGCGAGCGGCTGCTGCGCGTGCCGGGGGTCGCCAACATCGCGATCTGGGGCGAGCGGCTCGAGATGCTGCAGGTGCAGGTCGATCCCGAAAGGCTGGGCGACAACGACGTGACGCTCGAGCAGGTGATGACCAGCGCCGCGGATGCGCTCGACGTCGGGCTGCTGCGGTTCTCGGACGGGGCGCGGGTCGGCAACGGCGGCTACATCGACCAGGGCGACCGACGCATGCCGATCCACCACGTGCTGCCGATCAACACCGCCGAACAGCTGGCCAAGGTGCATATCACCGGGACCGACAAGGTCCTGTCGGACGTCGCGGACGTGAAGATCGACCACCAGCCGATGATCGGCGACGGGGTGATCAACGACGGGCCCGGGCTGCTGCTGATCGTCGAGAAGTTCCCCTGGGCCAACACGCTCGACGTATCGCTGCAGGTCGAGGACGCGATGGCGAAGATGGCGCCCGGCCTCGAGGGCATCGAGGTCGACACCGAGATCTTTCGCCCCGCGACCTTCATCCAGACCTCGATCGACAACCTGACGCAGGCGATGATCGTGGCGGCGGTGCTGGTGTCGCTGGTGCTGTTCTTCTTCCTGTTCGACTGGCGGATCGCGCTGATCTCGGTGGTCGCGGTTCCGGTGTCGCTGCTGACCGCGATGCTGGTGCTGTTCTACCAGGGCATCACCATCAACACGATGGTGCTGGCCGGCTTCGTCATCGCGCTGGGCGCGGTGGTCGACGACGCGATCATCGACGTCGAGAACATCGTCAGGCGATTGCGCGAGAACAAGGCCAAGGGGCTTGGCAAGTCCAGCTTCGCGGTGATCCTCCAGGCCTCGCTCGAAATCCGCAAGGTGATCGCCTTCGCGACGCTGATCATCGTGCTCGCGGTGGTGCCGGTGTTCTTTCTCGAAGGTCTGTCGGGGTCGTTCTTCCAGCCGCTCGCCTATTCCTATGCGGTGGCGCTGATCGCGTCGCTGCTGGTGGCGGTGACCATCACCCCGGCGCTCAGCCTGCTGCTGCTGGGCAAGCGTGACCTGGGCGAGACCGCATCGCCGCTGACCCGGGCGCTGCTGGCCGGCTACCAGAAGATCCTGAGCCTGATCCTGCGCGCGCGGGTGGCGGCGGTGGCGATCGGCGCGGTGCTTCTGCTGGCCTGCTTTTCGGTGCTGCCGCAGATGGGCCAGCAACTGCTGCCATCGTTCAAGGAGCGCGACTTCCTGATGCATTGGGTCGCGGCCCCCGGCGTGTCGCTGCCCGAGATGAACCGGATCACCATCCAGGGCTCGAAGGAGCTGCGCAACATCGAAGGCGTGCGCAACTTCGGCGCCCATATCGGCCAGGCGCTCTACATGGACGAGGTCGTCGGGATCCACTTCGGCGAGAACTGGGTCTCGGTCGATCCCGAGGCCGATTACACCGAGACCCTGGACCGGATCCAGGAGGTGGTCGACGGCTATCCCGGGCTTTACCGCGATGTGCTGACCTATCTGAAAGAGCGGATCCGCGAGGTGCTGACCGGCGACAGCGAAGCCATCGTCGTGCGGATCTTCGGACCCGATCTCGAAGGGATCCGGGCGCAGGCGCTGAAGGTGCAAGAGGCGCTGCGCGGGGTCGAGGGGCTGGTCGAGCTGCACGTGTCGCTGCAGACCCAAGTGCCGCGCGTCGACATCGAGGTCGATCTCGAGAAGGCGGCGCTGCACGGGTTGAAGCCGGGCGACGTGCGCCGCGCGGTGTCGACCATCGTGTCGGGCATCGAGGTCGGCGACATCCACACCCACGCCCGCACCTACGACGTGCAGGTCTGGGGCACGCCGGAGACCCGGCAATCGCTGACCGACATCCAGACCATGCTGATCGACACCGCCGACGGCGGCCAGGTGCCGCTGCAGGACATCGCATCGGTGGCGGTGGTGCCGACGCCCAACATCATCACCCACGAGAACCTGTCGCGGTCGATCGACGTCGGCGCCAACGTGTCGGGCCGCGATCTCGGCTCGGTGGCCTCCGACGTCGAACGGATCGTCGCCGGGGTCGATTTCCCGCTGGGCTACCACTACCAGATGATGGGCGAATACGAAGAGCTGAAGGCGTCGCAGGCGCGGCTGCTCTGGGTCGAGATCGCCGCCGCCTTCGGGATCTTCGCGCTGCTGCACGCGGCGTTCGGGTCGTGGCGCTACGCGCTGGTCGCCTTCGTGGCGATGCCGGCGGCGCTGGGCGGCGGGGTGCTGGCGGCCTGGCTTGGCGGCGGCGTGTTCTCTCTGGGCTCGATCGTCGGCTTCATCACGGTGCTGGGCATCGCCGCGCGCAACACCATCCTGCTGATCAGCCACGTCCAGCAACTGGGGCTGGACGGGATGCGGTTCGGACCGGATCTGGTGCACCGGGCCGCCTCTGAGCGGCTGGCGCCGATCCTGATGACCGCGATCACCACCGGGGCGGCGCTGATGCCGCTGGCCTGGGCCGGCGAAATCCCGGGCCACGAGATCGAATTCCCGATGGCGGTGGTCATCCTCGGCGGCATCGCGACCTCGACGCTGCTCAACCTGTTCATCATGCCGGTGCTGATCGTCTGGTTCGGCGAACGGGCGGAGCAGGAGGCCAAGTCGGCGAAATACGGGCCGACCGCGGTGGCGGCGCAGTAGCGCGGCGGATCGCAGACCAGCCCCGCGGCGGCCCCGGCCCGACCGGGGGCAGCCGAAAACGCAGACACGCCGCGGCCCTAAGGCGCGCGGCGTGTCTTCGTGTCGTGGGACCGGCTTGCCGGCGCCGGTCGTAGCGCGCCCAAGTGTCAGGTGGCGACGCAATCGGCGAAGTAACGCACCACGCCGTCGTCGTCGACCTCCTGCACCAGACCGTGGATATCGGTCTCGAAGCCGGGGCATTCGCGGGCGAACTCGCGGTTGAACTTGAGGTATTCGACGATCTTCTTGTTGAACACCTCGCCCGGGACCAGCAGCGGGATGCCCGGCGGGTAGGGGGTGACGAGGCTGGTGGTGATCCGGCCCTCGAGGTCGTCGATCGGCACCCGCTGCGTGGTGCGCTGCGCGATATGCGCGAAGGCGTCGCTCGGCTTCATCGCCGGGGTGTGGTCGCTCAGGTAGATGTCGGTCGAAAGGATCGCCACGTCGTACTTGGCGTAGAGGCTGTGCACATGCTGGCACAGGTCGCGCAGGCCCATCGACTCGTAGCGCGGATGCTTGGCGCAGAACTCGGGCATGGTGCGCCAC
>JBFGEI010000117.1:0-8862 GCA_041580155.1 Limimaricola sp.
TCGACAAGACCGCCGATGCCAACTGGTGGCGCGGCGCGGTGATCTACCAGATCTACCCGCGCAGCTACCAGGACAGCACCGGCGACGGTATCGGCGATCTCAAGGGCATCGTGCGGCGGCTGCCGCACATCGCCTCGCTCGGCGCCAACGCGATCTGGATCAGCCCGTTCTTCACCTCGCCGATGAAGGACTTCGGCTACGACGTGTCGAACTACTGCGACGTCGACCCGATGTTCGGCACGCTGGCCGATTTCGACGAGGTGATCGCCACGGCGCACGGGCTCGGGCTGAAGGTAATGATCGACTTGGTGCTGTCGCACACCAGCGACGCGCACGCCTGGTTCGTCGAAAGCCGGCAGGACCGCACCAACCCCAAGGCCGACTGGTACGTTTGGGCCGACGCCAAGCCCGACGGCACGCCGCCGAACAACTGGCTGTCGATCTTCGGCGGCTCGGCCTGGCAGTGGGACGGGCGGCGGATGCAGTATTTCCTGCACAACTTCCTGACCAGCCAGCCCGACATGAACTTCCACAATCCCGAGGTGCAGGAGGCGGCGCTCGACGTCGAGCGGTTCTGGCTGAAGCGCGGCGTCGATGGCTTCCGGCTCGACGTGATCAACTTCTACTTCGCCGACAAGCACCTGCGCGACAACCCGGCGCTGCCGCCCGAGCGGCGCAACGATTCGATCGCGCCGGGGGTGAACCCCTACAACTGGCAGGAACATCTCTATTCCAAGAACCAGCCCGAGAACCTCGAGTTCCTGCGCCGGTTCCGGGCCGAGCTCGAACCCTACAACGCCGCCGCCGTCGGCGAGGTCGGCGACGCGCAGCGCGGTCTCGAAATCATGGCGGAATACACCTCGGGCGGCGACAAGGTGCACATGTGCTACCCGTTCGAGATGCTGCAGCCGACCCGGCTGACCGCGGCCGGCGCAGCCGACGTGTTCCACCGGTTGGCGCATGCCGCGCCCGACGCCTGGCCGTGCTGGGCCTATTCCAACCACGACGTGGAACGGCACCCGACCCGCTGGAAGCTGAGCCCGACGGCGGCGCGGACCTACACCACGATGCTGATGTGCCTGCGCGGCTCGGTCTGCCTGTACCAGGGCGAAGAGCTGGGCCTGCCCGAGGCCGAGGTGGCCTTCGAGGATCTGCGCGATCCCTACGGCATCGAGTTCTGGCCCGAATACAAGGGGCGCGACGGCTGCCGCACGCCGATGGTCTGGGAGCCGTCGAACAGCAACGGCGGGTTTTCCGACGCCGCGCCCTGGCTGCCGGTGTCGCCGGCGCATCTCGACCACTCGGTCGCGGCGCAGGAGCAGGACCCCGGGGCGATGCTGCACCACTACCGCCGCGCCATCGCGCTGCGCCGCGATCACCCGGTGCTGGCGCATGGCGAACACGACGGGGTGCAGTCGCTGGGCGACGTGGTGTTCTTCACCCGCACCAGCCCCGACGAGACGATCTTCTGCGCCTTCAACCTGGGCGATGCGCCGGCCAGCGTGGCGCTGCCCGAAGGTGCTTGGATGCCGATCGGCGTCGATCTCGGCGGCGCGACGAAAGCCGAAAACGGTCTGGTGCAGCTCGAGCCCTGGCAGTGCTGCCTGGCGTTGAAGCGACCGGTCGAATGAACAAGGATCTGGGGAGGGAGCACCCGTGGCCGAACTGAAACTGACCGACATCCGCAAGACCTACGGCAACGCGGTCGAGGTGCTCAAGCACATCGACCTGAACGTCCGGAAGGGCGAGCTGGTGGTCTTCGTCGGCCCCTCGGGCTGCGGCAAGTCCACGCTGCTGCGGATGATCGCCGGGCTCGAGAGCATCACCGGCGGCACGCTGGAGATCGACGGCCAGGTGGTTAACGACGTGCCGCCGGCGCAACGCGGCATCGCCATGGTGTTCCAGAGCTACGCGCTCTATCCGCACATGACGGTGCGCGACAACATGAGCTTCGCGCTGAAGCTGGCCAAGAAGTCGAAATCCGAGATCGACGCCGCGGTGACCAAGGCGGCGAAGATCCTGCAGCTCGAACCCTATCTCGACCGGTTGCCGAAGGCGCTGTCGGGCGGCCAGCGGCAGCGCGTCGCGATCGGCCGCTCGATCGTGCGCGACCCCAAGGTCTATTTGTTCGACGAACCGCTGTCGAACCTCGACGCGGCGCTGCGCGTCGCGACCCGTATCGAGATCGCCCAGCTCAAGGAATCGATGCCCGACAGCACCATGGTCTACGTCACCCACGACCAGGTCGAGGCGATGACCCTGGCCAGCCGGATCGTGGTTCTGGCCAACAAGGGCATCGCCCAGGTCGGCACCCCGCTCGAGCTTTACGAGCGGCCCGAGAACGAGTTCGTCGCGCAGTTCATCGGCAGCCCGGCGATGAACCTGCTGCCCGGCGAGATCGTCGGCACCGGGGCGCAGACCACGGTGAAGCTCGACGGCGGCGGCACCGCGGTGTCGGCGGTGCCGACCCAAGCCTCGGACATGGGGCTGAAGGTCAATCTCGGGGTCCGGCCCGAGGATCTGCTGGAGACCGGCGACGCCGGCGCCGGCTACATCTTCGAGGGCAAGGTCGATTTCACCGAGTCGCTGGGCGAGCTGACGATCCTGTATTTCGAGAAGGTGAACGGCGCCGACCCGGTGATAGCCAAACTGCCCGGCATCCACGGCGACCTGCGCGGCCGCACCGTGCGGATGAGCGCGGTGCCGGAAAAGGTGCAGGTGTTCCACAACGGCCAGTCGCTGTACTACCGCTGAACCGGGACCGGGCGCCGCTGGCGGCGCCCGGATCGCCCTGGCAGGGCTAGAACGGGCCGTCCTCCAGCGCGCCGTCGGCGCTCATCTGGGCATAGAGAAGACCTTCGCGCAGGCCGCGATCGGCGACCGACAGCCGGTCGGTCGGCCACAGCCGCATCAGCGCCTGCAGGATCGCCGCGCCGGACATGATCAGCGCCTGCCGGTCCTTGCCGATCCGGGGATCGGCGCGCCGACCCTCGGGGCCGAGCGTCAGGTAGTCGCGGATCACCGAGTCGATCTGATCGCTGGTCATCCGCAGCCCGTCGACCTTGGTGCGGTCGTAGCGCCGCAGCCCGAGATGGCTGGCGGCGACCGTGGTGACGGTGCCCGAGGTGCCGATGATCTGGAACCCCTCGCGGGCCTGCTGCGACGCGGTGGGCGCGAAGCCCGACAGGTTTTCCTCGAAGAACCAGCTCATCAGCGCGAAGCGGGCGGCGTCGTCCTCGACGTCGTGGAACTGGTCGCGCAGCGTCGCGACGCCAAGCGGCACCGAGATCCAGTCGACCACCTTGGCGGCGGCGAACGGGCCGGGGTCCTGGCGGAACCCCGAATGCAGCCGCATGATGGCGCGCGGCCGTTCGCGGCGCGGCACCTTGGTGAGATCGATCCAGACCAGCTCGGTCGAGCCGCCGCCGATGTCGACGACCAGCAGCTGCTCGGTCCGCGTCGAGACCAGCGGCGCGCAGGAGATGACCGCCAGCCGGGCTTCTTCCTCGGGCCGGATCACCTCGAGCCTGAGCCCGGTCTCGCGCTGCACCTGAGCCAGGAAGGCCCGGCCGTTCTTGGCCCGGCGGCAGGCTTCGGTCGCGACCAGGCGCATCCGGGTCACGCCGTGCTTCGACAGTTTCTGGCGACAGATCCGGATCGCGCTGATCGTGCGATTCATGGAGGCGCGCGAAAGCCGGCCGGAAGCTTCCAGCCCGAGGCCCAGCTGGACCGTCTTCGAAAAGCTGTCGACGACGTGAAACTGACTGCCCTTGGGTTGGGCGATCAGCATCCGACAGCTGTTGGTTCCAAGGTCCAGCGCCGCATAGAGCGTGGCGGGATCCGGGCTTGGCGCGGGGCTTTCGACCGCCCTCGGGAACGCGCCCGCACCGTCGGGACGCATGGGCGTCATGAAAAACGCCCTCCAATAACGAGTTGAGCCAAGGGTAGGGTGTCGCCTTGGCCAACGCAAGCTTTCTCGGGCCGCAGTCGCAACGAGACTCATGACCTTCATCGGAATTTCGGGGGTCGCCGGGTCTGGCCGCGGCGCGCATCGGCTGCGACAACCGCCGGCGTCGCATGTCGCGGCCAACGTGTCGATATTCGACCCCGGCGCGACGTCGCGGCAGCGTATCAGCGATCACGAAGTAAAGGAAATCCGATGCCCGAAGTCACCCTGGTCCTGTGGCGCGACATTCCCGCGCAGGTGATCGTCGGCAAGGGCCGGCGCGGCACCAAGATCCAGCTGGCCGAGCGCTTCGAGCAGGCGATCGACCGGGCCGCGATGAAATCCGGCGCCGCCGGCACCGACGACTATCTCGCCGAATGGCGCAAGGCGTCGCTGGGCGAGGCCGAGGGCGAACCCGACGAGTTGGCCCGCGCCACCGTGGCGCGGATCGAGACCGAATACGACACCCCGCGCCTGAAAGCGCTGATCGACAACAACGGACGCGCATGAGGCGTGCCCGGCTCAAGGAGATGCTGATGTCCCTGCTGCCGTTCCGCAGACAAGCCAAGACCGCCGCCGCCAGCGCCGCGCCGGTCGAGAGGTTTCTCGCCGGTGCCTCGATCGAGGTGATGCCGCGCACCGCCGAGAAGATCGACAGCTTCGCCGCGCTGCTGCCGGCCGGCACCCGGGTGTACATCGCGCATATCGACGGCACGCCGATCGACGACATGGTCGCGACCGCGGCGCAGATCGCGTCCGAAGGCTTCCAGGTGATGCCGCATTTCCCGGCCCGGATTATCGCCGACCGCGCCACGCTGGCCGACTGGATCGCCCGCTACCAGGGCGAGGCCGGGGTGACCCAGGGGCTGATCCTCGCCGGTGGCGTGGCGCAGCCGCAGGGGGAATTCGACAGCTCGATGCAGCTGCTCGAGACCGGGCTGTTCGACAAGGCCGGATTCACCCGCCTGCACGTCGCCGGCCACCCCGAGGGCAACCGCGACATCGATCCCGACGGCGGTGACGCCGCGGTGTCCGAGGCGCTGCGTTGGAAGCAGGCGTTTTCCGAGCGCACCGATGCGCGGATGGCGATCGCGACCCAGTTCTGCTTCGAGGCGGCGCCGGTGATCGACTGGGCCCGGGCGCTAAAGACCAACGGCATCGACCTGCCGGTGCACATCGGCCTGGCCGGCCCGGCCAAGCTGCAGACGCTGATCAAGTTCGCGCTCGCCTGCGGGGTTGGCCCGTCGTTGAAAGTGTTGCAGAAACGGGCGATGGACGTGACCAAGCTGCTGCTGCCCTACACGCCGGACGAGATCGTTGCCGATCTGGCGGCGCACAAGGAGCTGGAGCCCGGTTTCGGGATCGAGAGCGCGCATTTCTTCCCGCTCGGCGGCATCAAGACCACCGCCGAATGGCTGCAGGCCCATGGCGGGGTCGCGGCGCAGCCGGCGGCGCGGACCATCGCGGTCTAGACCGCCGCACGACAGACACCGGGGCCGCCTTGCGGCGGCCCGAAGCACCGGGGCCGCCTTGCAGCGGTCCAAAGCACCGGGCACGCCTTGCGGCGGCCCAAAGCAGAGGGCACGCCTTGCGGCGGTCCAGACCAAGGATGAAGAATGACCCGTACGATCGTTGAATCAAAAACGAAAACCGCGATCATCGGCTTTGATCAGCCGTTCTGCGTGATCGGTGAACGGATCAATCCCACCGGCCGCAAGAAGCTTGCCGCCGAGCTCGAGGCCGGCGATTTTTCGACCGTCGAGCGGGATGCAATCGCCCAGGTCGCCTGCGGCGCGACGATGCTCGATGTCAACGCCGGCGTGGTCTACAACTCGAACCCCAACCCGAACGAGACCGAGCCGCCGCTGATGGTGAAGATGCTCGAGCTGATCCAGGGGCTGGTCGACGTGCCGCTGTGCATCGACAGCTCGGTGCCGGCGGCGCTCGAGGCGGGCCTCGCGGCGGCGCATGGCCGGCCGTTGCTGAATTCGGTCACCGGCGAGGAAGACCGGCTCGAGCTGGTGCTGCCGCTGGTCAAGAAATACAACGTGCCGGTGGTGGCGATCTCGAACGACGATACCGGGATCTCGGAAGACCCCGACGTGCGCTTCGCCGTCGCCAAGAAGATCGTCGAGCGGGCCGCCGATTTCGGCATCCCGGCGCATGACATCGTGGTCGATCCGCTGGTGATGCCGATCGGCGCGATGGGCACCGCGGGTCTGCAGGTCTTCGCGCTGGTGCGCCGCCTGCGCGAGGAGTTGGGCGTCAACACCACCTGCGGCGCATCCAACATCAGCTTCGGCCTGCCGAACCGGCACGGCATAAACAACGCCTTCCTGCCGATGGCGATGGGCGCCGGCATGACGAGCGCCATCATGAATCCCTGCGCGCTGCCGACGCCGATGGCGAAGATCGAGGAGAAGCGCGCCGAGCTGGAGGCCGCCGGGATCATCCTGCCCGACGATCTCGATCTCGAGACTTTCTGCCAGCTGATGGGCATCGGATCGCGCGAGATGCGTCCGGGCGGCGAGATGTCGGCGATCCAGGCGGCGAACTTCCTGACCAACAACGACCCGTCGGGCGCCGAGTGGATCCGCGCCAACCGGGCGCCGGCGGCAGCGGGCGAAGGCCGTGGCGGCCGCGACGGCGGCCGGCGTCGCCGCAAGGCCTGACGCCGCGCAGCCCGGTGGCGGCGGTTGTTCGCGGCCGGGTGGCTGCGCCGCGCGTGGCCGGCCGCGCTGCGGGGGTTACACACCCCCGCACCCCCGTGGCGTAGTTGCAGGACAAAGTAGCTGCGCGGGCGGGCTTGCCTCGGGGCGGTGCCTTGGCATAGTCGGTGTCTCCTGATCAGGAGACGCGGCATGGCCAAGACACCGAAGAAACCCGGCGCGGGCACGGGCAACACCTCGGGGCGCGGACAGCGCGACCTGACGGTGAAGGTCAAGACCGCGCGGGGCCGGAAGATGAGCTCCAAGCTCTGGCTCGAGCGGCAGCTCAACGACCCTTACGTGAAGCGCGCCAAGACCGAGGGCTACCGCGGTCGCGCCGCCTACAAGATCCTCGAGCTGGACGAGAAGTTCCGCTTCCTGGTTCCCGGCGCCCGGGTCGTCGACCTCGGCTGCGCCCCGGGCGGCTGGTGCCAGGTGGCGGTGGCGCGGGTCAACGCGCTCGGCGCCAAGTCGGGCAAGGCCATCGGCACCGTGCTCGGGGTCGACCTGCAGGAGGTCGAGCCGATCGCCGGCGCCGAGATCCACCAGCTCGATTTCATGGAGGACGACGCCGATCTGCAGGTCAAGGACTGGCTTGGCGGCGAGGCCGACGTCGTGCTGTCGGACATGGCGGCCTCGGCGTCGGGACACAAGCAGACCGACCACCTTCGGATCATCGCGCTGTGCGAGGCGGCGGCGCATTTCGCCTTCGACGTGCTGTCGCCCGGCGGCACCTTCGTCGCCAAGGTGCTGGCCGGCGGCGCCGAGGGCAGCATGCAGATGCTGCTGAAGAAGCGCTTCGACAAGGTGCAGAACGTGAAGCCGCCGGCGTCGCGGTCCGACAGCTCCGAGAAGTTCGTCGTCGCGACCGGGTTCAAGGGCCGCGACGAGATCGAGGACTAGAGGCCGCAGCCCGGGTCGCGGAACTTCAGCCGGGTCAGCAGGAAATCGACTTCGGCGCGGGCGCTGGCCGACAGCCCGGCCCCCGGCGCCCGCAGGTCGGGATGCGCGATGAAGCCGCGCAGCGCCAGGATGTGCTTGCGCACCGCGAGGCCGACGCCCGGCTGGTGTTCGTAGCGCAGCAAGGGCAGGTGGGCGTCGAAGATGTCCTGCGCCGCATGCCGGTCGGTCGCGGCCAGGTCGACGACCCGGCGCAGCATCTCGGGGAAGGCGTAGCCGGTCATCGCGCCATCGGCGCCGCGGCCCATCTCGCAGTCGAGAAACAGCGCGCCGTTGCCGCACAGGATCGATATCGCGCGCATTTCGCCATCCGCCTGCCAGCGCCGCAGCGTGCTGATCTTGTCGAGACCGGGCCAGTCCTCGTGCTTGAGCATGACGCAGGAGGCGTGGTCCTGCACCACCCGGCGGATCACCGCGTTCGACATCACCACGCCGGTGGCCGTCGGGTGGTCCTGCAGCACGAAGGGCACGTCTTCGCCGATCTGCGCCACCGCCTGGCCGTAGTAGCCGGCGATCTGGTCGTCGGTGCGCATCGCGGCGGGCGGGGTGATCATCACCCCGGCGGCGCCGAGCGACATCGCCTCGCCGGCCAGCCGCTTCATCGCCGCAAAGCCCGGCGCCGAAACCCCGACGATTACCGGCAGCCCGGCGGCGTGTTCGATGACCTCGCGGACCACCGCCAGGCTTTCCTCGGGTTCGAGCTTCTGCGCCTCGCCCATGATGCCGAGGATGGTCAGACCGTCGACGCCGCGCTCGAGGTAGGCTTCGGTCATGCCGCCGCAGGAGGCGACGTCGAGCGCGCCGCCGGGCAGGAACGGGGTCGGGGCGATGGCGTAGACGCCGCGGGTGTCGGTGCCGAAGCTCATTTGCCGGTCTCCTTCCAGGCGGCGTAGCGCACCTTGGTCGCGTCGTTCATCGGGTACAGCCCGGGCAGCTTCTCGCCGCGCGCCACCTCGTCGATGATCCAGCCCTCGAGCCGCTCCTGTTCGACCGCCTCGGCCACCACGTCGTCGAGCAGCGCCTGCGGGATCACCCCCGCGCCGTCGCCATCGGCGACGATGATGTCGCCGGGGATCACCGCGACGCCGCCGCAGCCGACGGTTTCCTGCCAGCCGACGAAGGTGAGGCCGGCGACCGAGGGCGGGGCGGCGGCGCCGCGCGACCAAACCGGCAGGCCGGTGCCCGCCACGCCGTCGCGGTCGCGGATCACCCCGTCGGTGACCAGCGCGGCGGCGCCGCGCTTGACCA
>JBFGEI010000118.1:0-8812 GCA_041580155.1 Limimaricola sp.
AAGGTCAGCGCCGCAGCACCGCGCCCGGGTTCATGATGCCGCGCGGATCGAGCGCCGTCTTGATCGCGCGCATCATCGACAGCTTCACCGGGTCGCCGTAGCGCTCCAGATCGCCGACCTTCAGCCTTCCGATACCGTGCTCGGCGCTGACCGATCCACCGAAGCCATGCGCCAGATCGTGCACCAGCTCCTTGATCCGCGGCCGGATCGCCTCGTATTCGGCGCGATTCCGGCCCTTGGGTGGAAACACGTTGTAATGCAGGTTGCCGTCGCCGAGATGGCCGAAGCAGTTGATCCGCAGATCGGCAAGCGCCCGCAGCGCCGGGCCGCCCCGCGCGATGAATTCGGGCACCGACGACAGCGGCACCGAAATGTCGTGCGAGCTGATCGAGCCGATCCGCCGGTTCGCCTCGGGTATCGTCTCGCGCACCGCCCACAGCGCCTGCGCTTGCGCCTCGGTCGAGGCGATGACGCCGTCCGCGCTCAGCCCGGCCTCGACCGCCGCCTCGAAGATCGACGCCAGGGCGTCGCCGGGCGACAGCCCCTCGGGCAGCCCCAGCTCGACCAGCACCATCCACTCGGGCAACGGATCGAGCGGCACCCGTGGGGACAGACCGGTCTCGATCAGGAACTCCGGCCCCTGGCGGTGTATCAGCTCGAACGCGGTGACCGCGTCGCCGACCCTGCCGCGCACCAGCGCCAGCAGGTCGAGCGCCGCTTCGGGCGAGCCGACCTGGAACAGCGCGGTGCCGGACGCCGCCGGCACCGGCACCAGCTTCAACGCCGCCGCGGTGATGATGCCGAGCGTGCCCTCGGCGCCGATCATCAGGTCGCGCAGGTCGTAGCCGGTGTTGTCCTTGTAGAGCCGGGTCAGCCCGTGCCAGATCTCGCCCTGCGCCGTCACCAGCTCGAGCCCGAGGCACAGCGCCCGCGCGTTGCCCCAGCGCAGCACGTTGACACCGCCAGCGTTGGTCGCGAGCAAGCCGCCGATCCGGGCCGAGCCTTCCGAGGCCAGCGACAGCGGGAACATCCGCCCGGCCTCGGTCGCCGCCGCCTGGACATGGGCCAGGATCGCCCCGGCCTCGCAGACCAGCACGTTTTCCGACGGGTGCACCGCGCGGATCCGGTCCATCCGCGCCAGCGACAGGATCACCGGCGCTTCGCCGCCCTGCATCACCTGGCCTCCGACCAGCCCGGTGCCGCCGCCATGCGGCACCACGCCGATCCCCGCGGCGGCGCAGGCCTTGACGATCAGAGCGACCTCCTCGGTCGATCCGGGCGCCAGCAGCAGCCCGTGGCCTTCGTAGCGGCCGCGCGGCTCCCGCAGGTGCTCGGGGCCGGCGTCGCGGAACACCGCGGCGGGCAGCCGATCGCGCAGGCTGTCGATGAAGGCGGGCGTGGCGGGGTTGAGCATCGCGGTCTCCTTCGGGGATGCCGGCCTCAGCCGGTGTCGGTGCGGCCGCGCCGGTCGCTGCGCAGGTTCGCGTAGAGCACGTGATTGCGCCAGCGGCCGCAGATCTGCAGGTAGCTCTGCGCCACGCCCTCGTACTTGTAGCCGCAGCTTTCCAGCAGCCGGCGCGACGGCGCGTTTTCAGGCAGGCAGCCGGCCTCGATCCGGCTCAGGTCGAGCACGGTGAAGGCGTGGTGGACCACCGCCGTCACCGCCTCGCGCATGTAGCCCTGGCGGGCGAAGGGTTCGCCGATCCAGTAACCGGTGGAGCCGGCCTGCGCCGGGCCGCGGCGGATGTTGTCGAGCGTGATCGCGCCGACCAGCATGTCGTCGTCGCGGCGCACCATGAACAGCGGCAGCGCGGTGCCCTGCGCGATAGACCGCTGTGCCCAGTAGACCCGGTTGGTGAAGGCGCGGCGCGACAGGTGATCGGGCGCCCAGGTCGGCTCCCAGCGCGCCAGGAACTCGGCCGAATCGCGGCGCAGCGCGGTCCACGCCCGGAAGTCCCCATGCACCGGCGGGCGCAAAGTCAGCCGCTCGGTCTCGAGCTGGACCTTGCGCCGCTGCCCGAGCATCAGGCGGCGAGCCTTGCCTTGAGCTGCGCCAGCGTCGGCGCCTTGTCGGCAGGGCCGTAAAGCGCCAGCGCGCTGCCGGCCTTGGTCACCGCGTGACCGGCGAAATCGCGGACCTCGGCCACGGTCACGGCGTCGATCTTGGCCACGGCCTCTTCAACCCCGGGCACCCGGCCCCAGATCGCCAGCATCCGCGCCAGCCGTTCGGCCCGGTTCGACGGGCTTTCCAGCCCCATCAGCATCCCGGCCTTCATCTGTGCCCGGGCGCGGGCAACCTCGGCCTCGGTCATGTCGTCGGCGGCGCGCTTCATCTCGTCCATCGTCAGCAGCGCCAGGTCGTCGATCTCCTCGGCCGAGGTGCCGGCGTAGATCGTGGTCATGCCGGTGTCCTCATAGGCCCCGGCCTGGGCGAAGATCGTGTAGCAGAGACCGCGGTCCTCGCGGATCTTCTGGAACAGCCGCGACGACATGCCGCCGCCCATCGCGGTGGCGTAGATCTGCGCCGTGTAGATCGCCGGGTCGCGGTAATCGGGACCTTCGAGCGCCATCGCGAAATGCACCTGCTCGAGCGCCTTGATCACCCGGCGTTCGCCGCCGCCGAACCTGGCGGGCGGCTGCAAGGGCGCGGTCACCCGCGGCGCCAACCCGCCGAACAGCCGTTCGGCGGCACGGCAGATCGCGTCGTGATCGACATCGCCCGCCGCCGACAGGATCAGCTGACCGGGACCGTAATGCGATTTGGTGAACTCGGCGAGATCGGCGCGCGAGAAGCTCGCCACCCGCTCGGCCGGGCCGAGGATCGTTCGGCCCAGCGGCTGGCCTGGGTAGGCCTCTTCCTGGAGCCAGTCGAAGATGATGTCGTCGGGGGTATCCAGCGCCTGGCCGATCTCCTGCAGGATCACGCCGCGCTCGACCTCGATTTCCTCGGGGGTGAATGCCGGGTTCAGCAGGATGTCCGAGATCACGTCGAGCGCGAGATCGACGTCCTGGCCCAGAACCCGGGCGTAATAGGCGGTCATCTCGCGCGAGGTATAGGCGTTGATGTAGCCGCCGACGTCCTCGATCGCCTCGGCGATCTGCAGCGCCGAACGGGTCTTGGTGCCCTTGAACGCCATGTGTTCGAGGAAATGGGCGATACCGTTCTGCGGCTCGGTCTCGTGCCGGCCGCCGGCCAGCACCCAGATGCCGATCGAGGCGGATTGCAGCCCGGGCATCCGCTCGGTCGCGATGCGGAAGCCGTTGGGCAGGGTATGAAGCTTGACACTCACCGCGCGATTTTCTCCCGGATCGTGGATTGCAGGGCGGCGAGATCGTTTTCGACCCGGATCACCCGTTCCGGCCGGTCATACAGCCCCGCCATCCGCGAGGGAAGAGGCGGCCGGATCGTGGTCGCGGCCTCGACCGCGTCGGGGAATTTCGCGGCATGCGCGGTGGCCAGCGTGACCATCGGGTTGGCGCCGATCTGCTGCTCGGCGACCTGCACCCCGACCGCGGTATGCGGGCACAGCAAGGCCCCGGTGTCGTAATGCACTTGGCGGATCGTCTCGCGGGTTTCGGATTCCGAGGCCCGCCCCGAGGCGAAGTTGTCGCGCAGCCGGTCGATCGCGCCCTGGCTGATCGCGAAGCCCCCGGCGGATTTCAGCTCGGTCATCAGCTGCGCCACCGCCGCGCCGTCGCGATCGTAGGCGTCCCAAAGCGCCCGCTCGAAGTTCGAACTGACCTGGATGTCCATCGACGGGCTGATCGTCGGCGTCACCTTGCCCTTTCGGTAGTCTCCCGAGGTCAGGGTGCGGTGCAGGATGTCGTTCTGGTTGGTCGCCACCACCAGCCGGCCGACCGGCAGGCCCATCCGGCGCGCGATGTCGCCGGCGTAGACGTCGCCGAAGTTGCCGGTCGGCACGGTGAAGTCGATCTCGCGATGCGGCGCGCCGAGACTGGTCGCAGCGCTGAAGTAATACACCACCTGCGCCAGCACCCGGCCCCAGTTGATCGAATTCACCCCGGCCAGCCGCACCTCGTCGCGGAATTCGAAGTCGTTGAACATGTCCTTCAGCGCGGCCTGGCAATCGTCGAAATCTCCGGTCACCGCCAGCGCGTGGACGTTGGATTCGCGCGGCGTGGTCATCTGCCGGCGCTGCACCTCGGAGACCCGGTCGTGCGGGTACAGGATCACCACGTCGACGTTGTCGAGGCCACGGAACGCCTCGATCGCCGCCGAGCCGGTGTCGCCGCTGGTGGCGCCGACGATGGTGACCCTGTCGCCGGAGCGCTGCAGCGAGGCCTGGAACAGCTGACCGATCAGCTGCATCGCGAAGTCCTTGAAGGCCAGCGTCGGGCCGTGGAACAGCTCGAGCATGAAATGGTTCGGCGCCAGCTGAACCAGCGGCGCCCGCGCCGGGTGGGCAAAACTGGCGTAGGCCTTGTCGATCAGGCCGCGGAACTCGTCGTCGGTGAAGCTGTCGCCGATGAACGGCCGCATCACCCGGAACGCCACCTCTTCGTAGGGCAGCCCGGCAAGCGCCGCGATCTCGGCGGCGTCGAACCGCGGCAGCGTCTCGGGGACATAGAGGCCGCCGTCGCGGGCAAGCCCGGTCAGCATCGCCTGCTCGAAGCTCAGGCTCGGGGCCTGTCCGCGGGTCGAAACGTAGCGCATGGGGTCAGTCCTTCGGCGTCGGGGCGGCGCGGATCACGCGCAGCATCAGGAAACCGGTCATCGCCGCCCAGACGAGCGCGAGCGAAAACCAGGTGATGGCGTATTGCAGGTGGTCGTTGGCGACGCCGGCGCTGTCAAGCGGCAGCGGTATGGTGCCGGGGTTCGGGTCGATGACGCGCGCCACCACCAGCACCGGGTCGGCGCCAAGCGCCGCGGCCATCGGCGCCACGTCGCGGGCGTACCAGATGTTGTCGGCATCGGGCTCTGGGGTCCAGTCGTCGACCTCCTGCGGCCAATGCAGGTTGCCGATGATCGAGACCCGCGGCGCGGCGCGGTCGGCGGATTTGGCGTCGAGCGGGATGTAGCCGAGATCGGCCATGATCCGGCGGTCGCCGGTGTCGAGCGCGGCGATCACCCGGTAGCCGGGGCCGTCGGCCGAGGTCAGCACGTGCAGCTCCTGCCCGGTCAGCGCGCCGGTCACGGTGACCGGGAGGTAGCGGTCGGCGTCGGGGTCCGGCTTTGCGATGCCCGACAGCGCGACCGGGGCGGCGAGGATCCGCGCGTCGATGTCGTCGAGGATGGCGGTCTTCCAGGCCAGCCGCTGCAGCTGCCAGCCGCCGAGACCGGCAAGGATGGCGCAGCCCAGCAGGCCCATCAGCAGCGGAAAGATCAGTCGGCGAGTCACGATCTCGGGTCCCTGAATTGGAAAACGCGCGAGAGATCCCGCGCGCTCTTGGATCACGGATGCCGGGGACCCGGCGCCGAGGCGCCGCGTCCCCTTGGGGGCGTCAGCTGCCCCAGACGTAGATCGCGAAGAACAGGAACAGCCAGACCACGTCGACGAAGTGCCAGTACCAGGCCGCGGCTTCGAAGCCGACGTGCTTTTCCTGGGTGAAATCGCCGCGCTGCAGCCGCAGCAGGCAGATCGCCAGGAAGATGGTGCCGATGATCACATGCGCGCCGTGGAAGCCGGTCGCCATGAAGAACACGCCGCCGTAGACGTTGCCGCCGAAGCTGAAGGGCGCTTCCCAGTACTCCAGCGCCTGGAAGGCGGTGAAGATCAGGCCGAGGCCGATCGCCAGGATCAGGCCGTTGCGCATGTCGCGACGGTTGTTGTCATGCACCAGCGCGTGGTGCGCCCAGGTCGCGGCGGCGCCCGAACACAGCAGGATCAGCGTGTTGATCAACGGCAGGTGCCAGGGGTCGAAGGTGGTGATGCCTGCGGGCGGCCAAACGCCGTCGATCGCCGGGCTGTCCGGCCCCATCGGGTAGAGCGCGTTCTTGAAGAACGCCCAGAACCAGGCGACGAAGAACATCACTTCGGACATGATGAAGAAGATGAAGCCGTAGCGCAGGCCGATCCGCACCACCGGGGTGTGGTCGCCGACGCGGCTTTCGGTCACCACGTCCGCCCACCAGGCGTACATCGTGTAAAGCACCGCCGCGAGGCCGATCAGGAACAGCCAGGGGCCGGAGCCGTGCATCCACGTGACCGCGCCGAACAGCATCGCGAACGCGCCGATCGACGCGATCAGCGGCCAGATGGACGGGGGCAGGATATGGTAGTCGTGGTTCTTCTCATGCGCCATTGCGTCGGTCCCTCGGGCCTTAAGTTCAGTTCGTTTCTATCGCCTGACCGGCGGTCTCTGTCAAAGGGTCGTTGCCCGGCGCCAGCGCCGCGGTCTCGGTGCCCTCGGGCAGGTCGATCTCGTAGAAGGTGTAGCTCAGCGTGATTTCGCGCAGGAACTTGGCCTCCGGGTCGTCGACGATCTCGGGGTCGACGTAGAAGCTGACCGGCATCAGCACGGTCTCGCCCGGCTGCAGCACCTGCTCGGTGAAGCAGAAGCATTCGATCTTGTCGAAATAGCCGCCGGCCGAGAACGGCGCGACGTTGTAGGCCGCCTGGCCGGCCACCGGCCGGTCGGTCGGGTTATGCGCCTCGTAGAACGCCAGGCCGGTTTCGCCGATCCGCAACTCCATCGTGCGCTCGACCGGCTTGAACTCCCAAGGCATGTCGCGCTCGAGCGAGGCGTCGAACCGGATCTTGATGGTCCGGTCCAGCACCACGTCGCTGCCACTTTCCGCCACCGTGGTGGCGCCGCCGAAGCCGGTGACGGCGCAGAACCAGCTGTAGAACGGCACCGCCGCCCAGGCGAGGGCGCCCATGGTCACCACAACCCCGACCAGCTGCAGCGCGGTGCGGCGCGTCCTGCGGTCCTGTTCGACGCTCATGGCTTTGCCCCCTCTTGCGTCGCGCCCGCATCGTCCTGCGGGATCAGCTGCGGCCGCAGCACGTGGTCGTTGGCCTCCAGCTCGACGATGCTGCCGAGGCTCAGGGTCTTGACCACGGTGAGACCGAAGACCAGCGCCACGAAGCCGACCAGCACCAGCCCGATGCCGATGTTGCGACCCTTGCGGCGGCCGTGAAGTTCATGTTCGACGCGCATCGTCATCTCCGGATCAAGCCCCGACCAGCGCGGACAGAAGCTGCCACGAGCCGCCCCAGGGGCGCAGCGCGGCCTCGACCAGAAGCGCGCCGAAATGCAGGAACAGGTAGCCGAGCGAGATCTTGAACACACGTCTCTCGGCCGCGTAGTTGTCGGCCTCGGCATCGGCGTCGTCGCGCTTGAACAGCCGCCAGCCGCCGCCGAGGAATTGCAGGTTCAGCACCAGCGACACCGCCAGGTAGATCGGCCCGCCGATCGAGGTGAAGCCCAGCCCCAGCGCCACCGGCAGCAGCAGGATGGTGTAGGCCAGGATGTGCTTGCGGGTCGACCGCCGGCCGTGGGTCTCGGTCAGCATCGGCACGCCGGCGTCGCCGTAATCCGACTTCACGAACAGCGCCAGCGCCCAGAAATGCGGCGGCGTCCACATGAAGATCAGCGCGAACATCAGCACCGATTCCAGCGACACGGTGCCGGTCGCGGCGGCCCAGCCGATCATCGGGGGGAAGGCGCCGGCGGCGCCGCCGATCACGATGTTCTGCGGCGTCGACCGCTTCAGCCACATGGTGTAGATCACCGCGTAGAAGAAGATGGTGAAGGCCAGCAGCCCCGCCGCCAGCGCCCCGACCGCGAGAAACAGCAGCACCACGGCGAAGCCCGACAGCGCCAGGCCGACGGCCAGCGCCTCGCCCGCCGTCACCCGGCCCGCGGGCACCGGGCGGTTCCGGGTCCGGCGCATCACCGCGTCGATGTCGGCGTCCCACCACATGTTGAGCGCGCCGGAGGCGCCGCCGCCGACCGCGATGCACAGCACCGCGACGAAGGCGATGAACGGGTGAACTGGCACCGGCGCGACCAGCAGGCCGACCATCGCGGTGAACACCACCAGCGTCATCACCCGCGGCTTGAGCAGCGCGAAGTAGTCGCCGAATCCGGCTTCGGGCGCACCCAGGCCGGGCATGTCGGTTTCGGTCAGGCTGGCATCGGTCATGCGGGCTCCCGTCTGGCGGGGCTCGCCCGCCGATCCTGGTTGCGCGGTCGCACCATCGGGCGCGGTCGCGGCCGGTCGATCCCGGCCGGTCGTCATGTCGCAATCCGGCGCCGGGGGCGCCGCGTCACGCCGGGCCTTGGCCCGGCGCTGATATCACGGACCCGGATCAGGCCGGGAACTCTTCCTTGGCGCCGGCGAGCCACTGTTCGTAGGCCTCCGGGCTCACCACCTTGACGGTGATCGGCATGTAGGCGTGGTCCTTGCCGCACAGCTCGGAGCACTGGCCGAAATACACGCCCTCGCGGTCGGCGTTGAACCACAGATGCGCGGTCCGGCCCGGCACCGCGTCCTGCTTCACGCCGAACGCCGGGATGGTCCAGGAGTGGATCACGTCGGCGCCGGTCACGGCCATCACCACGGTGGCGCCGGTCGGCACCACGACCGCGGTGTCGGTCGCCAGCTTGAATTCGTCGGCGGAATAGCCGGCCTCGACCAGCTCGGCCTCGATCTCGGCGTTCAGGTTGCCCATGCCGGCGCCGATCATGAAGCTTTCGAAGGCGACCTGCTCGTCGGTGTACTCGTAGCCCCAGTACCACTGGTAGCCGGTCACCTTGATGTTGATGTCGCCTTCCGGGATTTCCTGCTGGTTGAACAGCACCGGCAGCGAGAACGCCCCGATGAAGATCAGGATCACGATCGGCA
>JBFGEI010000119.1:0-8780 GCA_041580155.1 Limimaricola sp.
CGTGATCGGAATCGTGCAGCGCCATCGCGCCGCGGCCACCGCGCGAGAACAACGCCGGCGCCACCAGCTTCGCCTCGGCGTCGAGCAGCAGGTAGTCGATCGAGTAGCGGAACGCGTTGCGCGGGCCGTCGCGGCGGCCGTGCCAGGTGGTGCCGGCGATATGATCGACCCGCGCGGTCATGCGTGCTCCTGCTATGCGGCGATCGCCGCGACGGATTTCTCGGCGATGCCCCGCGCCACGGCCAGGCCGCTGGCCAGCCCGTCCTCGTGGAAGCCGTTGCGCATCCAGGCGCCGCAGAACCAGGTGGCGTTGTCGCCGTTCATCTCGGCCGCCTCGCTTTGGGCCGACAGCGCCTCGAGATCGTAGACCGGGTGCCGCAGCACGGTGCTGTCCCAGATCAGATCCTCGCGGATCGGCCGCCGGCTGTTCAGCGTCACGAAGAACGGGTCCCGCGTCAGCCAGGGCTGCAACGAGTTCATCCAGTAGGTCAGGTCGATCCGCGGCGACTGGCTGGCGCCGTCCTCGGCGTAGACCCAGGACGACCAGACGGCGCGGTTGCGCGGCATGATCGACGCATCGGAATGCAGCACCACGTCGTTCGGCTGGTAGCGGATCGCGCCCAGCACCCGGCTTTCGGTCTCGGTCGGATCGGCAAGCAGCCGCAACGTGTCGTCGGAGTGGGTGGCGAAGACGACCTCGTCGAACCGCTCCCAGCCGTGGCCGGCGGTATGGACCTCGGCGCCCAGCGCGTCGCGCCGCACGGCCGCCACCGGCACCCCCAGCCGCAGCTCGGCGCCGTGGCGCAGCAAGGCCGCGTGCAGCTTTTCGACATAGGAGGCCGAGCCGCCCTTCACCGTGTACCACTGGTGCTGCCCGGCGTGGTGCAGCAGCCCGTGGTTGCGCAGGAACCGGACCAGCGCCTGCGCCGGAAAATCGAGCATCTTGTCGACCGGCGTCGACCAGATCGCCCCGGTCAGCGGCAGCAGGTAATGGTCGCGGAACCGCGCCCCTGTGCCCAGCCGCTTCAGCAGCTCGGCGACCGAGATCCCCGGCTCCTGCGAGGCGCGCAGGGCGCCGGCGTTGAACTTGAAGATGTCGCGCACCATCCCGAGAAACCGCGGGTCGGCGAGGTTGCGCTTCTGCGCGAACAGCGCGCCAAGCCCGGCCAGGCCGTATTCGATCCGGCCGCCGCCGATCGATGCGCCGAAGCTCATGTTCGAGGTGGTGGTCTCGACGCCAAGCTCGTCGAACAGCGCGATCAGGTTCGGGTAGGTCGCGTGGTTGAACACGATGAAGCCGGTGTCGACCAGCTGGTCGCGCTGCGGCCCGGCAAGCCGGGTCCGGGCGTGGCCGCCAAGCCGCGGCTCGGCCTCGAACAGCGTCACATGATGATCGCGTGACAGCGCATGCGCGGCGCCCATTCCCGAAATCCCGGCCCCGATCACCGCGATCCGGCGGTGCGGCCCGGCCACGGCGGTGGCCGCGTCGCTCCCTGTCATGGCGTTCATCAAAGGCTCCGATTCGAGATGGCTATGCTGCGGGTTACGGGGGAGTACGCCATTCGGATCACCCACCGCGACCACGGCTGCGTGATCCGGCGGCTTGCGGGCTGCGTATTGCCAACATGACGCGGTTTTTCCCCATCCCCGGACCTCGGGCACGCTTTGCGGGTGCGCTCGGCCGTATCGCCGCCTATCCTGCGGCGACAACAACGGCAATGACTGGGCACGACGCCGACGTGACGACCGGGGACAGAGACTGGGCAATCGAGATCCGGGCGGTGCGCGATCGGCGTGACCAGGCCGCGTTCGCGCGGCTGTTCGATCACTTCGCACCCCGTGTGAAGGGGTTCTTGATCCGCGGCGGCGCCAGCCCGTCCGAGGCCGAAGACGTGATGCAGGAGGTGATGGCGACGCTGTGGCGCAAGTCGCACATGTTCGACGCCAGCCGCGCCAGCCTGTCGACCTGGATCTTCACCATCGCGCGCAACCGCCGGATCGACATGATCCGCCGCACCAGGCGACCCGAACCCGAAGACCTGCCCTGGGGGCCCAATCCCGAACCGCCGCAGGCCGAGGCGCTGGCGCTGGCGCAAGAGACCGACCAGCTTGGCCGGGCGATCGCCGAACTGCCCGACGCCCAGCGCCAATTGATCGAGCGCGCCTATTTCGGCGAGCTCAGCCACAGCGAAATCGCTTTCGAGACCGGGCTGCCGCTCGGGACCATCAAGTCCCGGATCCGGCTGGCGCTCGAACGGCTGCGCCGACAGATGGTGTAAACCCATGCATGACATCCGCCACCACCTCTCCGACGCCCTGCTGCTTGGCCACGCCGCCGGCGCGCTGTCCGAGGCCTTCGACCTCGTGGTCGCGACGCATGTGTCGGTCTGCGACGACTGCCGGGCCAAGCTGGGCGCCTATGACGCGCTCGGCGGCGCCCTGCTGGAGGACATGCCCGAAACCGCGCCGGCGTCGGGCAGCCTGGCCGCGACGCTGGATCGGCTGCCGGCCGAACCGCCGGCGGCGCCGGCCGCCGATGCCGACGCGACTTTCCCCGAACCGCTGCGCCGGGCGGTCGGCGGCGACCTGTCGTCGGTGCGCTGGCGTCGGATCGGCGGCGGCGTGGCGCAGGCGGTGCTGACCCGCGACAAGGACGGCGCCTCGGTCCGGCTGCTGCGGATCCCGGCCGGCGTGGCGGTGCCGGACCACGGCCACAACGGCGCCGAGTTGACGCTGGTGCTGCGCGGCGCGTTCCACGACGAGGTCGACAGCTTCGGCCGCGGCGACGTCGAGATCGCCGATCCGGCGCTCAGCCACCAGCCGGTGGCGGCGCGGGGCGAGGATTGCATCTGCCTCGCCGCGACCGACGCACCGCTTAGGTTCAATGCGTTCCTGCCGCGCCTTGCACAGGGTCTGTTCGGGATCTGAGACTGCGCCGCGCCGCCTCGCGGCCTATCTGTGTCCAGCACAACGGAACCGGGAGGCATCGCGCCATGGGACAACTGATCGACGGACGCTGGGACACCGGCTGGTACGACACCAAATCCACCGGCGGTGCGTTCAAGCGCTCCGCGACCAAGTTCCACAACTGGATCACCGCCGATGGCGCCCCCGGCCCGAGCGGCGAGGGCGGGTTCGAGGCCGAGAGCGGCCGCTACCATCTCTACGTCTCCTACGCCTGCCCTTGGGCGCACCGCACGCTGATCTTCCGGGCGCTGAAGGGGCTGAACGAACATATCTCCGTCTCGGCCGTGCATCCCGACATGCTCGATGACGGCTGGGAGTTCCGCACCGACTTCCCCGGCGCCACCGGTGACACGCTGTTCGGCCTGCCGTTCCTGCGCGATATCTACACCAAGGCCGATCCGAAGATCTCGGGGCGGGTGACGGTCCCGGTGCTGTGGGACAAGACCCGCGACGTCATCGTGTCGAACGAAAGCTCCGAGATCATCCGGATGATGAACTCGGCCTTCGACGGGCTGACCGGCAACACCGAAGACTACTGGCCGCAGGCGCTGCGCGCCGAGATCGAGCCGGTGAACGAGCGGATTTACGACACCCTCAACAACGGCGTCTACAAATCCGGCTTCGCCACCACGCAAGAGGCCTACGAGGCGGCGGTCGGCCCGCTGTTCGACACGCTCGACTGGCTCGAGCAGCGGCTGTCGCGGGATCGCTACCTGATGGGCGACCGGGTCACCGAAGCCGACTGGCGGCTGTTCACCACGCTGATCCGCTTCGACAAGGTCTACCACGGCCACTTCAAGTGCAACCGCGCCAAGCTGATCGAATACCCCAACCTCTGGGGCTACACCCGCGAACTCTACCAGATGCCCGGCGTCGCCGAGACGGTGAAGTTCGACCACATCACCCGGCACTACCACTACAGCCACGAGACGGTGAACCCGCACCGCATCGTGCCGATCGGCCCCGACCTCGATCTCGACGCGCCGCACGGCCGCGGCTGAGACCGGCGGCACGGCGCCACCCCCGCTGCCCCGGGGGGCGCCGGATCGGCATTGCCGGCCCGTGCGACTTGTGGCCGAGCCGGTTTTCGGCTTGAACCTGCGCATGACGCACAGCACCCCGACCACCTGGATCACCATCTGCGACACCTGCAAGCGCGAGGATTGGGACGCCGCCTCGGGCCGCACCGACGGCGAGGCCCTGGCGGCGCTGATCGAATCGCGCGCGCAAGGCACCGCGGTCCGCACCCGCCGGACATCCTGCCTGATGGGCTGCCAGCAAGGCTGCAACGTCACGGTGCAGGCCAATGGCAAGCTGGGCTACACGCTGGGCCGCTTCGACGCGCAGGACGACACCGCGCAGGCGATCGTCGACTGGGCGCTGCTGCACGCCGACAGCACCTCGGGCCAGGTGCCCTACCGGCAATGGCCGCAGCCGGTGAAGGGGCATTTCGTGACCCGGCACCTACCGCTTCCGGCCGAGGAATGACCGCCGCGATGGAAGGCGCCCGCGACCACGGCGGCGGGCTGGATGCCGCGATCGCCCGGTTCGGCGGCAACCGCGCCGGCTGGCTCGACCTGTCGACTGGGATCAACCCGCTGCCCTACCCGGTCGCGGCGCTGCCGCCCGACGCCTGGACCGCGCTGCCCGACCGCGGCGCCCAGGTCGCGCTCGAGCAGGCCGCCCGGCGATTCTGGTCGGTGCCCGACGGCGCCGCGATCCTCGCCGCGCCCGGCGCTTCGGCGCTGATCGCCCGGATTCCGCGGCTGGCGCCCTCGGGATCGGTGCGAATCCCCGAACCGACCTACAACGAACACGCCGCGGCATTCCGCGCCGCCGGCTGGAAGGTGTCGCAGCGAAGCGCCAAGGCGCAGGTCGCGGTGCATCCCAACAACCCCGACGGCCGGTTCTGGCAGGCCGGCGAGATCACCGCCGCCTTCGCGGTGATCGACGAAAGCTTCTGCGATGTCCGGCCCGACGCGTCGCTGGTGGCGCTGGCGCAGCGGCCCGGTGTCATCGTGCTGAAGAGCTTCGGCAAGTTCTGGGGTCTTGCCGGTCTGCGGCTGGGATTCGCGATCGGCGCCCCGGCGATGATCGAGGGGCTGGCCGAGGCGCTCGGGCCCTGGCCGGTGTCCGGCCCGGCGCTGGCGCTGGGCACGCGGGCGCTCGAGGATCACGACTGGGCGAAATCCACCCGGGTCCGGCTGGCGCGCGACGCCAGGCGGCTTGATGCGCTGCTGGTCGAAAAGGGCGCCGTGGTGACCGGCGGCACCGATCTGTTCCGGCTCTACGAGGTCGACGACGCCGCAGCATGGCAGACCCGGCTGGCGCAGCATCACGTCTGGTCGCGGATCTTCCCGTGGTCGACGACGCATCTGCGGCTTGGCCTGCCGACGCCGACCCGCTGGGCCCAGCTCGAGGCCGCGCTGTGAGCGGCGCGCTGCTGATGGCGCTGCTGCTCGACGCGGTGTTCGGCGAACCCAAGGCGCTGTGGGACCGGTTCCCGCATCCCGCGGTGCTGATGGGCCGGGTGGTCGGCTGGTGCGACAGGACCTTCAACGAAGGCGGCCCCGACCGCCTGCGCGGCACCCTAGTCTGCATCGCGCTGGTGCTTGGCGCCGGGGTGCTGGGGCGGTTGCTTGGCGCGGTGCCGGGCACCTTGGTCGAGGTTTTGGTGGCGGCGGTGCTGCTGGCGCAGCGCAGCCTTGTCGATCACGTGCGCGACGTCGCCGCCGCGCTGCGCAGGTCGCTGCCCGAAGGCCGCGCCACCGTGGCTCGGATCGTCGGTCGCGACACCGCCAACATGACCGGCCCGGCGGTCGCGCGCTCGGCGATCGAAAGCGCCGCCGAGAACCTGTCCGACGGCGTCGTCGCCCCGGCCTTCTGGTTCCTGGTCGCCGGGCTTCCGGGGCTGCTGGTTTACAAGATCGTCAACACCGCGGACAGCATGATCGGCTACCGCACGCCGCGCCACGAAGGCTTCGGCTGGGCCTCGGCGCGGCTCGACGACCTGCTGAACTGGCTGCCGGCGCGCGGCACCGGGCTGGCGATCTGGCTGGTGTCGGGCCGGCGCGGCGCCTGGTCCGACATCGCCGCCGAGGCCCGGCTGCACCGGTCGCCCAACGCCGGCTGGCCCGAGGCGGCGATGGCCCGGGCGCTCGACATCGCGCTGTCGGGGCCGCGCGCCTACCACGGCGAGATGCGCGACTACCCCTTCGTGAACCCCAAGGGGCTGCGCGAGATCGGCCCGGCGGCGATCGACGGCGCGGTCGGCATGCTGTGGCGCGCCTGGACCGCCGGGCTGCTGGTGGTGGCGGTGCTGGCGCTGACGTGAATTGCGACCCGGCGCATGGCTGTTAGGGTCCGGGCAAGCGCCACAGACAGAAAGCCCCGCCGATGCGTTCCGCCGCCTGCCTCGCCCGTCCCCTAGTTCTTGCCGCCGGCCTCGTCGGCCTGTCGGCCGTCGCCGCCCCGGCGCAGGAGGCGACCGGCCCGAAACCGCCCTGCGGCGGCGATTTCGGCGCCTGGGTGCAGGGGGTCAAGGCCGAGGCCGCGGCGGTCGGCCATGCCCCGGCGACGATCGACGGGTTCTTTGCGTCGGTCCGCCCCGACCCGGCAGTGCTGCAGGCCGACCGGTCGCAAGGCGTGTTCCAGCGCGACTTCCTCGATTTCTCGCAGCGGCTAATCTCGGCCGACCGGCTGAGCCGCGGCCGTGCCAATGCCGACAGATACGACCAGGTGTTCGACCGGATCGAAGCCGATTACGGCGTGCCGCGCGGCGTGCTGCTGGCGTTCTGGGCCTTCGAGACCGACTACGGCCAGGTCCAGGGCGATTTCAACACCGCCAACGCCTTGGCGACGCTGGCGCATGACTGCCGCCGCCCCGAACTGTTCCGGCCGCAGCTTCTGGCCGCGATCGAGCTTTACGCGCGCGGCGATTTCGACCCTGTCGCGACCAGCGGCGCCTGGGCCGGTGAAGTCGGCCAGGTGCAGATGCTGCCCGCCGACATCATCGAGAACGGCATGGATGGCGACGGCGACGGCACGGTCGACCTCAAGGGATCGCCCGCCGACGCGCTGGTGTCGGGCGGCAAGATGCTCGCCGATCTGGGCTGGCGCGCCGGCGAGCCGTGGCTGCAGGAAATCACCCTGCCCGACGGGCTGGATTGGCGGATGACCGGGCTGGATCGGCAGCAAAGCGTCGCCGACTGGCAGGCGCTGGGGATCCGCGCCCGCAACGGCGCGCTGGGCGCCGCCGATCTGCCCGCCTCGGTGCTGCTGCCGATGGGCCGCAACGGTCCGGCGTTCCTCGCCTACCCGAACTTCCGGGTCTATTTCGAATGGAACAAGAGCCTGGTCTACGTCACCACCGCCGCCTATTTCGGCACCCGGATCGACGGCGCGCCGGTCTACGACGCCGGCAACCCCGACCCGGGCCTTTCGGGCGACGAGATGACCCGGCTGCAGGAAAAGCTCAGCGCGCGGGGCTACGACGTCGGCGGCATCGACGGAATCCTGGGCGAAATGACCCGCGAGGCGGTGCAGGCCGAACAGGAGCGGCTGGGCCTGCCGGCCGACGCCTGGCCCACGCGATCGCTTCTCGACGCGCTCTAGCCAGCCGGATCGGCCGCGGGCTTTACTTTTCCTGCACCCGCCCCCATCATTCTAGTCATACGGAAGCGATCGGTCGATGAAACTCATCTCTGATCTGGACCCCGCAGAGCTGCAACTCTGCGGGGTTTCTCTTTACCGGATCAGCGCCCGATCAAGAGACGGATGATCGCGATCCCCAGCGTTGCCGCCGAGATCACCACCACCCACTTACGGAAGTTGCTTTCGGTCAATAGCCCTCACCTCCCTTCGCCGCGAAGCATCGCGACAGCTCCGACTATCGGCCGGACCGCGGCAGGCGCTCAAGTGTTTTCCGAATGTTCCGGCATCAGGCGACCATCTGCTCGGCCTTTTTCAGGTCGACGCTGACCAGCTGGCTGACGCCCTGCTCGCCCATCGTCACGCCGAACAGCCGGTCCATCCGGGCCATCGTCACCGCGTGGTGGGTGATGATCAGGAACCGGGTGTCGGTGCGCCGCGCCATTTCATCGAGCAGGTCGCAGAACCGGGTCACGTTGGCGTCGTCGAGCGGCGCATCGACCTCGTCGAGCACGCAGATCGGCGCCGGGTTGGCCAGGAACACCGCGAAGATCAGCGCCAGCGCGGTCAGCGTCTGTTCACCGCCCGACAGCAGCGACAGTACCGACAGCTTCTTGCCCGGCGGCTGGCACAGGATCTCGAGTCCGGCCTCCAGCGGGTCGTCGCTCTCGACCAGCGCCAGCTTGGCCTCGCCGCCGCCGAACAGGTGGGTGAACAGCGTGGTGAAGTTCGCGTTGACCTGCTCGAAGGCGGTCAGCAGCCGCTCGCGGCCCTCGCGGTTCAGGCTGTTGATCCCCTGGCGCAGCGCCCGGATCGCCTCTTCGAGATCGGCCTTCTCGGTCACCAGAGTGTCGTGTTCGCTGCGCACGCCCTCGGCGTCCTCCTCGGCGCGCAGGTTGACCGCGCCAAGCCCGTCGCGCTGGCGCCGCAACTGGGTCACCTCGGTCTCGATCGCCTCGATCGGCGGCATTGCGTCGGGCCTGGTGTCGAGCTCGGCCAGCAGCGCTTCGGGGGTCATCTCCTGCGCTTCCATGATCCGCTCGGCGGCGCGCAGCGCCATGCCGCGCGCGGCTTCGGCGCGGGCCTCGGAGCGGGCCCGCGTCTCGCGCGCGTCGGAGGCCGCGCGTTCGGCGGCGCGCTCGGCCTCGAGCGCGTCGCGCAAC
>JBFGEI010000120.1:0-8692 GCA_041580155.1 Limimaricola sp.
ATGCCAATGCGCCGCATATTCCCGGCGGCGCCGACTACCCGGCGCGTTGGGCGGCGCAGGCACAGGCGTTCCGCGCCGCGACCCCGCCCGAGGTGCTGCGCTACGGCGACGGCGCGCGCGAGCAGGTCGACCTGTTCCGGCCGGAGGGTCCGGCGAAGGGCGCGGTGGTCTTCGTGCACGGCGGCTATTGGCTGGCCTTCGATCGCAGCGTCTGGTCGCATCTCGCCGCGGGTCCGCTGGCGGCGGGCTGGGCGGTGGCGATGCCATCCTACGACCTGTGCCCCGATGCGCGGATCGGCGCGATCACCGGGCAGATCGAACGCGCTGTCGGAGCCGTGGCGGCGGCGGTCCCGGGGCCGTTGCGGCTGACCGGTCATTCGGCGGGCGGCCACTTGGTGGCGCGCATGGCCTGCGCCGACCTCGACCCGGTCTGGCGCGGACGGGTGGCCCGAGTGGTGCCGATCTCGCCGCTCTCGGACCTCGGACCGCTGCGCGACACCACGATGAACGACAAGTTGCGGATCGATGCTGCAGAGGCCGCGGCCGAAAGCCCCCGCCTGCTGCGACCCGCCGGGTTGCCCGTCACCGTCTGGGTCGGCGCGAACGAACGCCCGGCGTTCCGCGACCAGGCACGCTGGCTGTCCGAGGCCTGGCGCTGCGACCTGGTCGAAGACCCGGAACGGCATCATTTCGACGTGATCGAGGGCTTGGCCCGACCCGACAGCCCCCTGACGCGCGCGGTTCTGGCCTAGGCAGTCAGGATCAAGATCGCCGCAGGGCAACACGACACCGCTGAGCGCCGCCTCGAGACCGGGTGGCCGAGCAGCGGAACAAGGTCCTGTCGCAAGCCGCCAAGGCACCAACATCGCCGCTGGAGACCAATTCTTTTAAGCAAAAGAATTGTCAGCGACGGCCGAAACGGTGCTGCCAGCAGGGCAGCGGGTCGCCCGGGGCCGGGCTGGCCAGCCAGATTGCCCTGGCAATCGCTCTAGCAAGGCAGGTCGCGGCGGCATGGCCGATCCACAGCGTCTCGGCGATCGGGTCGCGCAGCGGTCTTGAACCCATGGCGGCGGCGAACACGATGTCGCCGTCGAGCGGCGTGTGGCTCGGCACCAACGCCCGCGCCATGCCGTCCTGCGCCGCGACCGCCATCCGGGTGCATTGTGCGGGATCGAGCGCCGCGTCGGTCGCGACGATCGCCAGCGTGGTGTTGCCGCCGGGTCCTGCGCCGAGCTTGGTCGCCGGCAGCCCGCCCGGCGCGTCGGGCGCCGGCCCGAGGCCCCCGAACTCGGCACCCTGTTCCCAGGGCGCGGCCCAGAACCGCGGCCCGTCGCCCACCGTGGCACCGCCCAGAGCATTGACCGCGACCAGCGCGCCGACGGTCGTGCCGCCAGGCAACACCGCCGAGGCCGAGCCGAGCCCGCCCTTCAGCGTCGCCGTGGTCGCGCCGAAGCCGGCGCCGGCGCTGCCGAGGTCGAACGCCGCCTTGGCCGCGGCAAAGGCGTCGCGACCCAGGCCGGCATAGGGGTTGGCGGACCAGGTCTTGTCGCCGCCATTGGCAAGATCGAACAGGATCGCCGCCGGCACGATCGGCACCCGGTGCCCGGCGGCCGGAAAGCCGCGGCCCTGCGCCCGCAGCGCCTCGGCGACACCCGCGGCCGCATCGAGGCCGAAGGCCGAGCCCCCCGACAGCACCAGCGCGTCGATCCGGCCGACCGTGCGATCCGGCGCAAGCAGGTCGGTTTCGCGACTGCCCGGCGCGCCGCCCATCACGTTGACGCCGGCGGTGAAGGGGCGGTCCGCGGTCAGCACGGTGACGCCCGACCGAAGCCGCGGATCCGCGGCGTTGCCCACTATGAGTCCGGCGACATCGGTGATCAGGTTGCGGGGGCCGGGCCGCATCACGCGCCGCTCAAGGAAACGTGACGCGCGGCCCGGTGCCGGCCATGCCGCGGTCGCGCCGGGCCGCGGCGAGCAAGTCTCTGAAAAGCGCCGGTCATCCTGTCTCCCGATTCTGCGCGCCGCGACCTTGCAGCCCGGCAACAGGTTGATGCGCCAAAGCCACGTCCGATTGCGATCCCGGCCGCAAATGATAACTTGCGGCCGAACATTAGGTCAAAGGCTGCCACCGATGATTAACGCTTCTACCACGCTGACCCGCCGCCGTCTGCTGACCGGTGCCGCGGCGCTTTCCGTGCTGCCGGCCTGCGCCGCCACCGTGCCCGCTTCGGCCCCGGTGCCCGAGCAGGAAATCGGTGGCGTTCCGGTAAGCCAGATCGTCGACGGCTACGGGCTGATCGAGGATGCCGGCTACCGGCTGCCGCCGGTGCCGCCGAAATACCTGAAAGGCGTCAATCGCCGCGCCTTCGGCCAGTACACAGGCTTCGCGCCGCGCGGCTCGATCGAGGCCGACCTGCACGCCAAGCTGCTGTACTGGATCCAGCCCGACGGCATGGCCTGGCGGTTCCCGGTCGGCGTCGGCCGCCAGGGCCTGTCGATGAGCTACGACACCACGATCCGCCGCAAGGAGCAGTGGCCGAGCTGGACCCCGACCGCGAACATGCTCAAGCGCGAACCCGAGATCTACGGCGAATACGCCGGCGGCGTGCCGGGCGGCCTGGCGAACCCGCTCGGGGCGCGGGCGCTGTATCTCTACCAGGGCAGCCGCGACACCTACTACCGGATCCACGGCACCAACGATCTGGCCTCGATCGGCAACTCGGGCTCGGCCGGCTGCATCCGGATGTTCAATCACGACGCGATCTTCCTGTTCCCGAAGGTGCCGCTCGGCACCAAGGTGTCGATCCGCAGCTATGCGGATTCGGTGAAGATCGAGGGCGAGGCCCTGGCCAACCGGGGCAGCGAGCTGCCGCCGACCTACGTGCCGGCCGACGAGCTCTACAGCGCCGCCGCATCCGGCCATGCGCCGCAGATCGGCAACGTCGAATCGCTGGGCTACTGACCCCGCCGCCGGCCATCGCGGCCGGCGGTCCCACCGACGAGGCCCGAGATGATCGACGGTCTGCTGATTCCCGCCCTCGGCCTGGCGCTTGCGGGCTGGCTTGTGCCGCGCGGATTGTTCCTGCTGTTTCCCGAAGGCGTCAGGCCGCTGCTCTGGCTCGGCGCCTGCGCCACGCTGATCCTGTTCGTGCTGGGCGGGTTGGCCTTCTTCGCGCTCTACCTGGTCCAAGGCGTGCCGCTGGAGGTGCTGTTCGCGCCGAGGCTGGGTCCGACGCTTCTGCATTTCGCCCGGCTCGGGCTTGCCTCGTCGCTGATCTGGGCGCCGCTGATGCTGCTGTCGATCGCCGGGCTGCCGCGGCTCTGGGTGCACGAGACCTGGTAGCGCCGGCGGTTGGCGCGCCGCCGCCGATCGGCTAAGCATCTGCTGCCGGCGATCATCGCGCGGCCACGGCGAGGAGACCGCAATGCGTTGGATCAAATGGATCTTCTGGGCAACGATTCTGAGCTTCGTGGCGGCGCTGCTGCACTACAACCTGCCCAAGCGCGAGATCGTCTACATCACCGGGGTCGAGATCAAGCTCGAGCAATTCGACGGCAATTCGGTGTTCTGGGCCGCGCCCGACACCGGCACCACCGCCGAAACTGGGCTGATCGAGCGCGACGTGCGATTCATCGACACGGTGCGCGCCGGCGGCGGAGTCATGGTGTTCCGCAACGAGGACACCGGCGGTGGCTGGCCGCCGTATTTCAAGTTCGACAGCGCCAATCTGCAGGCCGAGGCGCGCAACCAGGTGTCGACCTCCGCCAGCCCGCGCTGGGTCGCGATGCGCTACTACGGCTGGCGGCTGCCGTTGCTGTCGATCTACCCCAACGCGCTGTCGATCAAGCCGGTCGAGGGACCCGACACCCGGCTGATCCCGTGGTTCAACATCGTGGTGCTGACCCTGCTTGCGGCGCTGGTCTGGGGGGTCGGCGTGCGGCTGCGGCGCTGGAGCAAGCGCCGGGTGTCGCCGGTGCTGGACCGGATCGACGCGCGCTTTGGCAGTTGGGGCGACGGCCTGGCGCGGCGCCGCGCCGAGCGCCGGTCGGGGCGCGATCTCTGACGGCCCGCGGCAAGGCCTAGCCGGGCTGCACCACGTCGCGCTGGCGGGCCCGGCGGTAGCGCTGCGGCGTCTGGCCGTGATGCGCCCGGAACAGCTTGTGAAAATGCGACAGGTTCGGGATGCCGCAATCGGCGGCGATCTCGGCCAGGCTGTCGCCGGTTCCGGCCAGCCGCCGCGCCGCGTAATCCATCCGCCGCGCGTTGACGTAATCGGACGGCGACATGTCGAGAAACCGGCGCATGCTGCGGCTGACATGCGGATGCGCCCGCCCGGCGACCCGGGCAAAGCCGGCGGCGCCGTCGCGGAACACCGCCGGCTCGCGCGCCGCGGCGCAGGCCAGCGCCAGCCAGTCCGGCGCGCCGCTGGGCAGCACTTCCTCGGCATCGACCAGACCGCTGCACAGCGGCAGCAGGAACGCCTCGGCCCCCAGCGCGTCGCGGCGGCCGCGCTCGAGCCGCAGCGCCGCGCGGTTCAACTCGGCCATCTGCAGGCTGTCGCGGCGCAGCCGCACCGGCGCCGGGCCATCCGACCAGAACAGCCGGCCGCGCAACCCCGGGTGGCGCTGCGCCAGGTCGGCGACCAGTCCCGGATGCAGGGTGATCGACACCAGCAGCGCTTCTTCGCCGCGGCCCTGCAGCGCGTGCCGGTCGCTGGGGCGGACGAACAGCATGTCGCCTTCGACCAAGTCGGTGCGACCCTCCGGCAGGTGGTGCCGGACCCGGCCGTTCTGCACCCAGGCCAGTTCGAAGAAGTCGTGGTCGTGCAGCCCGGTGGGGCGGGCGCCGGCCAGGGTGGCCCGGGTGAGCTGGATGCTCTCCTGCGGTCCGAGAATCTCGCGGTGCTGCAGCGTGGGTACGATCATGACGGCACGCTAGCACGGTTTTCTGCAACCGCGAGGGGACTTCGTGACGTCCCGTCGGCGGACCCGTGACCTTGGCGCGTTTCCGCGCTACTGCGGGGGCCATCGCCCGCAAAGGAAGCTGCGCCATGACCCAAACCCACGCCTTCGACCGCCAGATCAAGATCGCCCCGTCGATTCTCTCGGCCGACTTCGCCGATTTCGGTCGCGAATGCCGCGCCATCGAGGCGCAGGGCGCCGATTGGGTGCATGTCGACGTGATGGACGGGCATTTCGTGCCCAACATCACCTTCGGGCCGCAGCTGGTGAAGGCGATCCGGCCGCATGTGAAGACGGTGATGGACGTGCATCTGATGATCGCGCCGGTCGATCCCTACATCGACGCCTTCGCCGACGCCGGGGCCGATTTCCTGACCGCGCATGTCGAAGCCGGGCCGCATATCCATCGGACGCTGCAGGCGATCCGCGGCGCCGGCATGAAGCCCGGCGTGGCGCTGAACCCCGGCACCCCGGCCGAGGCGGTCGCCGACCTGATCGACGACGTCGACCTGGTGCTGGTGATGACCGTCAACCCGGGCTTCGGCGGTCAGAAGTTCCTGCACTCGCAGCTGAGCAAGATCTCCCGGCTGCGGCAGATGATCGGCGACCGTCCGGTGCATCTGCAGGTCGATGGCGGCGTCGATGCCAACACCGCGCCGCTGGTGGCGCAGGCCGGCGCCGACGCGCTGGTCGCGGGGTCGGCGGTGTTCCGCGGCGGCTCGGTCGAACAGGCGCGGGTCTATGGTGAGAACATCGCCGCAATCCGCGCCGCGGCACAGGGCTGACTGTTCCTTATTGACGCGCGCAGGGCGCGCCGCGGCGCGCCCTGTGGTCACTTGCCTTCGGTCATCCGCTTGATCGCGGCGACGCCGCTTTCGCCCAGCGGCACCGCGGCGAAGGGCCCGCCAAGGCAGCGCTGCGCCAGGTCCGACGGGTCGGGGGTCTTCGGGCCGGGCAACAGCCGGTCGGCCCAGTCCTCGGCGTTGTCGCGCGGCCGGTAGCCAAGGAACGCGGCTCTGGCGTTCGACACCGGCGCCCGGTCGTTGGCCGAAACCCCCCAGACCGTGGCGAAGCCGGTGACCTGGGTGTCGACCGCGGCGCGCACCAGCCGCACCAGGTCGCCGTAGCTGAGCCAGGTCTGCAGCGCCCGCGGGTTCTGCGGTTCCGGGGTGCAGGACATGATCCGCAGGCACACCGCCTCGAGGCCACGCTTGTCCCAGTACATCCGCGCCATGTCCTCGGTGAAGCACTTGGCGAGGCCGTAGAACGTGTCGGGCCGATGCGCCCCGGTGGTGTCGATCCCGGCGCCGCTTTCCACCATGCCGACGGCGTGCACCGAGGACGCGTAGATCACCCGCCGGGCGCCGGCCCGATGCGCCGCTTCCCAGATGTTGTAGGCGCCGACGAAGTTCGGCCCGAGCAGCGTCTCGAAGGGCGCTTCGTCGACATGGGCGCCGAAGTGCACCACCATCTCCGCGCCCTCGAGCAGCGGCGCGATCTGCGCCATCTGCGCCAGGTCGGCGCGCACGAATTCCTCGTTGTCGTGCAGCTGCGCCGGCGCCTCCGAGATGTCGGTCGACAGCAGCCGGTCGGCCATCCGCGACAGCGGTTCGCGCAGCTGCGCCCCGAGATTGCCGCAGGCCCCGGTGAGGACGATCTTCTTCATGCCGTGTTCCTTTCTAGATCACCGCGGTCTCGGTCAGCGGGGTGCCGGTCAGCACCCGTCCGACCGACAGCGGCGACAGGTCGAGGCTGCGCCAGCCCCGGTGGATGATCTGTTCGGCGATGCCGCGTCCGACCGCCGGGGCCTGTTGCAGGCCATGGCCGGAAAAGCCGTTGGCGAACATCAGGTTCGGCACCTGTGGATGCGGCCCGAGCAGGGCGTTCTGATCGAGCGTGTTGTAGGCGTAATGCCCGGTCCAGCTGTTGCGCAGCCGGATCCGTTCGAAGGCCGGTATCCGTGCCGCCAGCGCCGGCCAGACCCGGTTTTCCCAGATCTCGTGATCCATCCGGAAATCTCTCGGATCGGCCGGGCCGTCGTGCTCGGGCGGGCAGCCGGCCATGTAGAGCGCGCCGTCGGACCGGACGTGCACCCCGGAGGGGTCGATGGTCAGCGGCAGGGTGCGCGGCAGCGGCGTCTCGGCCTCGAACACGAAGGTGAAGCGGCGGCGCGGTTCGACCGGCAGCGCCAGACCGGCCATCGCGGCGATTTTGGCGGCCGCGGGACCGGCGGCGTTGACCACGTCGCCGCAGGCCACGCTGCTGCCGTCGGACAGGGTGACATGGGTGATCCGGTCGCCGCTGCGGGTCAGCCCGGTGACCTCGGCGGTCACCTCTTCGACGCCGAGCCGGCGCGCCCGGCGGCGCAGTTCCGAGAACATCGTGCCGCCGTCGAAGCAGCCCTCGTCGCCGGGGTTGTGGCTGCCCAGAAGCACGTCGCCGGTCTCGAGGAACGGGAAGGCGGCGGCCAGCTGGCCGGGGCTGAGCAGCCGGGTGCCGGCGCCCATCGACGCCTGTAGCGCCTGCGCCGCGCGCAGCCGGTCGGCCTTGGCCGGATCGGCGGCGAGATAGAGGTAGCCGAAGCCGTCGAGCCGGATCTCCGGCGCGGTCTCGTCCTGCATGAAGCTGCGGAAATCGCGGATGAAGGCGACGCCGAACTGGCTGATCGCGATGTTGATCGCGACGCCGAACTGCTGGCGGATGCAGGAATTGGTGTGGCTGGTCGAGGCGAATTCGAAGCTTGGATCGCGTTCGACCACCAGCACCCGACCGTCGAAATCGGGGTCGCGCGCCAGCCACCAGGCGATGGCGCTGCCGATCATTGCGCCGCCGATGACGACCACGTCGTAAGAGGTGTGCTTCGGGCTCATGGCATGACGCTAGGGCGCTGCGGCGGCAAAGAAAAGGGGGGCCAGGTCCCGGTCGCCGGCGCCGCAGCCCCGGGCTGCGGCGCGCCGTCCTAGCCCTTGACCGCGCCGTCGCTCAGTCCCGAGACGAGGTAGCGCTGGGCGATCAGGAACACCACGGTGATCGGCAGCCCCGACAGGATCGCGGCGGCGGCGAAATCGCCCCAGAGATACTTGAACTCGTTCAGATAGAGCCGCGACCCGACCGCCAGCGTCATCTTGCTTTCCGAGCGGATCAGCACGCTGGCGATGGCGTAGTCGTTGACCACGAAGATGAAGGCCAGCACGAAGACCACCGCCATGATCGGCACCGCCAGCGGCAGGAACACGTAGCGGAAGGTCTGCCACGGCGTCGCGCCGTCGATCGCCGCCGCTTTGTCGAGCGCGGTGTCGATGCTGTCGAAATAGCCCTTGATGGTCCAGACATGCAGGGTAATCTGGCTCAGGTAGACCAGCACCAGCGCCAGGTGGCTGTTGATCCCCAGCGCCGGGCTGACCTCGCCCAGCGCGTCGAAGATCGCGAAGATCGCCACCAGCGCCAGCGTGGTCGGGAACATCTGGATCAGGAACAGCCCGTCGAGCATCGCGCCCTTGCCGCGGATCCGGATCCGGCTGAAGGCGTAGGCCGAGATCGTCGACAGCGCCAGCACCCCGACCGCGGCGACCAGCCCGATCTTGATCGAGTTCCACATCCACAACAGCACCGGGTAGGGCGGCGTCACCACCGTACCGTCGGCGCGGGTGTAGTCGAGCCCGAGCGCCAGGTACCAATGCTCCAGCGTCGGGTTCTCGGGCCAGAGCGCGCCGGTGGCGAAGTTGCCCTC
>JBFGEI010000121.1:0-8692 GCA_041580155.1 Limimaricola sp.
AGCACTTCGTTCTTGAAGCCGGGGACGAACAGCGGGCGGATCGGACGGTCGATCAGGCGCGCGGTCAGCGTCTCTTTCTCGGTCGGACGCGCCTCGCGCTTGAAGAAGCCGCCCGGGATCTTGCCGGCGGCGTAGTATTTCTCCTGGTAGTGGACGGTCAGGGGGAAGAAGTCCTGGCCCGGCTTCGGCGCGCGGGCGTAGGTCACGTTGGCCATGACGGAGGTTTCGCCCAGCGTGGCGATCACCGAACCGTCGGCCTGGCGCGCGACCTTGCCGGTTTCCAGCGTGAGCGTCTCTTCGCCCCACTGGATGGATTTCTTGACTTCATGAAACATGGATCTGTCCTATGGCTGGCCCGCGGTATCGGGCCTTTGTTCCCCCGGGAATCGATGGGGGGCGGGTTGCGGAGGGGCCGGATGCCCCTGGCTCTGGTCTTTCCGAAGCGCCGGTCGAGCCCGGTCGGCGCCCCATCGGATGCGAAAACCGCGCCCGGAAGGCGCGGTTTCTGGTCTTAGCGACGAATGCCGAGGCGGCCGATGACGGCCTGGTAACGCTCGACGTCCTTGCCCTTCACGTAGTCCAGAAGCTTGCGGCGGGTGGCCACCATCTTCAGCAGACCGCGACGGCCATGGTTGTCTTTCTTGTGGGTCTTGAAGTGCTCGGTCAGCGTGGCGATCCGCGAGGTCAGGATGGCGATCTGGACTTCCGGGGAACCGGTGTCGCCTTCCTTGGTCGCGAAGTCCTTCATGACGCGGGCTTTGTCTTCTGCGGTGATCGACATCGGGGTCTCCTTTTCAGGTCAATGGGTCATGGCGCAAGCCGGGATGTCGTCCAGCAGGGCCCGTGGAGCATCCGCCGCCGCACTGCGCCGGGGATGGGTGCCCATAGGGGAAAATGCCCGAAAAGGAAAGCGGTTTGTCCCGGCGCTAGGCCGCGCCCGGAGCCGGCTCCGGCTGCAGCAGGATCTGCGCCAGGTCGATCGGCGCCGCGCCGTCGATATGCGCCACGACCTCGCCATCGGCCAGCAGCAGCTGGCCGGTCGCGTCCGATCGCAGCGACAGCTCGGGCACCGCGCCGGCCGGGTGCAGTACCAGGATCCGGTCCTCGGCGGCGTCGTAGTCGGCGATCAGCACCGGGGCGCCCTGGCCGATCTCGAAGCGGTCGGCGCCGCTGCCGCCGTGCAGCAGGTCGCCGGCGCCGGCGATCAGCCGGTCGTCGCCGGCGCCGCCGTTCAGCCAGTCCTGCGCCGGCTCGGCCTCGCGGCCATCGAGGATGTCGTCGCCGGCGCCGCCCTGTAGCAGGTCGGACCCGGCGCCGCCGACCAGCCGATCGTCGCCCAGCGACCCGGCAAGGCTGTCGTCGCCGGCGCCGCCGTCGATCGCGTCGCGGCCATCGCCGCCCCAGAGCGCGTCATCGCCATCTCCGCCCTGCAGCCGGTCGTCGCCGACATGGCCGTGCAGCGCGTCGTCGCCGGCGCCGCCCTGCAGCCGGTCGTCGCCACGGCCGCCGTGCAACTCGTCCTGGCCGTCGCCGCCGTCGACCATGTCGTCGCCGTCGCCGGCGTCGACATGGTCGCGGCCGGAAAGCGCGGTCACGACGTCGTCGCCATCCTCGGTGAAGATCACGTCCGATCCTTCGGTGCCGACGTCCGACAGCTGCTGGCCGATCGCCTCGGCGCCGCTTTCGGCGAAGGCCTGGTCAAGCGGCAGGACCGGCGGCGCCTCGTCGTCCTGCGGTGCAGGCGCGTCGTCGTCGCCGGTCGAGAAGGCGGGGGTCACGGCCAGCCCCGCAAGGGTCAGGCCGAACAGGCTGAGCAGGGCGATCATCGCGGTCTCCGGGGCAGCGGCGGGCGGACCATGCTAGCACGGGGCCCGCACCGCGCGCCGGAAACCGGGGCGCGCGGTTAACGCCGTGACCTAGCGGTTGGCGCCGGGCTGCCACAGCACGTCGGCGCGGCCGTCGTCATTGGCGATCCTTGCCGCGACGAAGAACCAGTCCGACAGACGGTTGAGATAGCGCAGCGCGTCGGGGTTGATCTCCTCGACGCCGGCCAGCGCCACCAGCAGCCGTTCGCCGCGCCGCGCCGTGGTGCGGCACAGGTGCAGATGCGCCGAAAGCGCCGAGCCGCCCGGCAGCACGAAGCTGCGCAGCGGCGTCAGCTTGTCGTTCATCGCGTCGATCTCGGATTCGAGCCGTTCGGTCTGCGCCGCGACCATCCGCAGCACCGGATACTTGGCCTCGGAATCGGCGGCCGGATTCGGCCGGCACAGGTCGGCGCCAAGGTCGAACAGGTCGTTCTGGATCCGGCCCAGCGCCTCGGCCATGTCGCCGGTCGCGTGCAGCCGGGCGATGCCGGCGCAGGCGTTGGTTTCGTCGACCGTGCCGTAGGCCTCGACCCGGACCGAGTCCTTGCCGACCCGGCTGCCGTCGCCCAGCGCGGTGTCGCCCTTGTCGCCGGTCCGCGTGTAGATCCGATTGAGAACAACCATCAGCCGCGCCCCCGCAATGCAACGTAAAGAAGAACCAGAAGCACCGCGACGAACTGCGCGCCGACGCGCCAGCGCATGATCCGGTTGGCGTGCTTGCGGTTGAAGTCGCCGCCCTTGCCGAAGGTGCCGATGCCGAACATCAGGATTCCGGCGACCAGCAACACGGCGAGCACGACCAGGAGAAACAGCGGGTCATCGGTCATCGGGAGCCTCGTGGTGATTGGAGCCGTGATCTAGCAGACCGGCGGTGGAAGGAAAGCGGGCCATGCTGTCGCAGGCCGCCCGGCGGGGTCTCAGCCGCGCGAGACCACCCAGTCGAGCGCCCGGGTCGGCAGCAGCCGGCGCAAGGTGCCCGATACGTGAGTCGGCGTCGTCACATAGTAGCGCGCCCGCGGCCGCGGCGCCTCGAGCGCGTGAACGAGCCTCGCGGTGACCGCGCTGGCCGGCAGTTCGAACCGGTCCGGACCGCGGTCCTTGTAGAGCCGGTCGAGCAGCGGCGGGTATTCGGCGCTGCGGGCCGAGCCGCGCCAGTCGATCCAGCGTTCGAAATGCGGGATCGCGTTGACCCGGATCTTCGAGGTCACCGGCCCGGGTTCGATCAACGACACCCGGATTCCGGTTCCGGCCATCTCGAGCCGCAGCACGTCGGTCAGCCCCTCGATCGCGAACTTGGTCGCGACATAGGCGCCGCACCACTTCACCCCGACCAGCCCGAGCACCGAGGAACAGTTGACGATCCGGCCCTGGCCCTGCGCCCGCATCACCGGGATCACCCGGCGGGTCAGGTCGTGCCAGCCGAACACGTTGGTCTCGAAGATCTCCGACAGCGCTTCCCGCGGCAGATCCTCGACCGCGCCGGGGCAGGCGAAGGCGCCGTTGTTGTACAGCGCGTCGAGCCGGCCGCCGGTGGCCGACAGCACCTCGTCGAGCGCGGCGGCGATCGACGTCGGGTCGGCGTAGTCCAGCCGCGGCGCGTCGAAGCCCTCGGCGGTCAGCCGGTCGCAATCGGCCTGCTGGCGGCAGCTGGCGAAGACCCGCCAGCCGCGGGCCTTCAGCCCGCGGGCGGCGTCAAGGCCGATGCCCGACGAACAGCCGGTGATCAGCACGGAACGGGGATGCGTGTTCATGCCGAAGGTGATGGCCCGGCTTGGCGCGTGCCGCAAGTGCCGTGGCCGGTTCCGGCGGTCGGTTTGCCGGCAAATCCGCCAGCCGGACAGAAAACTGCCCCGAGCGAGGGAGGGGCGCTCGGGGCAGGCACTGGTAAACCAAGGAGTGTGGCGGCTCAGCCTTCGATCGGGGCGAGCAGCCGTTCCGACATCCAGCCGGTCAGGCCGGTGTCCAGCATCTCGATCCGGACCCAGCCGTTGTCGGCCTCGAGCACCCGGGCCTCGCTGCCGCGCGGCAAAGTGTCGACCACGCCGTGGCCGGTGCCGGGGCCCGAGCGCATGTTGACCCAGTCGCCGGTGATCTCGCGCAGGTCGAGGTCGGAGCTTGCCACGGCGCTGGTCGCGGTGCTGGCCGAGGCCGAGCGGGTGACGCCGCGGTAGTCGGCCTGGTCGGCCCGCGGTGCGGCGCCGAGCGGGTATTCATAGGTCGCGGATGCAAGGCTGACCGGGATGGCGACGGCGGTCTCCGGGGCCACGATCGCGGTGGTCGGGGTCTCGACGCGGGCGATCAACTGCGGCTGGGCGGGTTTGCGCTGATCGACGGTGCTGGCCTGCGCCGCCGCCACCGGACCCTGAGGCACGAAGTCCGCGCCGCCCGACATCTCGTAATATCCGAATGCCAGAAACAGGAATGTGACCCCGATAAACGTTTTCATGGCGACCTCTCAGACTCTGCAAAATACCGCGGTTCCGGTCGCTGTCGTTCTGCGTCGCGACGCTGCGGGAACCCGCTGACCTCTTGGCCACATAACCGCGGCTTTACGCCGATGGTTCCCGAAGCTAGACAGCTTTTCATGTCCGACCCCCTTGACGATCTTGACCCGCCCGCCCCCGGTCTCGCCAGCGCCGAGCTGACCGAACCGCTCCGCCGTGCCCTCGGCGAGCGCTACCTCAGCTATGCGCTCTCGACGATCATGAACCGGGCGCTGCCCGACGCGCGTGACGGGCTAAAGCCGGTGCACCGGCGGATCCTCTATGCAATGCGGGAGCTTAAGCTTTCGTCTACCGGGGGCTTCCGCAAGTCGGCGAAGATCTCCGGCGACGTGATGGGCAACTACCACCCGCATGGCGACGCCGCGATCTACGACGCGATGGCGCGGCTCGCGCAGGATTTCGCAGTGCGCTACCCGCTGGTCGACGGCCAGGGCAATTTCGGCAACATCGACGGCGACAACCCGGCCGCCGCGCGCTACACCGAGGCCCGGCTGACCGCCGCCGCCGAGGCGCTGATGGAGGGTCTGACCGAGAACGCGGTCGATTATCGTCCGAACTACGACGGCACGCTCGAGGAACCGGTGGTGATGCCCGCCGCCTTCCCGAACCTTCTGGCCAACGGGTCGAGCGGCATCGCCGTCGGCATGGCGACCAACATCCCGCCGCACAACCTGCACGAGCTGGTCGACGCCTGCCTCTACATGATCAAGTCGCCGAACGTCACCGACGAGAAGCTGGTCGACCTGGTGCCGGGTCCCGACTTCCCGACCGGCGGCGTGCTGGTCGAGCCGCGCGAGAACATCATCGAGGCCTATCGCACCGGTCGCGGCAGCTTCCGGCTGCGCTGCCGCTGGGAGGTCGAGGAGCTGGGCCGCGGCCAGTGGCAGGTGGTGATCACCGAGATCCCCTACCAGGTGCAGAAGTCGAAGCTGATCGAACGGCTGGCCGAGGTGATCCAGATCCGCAAGGTGCCGCTGCTGGCCGACGTGCGCGACGAGAGCGCCGAGGACGTGCGCATCGTGCTGGAACCGCGGGCCCGCACCGTCGAGCCCGAGATGATGATGGGCATGCTGTTCAAGGCCACCGATCTGGAGATCCGGTTCGGGTTGAACATGAACGTGCTGATCGACGGGCTGATGCCCAAGGTCTGTTCGCTGAAGGAGGTGCTGCGCGCCTTTCTCGACCATCGCCGCGAGGTGCTGCAGCGCCGGTCGCAGCACCGGCTCGAGAAGATCGACCACCGTCTCGAGGTGCTTGAAGGCTTCATCACCGCCTTTCTCAACCTCGACCGGGTGATCGACATCATCCGCTACGACGATCAGCCGAAAGCCGCGCTGATGGCCGAGGACTGGGACGTCAAGCATCCGCGCGCCCGCGACGAGCGCGACTACGTGTCGCCGCTGACCCTGTCGAGCGACGGCGCCGGGCTGACCGAGGTCCAGGCCGAGGCGATTCTCAACATGCGGCTGCGCAGCTTGCGCCGGCTCGAAGAGCTGGAGCTGCTGAAGGAGCAGGACGCGCTGATGCAGGAGCGGGCCGGTCTCGAGGACCTGCTGGGCTCCGAGGATCTGCAGTGGCAGACCATCGCCGAGCAGCTGCGCGAAACCCGCAAGGCGTTCGGCCGCAGCGCGCCCGGCGGCGCCCGCCGCACCGGATTTGCCGAGGGCACCGAAATGCCCGACGTGCCGATCGAGGCGCTGATCGAGCGCGAACCGATCACCATCGTCTGTTCCGAGATGGGCTGGATCCGGGCGATGAAGGGCCATATCGCGCTCGACAGCGAGCTGAAGTTCAAGGACGGCGACAAGAGCCGCTTCGTGCTGCACGCCGAGACCACCGACCGGCTGCTGGTGTTCGGCACCAATGGCCGGTTCTACACCGTGTCGGCGTCGAACCTGCCCGGCGGCCGCGGCATGGGCGAACCGCTGCGGCTGATGGTCGACCTGCCGAACGAATCCGGCATCGTCGCGCTGCACCTGTACCGGCCCGAGCGCCGGCTGCTCGTGGTCAGCTCGGCGGGCGACGGCTTCATCGTCAACCAGGACGAGGTGCTGGCGCAGACCCGCGCCGGCAAGCAGGCGCTGAACGTCAAGGACGACGTGGTCGCGAAGATCTGCAAGCCGGTCACCGGCGATTCGGTGGCGGTGGTCGGCGACAACCGCAAGGTGCTGGTGTTCCCGCTCGACGAGCTGCCCGAGATGACCCGCGGCAAGGGCGTGCGGCTGCAGAAGTACAAGGACGGCGGCCTGTCGGACGCCACCACCTTCCTGCTCGAGGCCGGGCTTAGCTGGCACGATCCGGCGGGCCGCACCCGCACCGAGACCGATCTGGCGGACTGGATCGCCAAGCGCGCCACCGCCGGGCGGATGGCGCCGCGCGGCTTCCCGCGCGACAACCGCTTCAACTGATCGCGGCCCCGCCCGGCGGGCGGGGCGCTCAGTCGGCCCACATCCGCAGCAGGTTCGACCGGCTTTTCGCCAGCAGGTCGAACAGTTCGGACTTGCCGTCGCGGCCGTGCACGTCGCGCACCGCGCGTTCCAGGTCGAACAGGATCTCGCGCTGCTCGGCGCGGCGAATCCGGCTTTGCACCCAGCCGACCACCGCCAGGCGTTCGCCGCGGGTCACCGGCGCGACCCGGTGCAGCGCGGTCGACGGATACAGCATCAGGCTGCCGGCCGGCAGCTTGACCGCCCGCGCCTCGAAGCCGTCCTCGATCACCAGTTCGCCGCCGTCGTAGGTCTCGGGGTCGGACAGGAACAGGGTGAAGGAGATGTCGGTCCGCAGCCCCTGCATCAGCGCGTCGTCGACGTGCAGCCCGTAGGTCTGGCCCTGCCGGTAGCGCGACAGGATCAACGGCGTGATCCGCGCCGGCCGCGCCGCCAGGGTGAACAGCTCGTTGTGCTGCAGCGCCTCGGTCACCTTGGCGAATATCGCCTCGCGGCCCGGCGACGCCGCGGCCTGGTCGTTGGCCTTGACCTCGCGGGCGTAGCGGCCGGCGCTGGCGGCGCCGTCGGCGAAGGCCAGCTGTGGGACCGAGGCGCGGATCGCCTCGGTCTGTGCCGCCGACAGAAGGCTGTCGATGGCGAGCAGCATCACTTCACCGACAGAACGGCGAGTTCGGTGCGGGCGGCGGCGCCGTGAATCAGCCTGGCATCGGCCTCGGCCCCCAGCGCACCCTCGGGTACCAGCCCCTTGGCGAAGGCCGGCGCGACGCCGTCGAGCGCCTCGAGCACCGTCGCGGCGGCCTCGGCCTCGCTGCCGATCTCGCTGCCCGCGAGGCTCGTCGCCTGCGCCCGCACCGTCTCGGTGAAGCCGTGCGCGTCCTGGTATTCGTGCAGGTTGGCGATCTCGCCGTCGACGATGCCGATCTCGTACTCCTCGGCGGCCACGCGCAGCACCTGCTCGAGGCTCGCGAAGGCGGCGGCGGGTTCGCTGACCATGGTGCGGGCCTGCGCGATGCGGTCGAGCACCGCCTCGAAGGCGGCGTCGGCCGCTTCGACCGGTGCACCGGAGTTCACCGTGTCGGCAAGCGCCGCAAGCTCGTCCGAGAAGCCCGTTGCGCCGCGCTCGTCGAGGTCATGCTCGAGGTCGGTGTAGATCTCGTCCTCGGGGTGCTTCATGTGGGTCTGCGCCATTTCGGTCTGGCCGTCGCGATACAGCGCGATGCCGCTGCGCAGGTGGCCCTCGATCAGGCTGAGCGCGGTCAGATAGGCCGCGTCCATGTCCTTGACCGACATCTCGGCGCTGTCGCCGCCGGCTTCGCCGCCCTCACCGCCTTCGCCACCCTCGCCGGCGGCAAGCCACAGCGTCTCGGCGCCGTGATCCGCGTGGGCGGCATGGTTGGCATGCGCGGTCTCGGCACTGGCACCGGTCGCGGCGAGGCCGCCGATCGCGGTGGCAAGCGCGAGGCTGGACCAAAGGCGGGCGCTGGTCGGGCGGGGCGTGGTATGGGTCATCGGGGTCTCCGTCGATGTTGAGTTTTTCGCTCGGTAATTCGCCGACCCACCTTTCGTCAATAGAAAACCCACGAAAAAAGTCAGGTATAGCGGCCCGGGGCGGCGGTTGCGGCGGGGTATCGCCGATCTGCCGCTTGATTTTCGCCACGGATGCAAATACATCGCCCGCGATGTCGAACCGGGCCATACGGGGCCCCCGAACACGCGAGGCGCCAGCGCAGATGGCAAAGGCAAAATTCGAACGCAACAAACCGCACGTGAACATCGGGACCATCGGTCACGTGGACCACGGCAAGACCACCCTGACCGCCGCGATCACCAAGTATTTCGGTGACTTCCGCGCCTACGACCAGATCGACGGCGCGCC
>JBFGEI010000122.1:0-8631 GCA_041580155.1 Limimaricola sp.
AGCCGCGCCCCGAAATCGAGCAGCAGCGCGTCGCCGGCCCGCAGCGCGCGGTCGGCGCGGGCATGGGCATGCGGTTCGGCCGATCCGTCGCCGGCGGCGACGATCGGAGAGAAGGCGTGCGCGTCGGCGCCTTCGGCGAACAGCAGCGCGGTCAGCATCCGTTCGACCTGCTTTTCGGTCTGGCCGATCCGCACCCGGTCCAGCAGCTGCGCCAGCGCCCGTTCCGAAATGCCGATCGCGGCCTCGAGCCTGGCGATGTCGTCGGCGGTCTTGATCATCCGCAGGCCGGAAATCGCGGCCTCGCCGTCGATGATCCGCAAGCCGGGGCGGGCGGCGCAGAGCGCGTGGTGCACGAAGACCCGCATCACCTGGCCTTCGACCGCGAGGCTGTCGATGTCGAGATGCGCCATCAGCGCGTCGAATGCGGCGGCGTAACCGTCCTGGTCGCGCCAATCGAACACCGCGCCGTCGAAGCCGACCGACTCCCAGCTGCGCAATTCGAGGTTCGGCACCAGCGCCGCGGCGGCGCCGACCGCCGGCACCACCAGCAGGAACGGCCGTTCATGGCTGCTGAAGCTGCGGCCTAGCGCCCGGGTGAAATTCGGGCCGGGAACCAGCGCCACGGCATCGACGCCGAGATCGGCGGCCAGCTGTCTCAGCGCGTCGAAGCGGTCGCTCATCGGCGGTCATCCTTCGCAATGCAGTAAAGGTCGGGGGCCGCTACCGGCCCCCGACCAAGATGTCCAGCTGACGCCGGGGTTACTCGGCGAGGCCGACTTCGCTGAAGATGTGGCCGCCGAGCGGGTGCACGACGTAGCCTTCGACTTCCTTGCGCATCGGCATGAACACCACCGAGTGGGCGATCGTGGCCCAGGGTGCCTGCTCCTTGAAGATGGTCTGCGCCTCTTCGTAGAGCTTGGCGCGCTCGGCCTGGTCGGTCAGCACCTTGGCGTTGTTGACGACCTCGTCGAACGGCTCGTGGCACCACTGCGCCCGGTTCGAGTTGCCGACCGCGTCGCAGCCCAGCAGCACCGCGAGGAAGTTGTCCGGATCACCGTTGTCGCCGGTCCAGCCCAGCAGCACCGCGCCGTCGCGATCGACTTCCTTCGAGCGCTCGAGATACTCGCCCCACTCGTAGGACACGATCTCGACGGTGACGCCGACCTCGGCGAAATCGGCCTGGATCAGCTCGGCCATGCGGCGCGCGTTCGGGTTGTAGGGGCGCTGAACCGGCATCGCCCAGATCTTCATCGACAGATCGGTGACGCCGGCTTCCTCGAGCATCGCCTTGGCGGCTTCCGGATCGTAGGCGTCGTCCTGCACCGCGTCGTTGTACGACCACATGGTCGGCGGGATCGGGTTCTTGGCGATCTCGCCCGAGCCCTGGAACACCACGTCGATGATCGCCTGCTTGTCCATCGCCATGTTCAGCGCGCGGCGGACGTCCGGGTTGTCGAACGGCGCCTGCTGGGTGTTGTAGGCCAGGTAGCCGACGTTCAGGCCTTCCTGCTCCATCACCGTGATGTCGGGGTTGTCCTGCATCGCGGTCACGTCGGCCGGGTTCGGATACGGCATGACGTGGCATTCGCCGGCCTGCAGCTTCTGGTAGCGCACGCTGGCGTCGGGGGTGATCGCGAAGATCAGGTTCTCGACCTTGGCGGCATCGCCCCAGTAGTCGGCGTTGCGGGCGTAGCGGATCACCGCGTCCTTCTGGTAGTCGACGAAGCTGAACGGGCCGGTGCCGATCGGCTTCTGGTTCAGCATCTCGGGGGTGCCGGCCGCTTCCATCGCATCGGCGTATTCGGCCGACAGGATCGACGCGAAATCCATCGCCATGTTGGCGATGAACGGCGCCTCGGGGCGGGTCAGCTTGAACACCACGGTGTAGTCGTCGACCTTGTCGATGCTCTCGACCAGGTCAGGCATCGACATGCCCTCGAAGTATTCCCACGAGCCGCCGGAGGCGGTGTGGAACGGGTGGTCGTCAAGCCGCTGCCGGTCGAAGCTGAAGATCACGTCGTCGGCGTTGAAGTCGCGGGTCGGGGTGAACACGTCGTTCGAGTGGAACTTCACGCCCTGGCGCAGTTTGAAGGTGTACTGCAGACCGTCCTGCGACACTTCCCAGCTTTCGGCGAGCCCCGGCTCGACCTCGGTGGAGCCGGTCACGAATTCGGCCAGGTGGTTGTAGACGGTGTGCGAGGAGGCGTCGAAGGTGGTGCCCGAGGTGTAGAGCGCCGCGTCGAAGCCTTCCGGGCTGCCTTCCGAGCAATAGACCAGCGTCTGCGCCTGCAGCGCGCCGGCCATCGCAAAGGTTGCCGCGCTAGCGGCCATCAATGTTCTGAGTTTCATATCGTTTTTTCCCTGTTGGCCATCGGGTCCCGCGATCCGGACGCAACGTTGCGCCGGTCGCCGGTGCCGATCGTCGTGGCGACAAGGTGGCCGAGCCGTAACGTAACGGCAAGACCCCTGTTGGGGTGTCGCTAGGGAAGTTGCGGCCGCCGCCGCTGATCGGGGCGGCGGCCGCTGCGTGGGTGGCGCCGCCCCGGCTTGGGGGCGGCGCTCCGGTCAGCCGGCGCGGTGCCGGGCGTCGGTCACTCGGCGACGAACTGGTTCATCGTGTTGGCGTGACCGCCGGCCTTCAGCGCGCGCTCGCCGCCGACCATTTCCTTGAAGGTGTCACCCAGGTCGGAGCCGACTTCGTGCTGGTGCTTGACCGCCGAGATGCCGCGGCGGATTTCCTCGCGCTGCACCGTGGCGACATAGGCCAGCATCCGGTCTTCACCGAAGTAGCCGCGCGACAGCTCGTCGACCGATTTCGCGGTCAGGTGGAAGGTCGGCAGGGTGATCAGGTTGTGGAACACGCCGGCCTTGGTCGAGATGTCGACCTGGAACCGCTTGAGCCGGGCGTCGGCCTCCCGGCCCAGATCGGTGGCGTCGTAATCGGCCTTCATCAGCGCGGTGCTGTCGGGGTAGTCGGCTTCGGCGATCTTGCCCTCGGCGATCCAGTCGGCGCGGACCTGCTTGCGCAGGTTCAGGGTCCAGTTGAACGAGGGCGAGTTGTTGTAGACCAGCTTGGCGCCGGGCGCCTGTTCGCGGATCTCGTTCACCATGCCGGCGATCTCGGCGACGTTCGGGGTGTCGGTCTCGATCCAGATCATGTCGGCGCCGCCGTCGTTCAGCGAGGCGATGCAATCCTCGATCACCCGGGCGCGGCCGGTGTCGGGCTGGAACCGGATCAGCCCGTTCGGCAGCCGCTCCGGGCGCTGCCAGCCGCCGTCGCGCCACAGCGCCATCTCGCCATCCTCTGGCGCGCCGTCGAAGGCTTCGGTGGCGATCCACTTGAGATAGTCGGCGGCGTGGTCGCCCTGCTGCTGGCTCACCGGCAGCTTCTGGGTCAGGCCGGCGCCGAGGCTGTCGGTCCGCGCCACGATCACCCCGTCGGTGACCCCGAGTTCCTCGAAGGCCAGCCGGCAGGCGCGCAACTTCTCGATGAAATCCTCGCGCGGGACCGTGACCTTGCCGTCCTGGTGGCCGCATTGCTTGGCGTCCGAGACCTGGTTCTCGATCTGCAGGCAGCAGGCGCCGGCCTTGATCAGCTCCTTGGCCAGCAGGTAGGTGGCGTGCTCGTTGCCGAAGCCGGCGTCGATGTCGGCGATGATCGGCACGACGTGGGTCTCGAAGCCGTCGATCGCGGCGATCGCCTTGCCCTCGGCCGACCGGTCGCCGTCGGCGCGCGCCTTGTCGAGATCGCGGAACAGGTCGTTCAGCGCCACCTCGTCAGCCTGCCGCAGCGAGGTGTAGATCTCCTGGATCAGATCGGCCACGGCGGTCTTCTCGTGCATCGACTGGTCGGGCAGATGGCCCCAGCGGTTGCGCAGGCCGGCGACCATCCAGCCCGACAGGTAGACATAGGCGCCCTTGGTGGTGCCGCGCATCCGCTTGACCGACTTGATCATCTGCTGCGCGTGAAAGCCGGACCAGCACCCCAGCGACTGGGTGAAGTTGTTCGGATCGCGGTCGTAGGCGGCCATGTCGGCGCGCATCACCCCGGCCATCGCGCGGGCGATGTCGAGATGGGTGCTGAAGGTGTTCTGCATCTGCAGCTGCACGATGTCGTCGATGCCGACGCCGCCCGGGGCCTGGCCCGACGGGTGCCGGGCCAGCAGCGCGGCGCGGGTTTCGGCGTAGGTCTTGCGGGCGTGGGGGGAGGTCTGTGTCATGGTCGGTCCTTCCGGGGGTGAGTGGACGGGTCGCCCCGCGTGGCGACCCGCCGCCAGGGGTCAGGTGTCAGTCGAGCGCGTTGAGCAGCGCGTAGCCGGGTTCGGCGATGAAGTCGGGCGGGTTGGCCGCGGTGCAGCCGTCCTGCACGATCCGCGCCGCCGAGGCGTAGCGGCCGCGGTGGAAGGTGTGCGGCCCGAGCCATTCGATCAGCTCGACGATCTCGAGATGGATCAGCTCGGCCAGCCAGTCGGCGGTCAGCGTGCGGATGTCGCCATCCTCCATCTGCACCGGCGCATTGTGGCGCAGCCAGTTCCACAGCTGGGCGCGGCACAGCTCGGCGGTGGCGATGCCGGACCGCTTGCCGTCGATCCGGGCCGGGGCATGGCCCGAAAGCCAGCCGGCAAGGCAGCGGATCGAGAGGCCGATGTTGCCGCGCAGACCAGCCTCGGTGACCTCGCCCGGATGCGGCCGGAACAGCATCTCGGGATCGATGCGGAAGTGCTGCCGCGGGATCCGGATCTGGTGCGGCCCGTCGATGCCGGTCTCGAACACCGCGCGGGCGGTCTCGACCTGGGCGGGATCGGTGACGCAGCCGCCATCGTGCCAGTCGTCCAGCTGGCGCCGCAGCCCGGCTTCGCCGTCATCGCCGGATTCGGCGATCGCGTGGATGCCGCGGCGGTGGCAGACCTTGACCAGCCGCGCGGTGCAGGAGGCGAGAAACGCCCGGTCCGGCTCGAGCGCGGCGCGGTCCGGCAGCATGTAGGCGGGATGCGCCTGCAGCGTCCTGACATGGCTGGCGATCAGGTTGGCGCGACTGCCCGACAGCCCGACGACATGGTCGCGCAGCTCCCAGACGATCTCGTCCATCTCGAACACCGCGGTCAGGCTCTCGATCGCGACGCTGGCCTTGATGCTGCCCGGCGCCAGACCGGTGCGGTCCTCGGCAAAGCCGAAGATCTCGTTCCAGAGCCGCGCCTCGCGGTGGCTCTCGAGCTTGGCGAGTTCGTAGAACGGGCCGCGGCCCTGCGCCGCCAGCGCCCGGCCGTTGTGGAAGATGTCGAGCCCGAAGTCGAACAGCGCGGCGCAGATCGGGTGGCCGCCGACGACCAGGTTGGCCTCGGACATGTGCAGCCCGCGCGGCCGCATCATCAGCACCGCGGTGTCGTTGCCCATGCGGCGGGTCTCGCCGCTGTTGCGGTCGGTGTGGTCGAGCGTGCCGTCGCGGTGGTCGAGCAGGTTCTCGTGGCCGGCGACGATCGCCGCGAAGCCCGGCGCCGTGGCGTCGTCGAAATCGGCGATGTAGACCCGGGCGCCCGAATTCAGCGCGTCGATCATCGCGGCGCGGCTGACGGCGCCGGTGATGCAGACCCGGCGGTCGTTCAGCGCCTCGGGGATCGGCCCGGCCTGCCACATGCCCTTGCGGATATGCGCGGTTTCTTCGAGGTAATCGGGCAGCTGGCCGGCGTTGATGCGCTCCTGGCGGCGTTCGCGGGCGATCATCAGCGCGTGCAGCTTGCGGCCGAACCGGGTCTGCAGCTCGGCGAGGAAGGACAGCGCGTCCGGGGTCAGGACGCGATCCTGACCGGGAACCGCACGCAGCACGACCGGCTGCAGAGTCGGCAGGGCGGGGGCATGATCGAGGGACATCGGTTTGGCCTTCCTGTGAATGGGTCGGTAATGTAACAATAGTCTTGTCATGATGCATTTGCAGCAAGTTTGTTATTTCAACGGGTTATGTTGTAAGTCATGTCACTGAATTACCGGACACCATGTAAGGTTTGTCACAAATGGCGGAACGCGGCAGAAAACTCCTGATCGGGCCCCGGCTGAAGGCGCTGCGGTTGTCGCTTGGCATGACCCAGGCGCAGATGGCCGAGCAGCTCGAGGTCTCGCCGAGCTACGTGACGCTGATGGAGGCGAACCAGCGCCCGGCCAGCGCCAAGCTGCTGATGCGCCTGGCGCAGGTGTTCGACATCAACGTCTCGGAGTTGGCGCCGCAATCGGACGCCCAGCTGGCGGCGGATCTGGCGGCGGCGCTGAAGGACCCGACGCTCGAGGCCGCCGGCGTCGGCCGGGCCGAGATCGAGCAGGTGATGCAATCGGCCCCCGGCGTCGCCGAGGCGCTGGTCCGGTTGCACGACAAGTATCGCCGGCTGGTGCTGCGCAGCCAGTCCGAGGCCAACCCGCTGGCCGACCGCGACAAGGTCGAGGTGCTGGAGGAGGGGTCGCGCTCGGTCGCGGCGGTGCGGGCCTGGCTCTACAGCCGGCGCAACCATGTCGACGAGCTGGACCGCGCCGCCGAGGCGATGGCCGAGGAAATGCAGCTGCACCGCAACGAGCCGCATATCGCGCTGACCGAACGGCTGTCGCAGCACGGCATCCGGGTGCGGATCCTGCCGTCCGACGTGATGGTCTGGCGGCTGCGCCAGCACGTGTCGCACCGGCGCGAACTGCGGCTGTCGGAACTGCTGGGACAGGCCAGCCGGCGATTCCAGATGGGCGTGCTGCTGGCCCGGCTCGAACAGCCCGAGGCGATCGCCGCGGTGCTGGAAACCTCAGGGCTGAGCGATCCGTCGGCGCTGGCGCTGGCCCGGGTGACGCTGGCCAATTACTTCGCGGCGGCGCTGCTGATGCCCTACGGCCGGTTTCTCGCCGCCTGCGAGGCGGCGCGCTACGACGTCGACCTGCTGAGCCACCGCTTCGGCACCAGCTACGAGCAGACCGCGCACCGGCTGACCACGCTGCAGCGCACCGAAGCCCGCGGCGTGCCGTTCTTCTTCGTCCGGGTCGACCAGGCCGGCAACATCTCGAAGCGGTTCAGCGCCGGCCGGTTTCCGTTCTCGACCTTCGGCGGCACCTGCCCGCTGTGGAACATCCACTCGGCCTTCGAGACCCCGGACCGGGTCCGGACCCAGGTGATCCGGATGCCCGACGGCGCCAGCTACTTCAGCATCGCCCGCACCGTGACCCGGCTTGGCGGCACGCTGGGGGCGCCGGCGACCCGGCTGGCGATCGGGCTGGGTTGCGACGTCGCCTACGCGCCGCGGCTGGCGCATGCCCGCGGGCTCGACCTGAGCCAGATCGAGCCGACCGAGATCGGCATCAACTGCTACCTGTGCGAACGGCCGAACTGCGCCTCGCGGGCGCATGCGCCGATCAACCGGCGGCTCGAGGTCGACGAGCAGGACCGCGGCCTGTCGATCTACAGCTTCGAGAGCGAGCCCTGACCCCGCGGCGCCGTCGGTTGACAGCCGTGGCGCCAGCGGCAAGCTGGGCCGCGCGGCGTGGTAAGGGTGGGTGATGGGATTTTCGGCAAACCTCGGGTTCCTGTTCACCGAGCTGGCGCTGCCGCAGGCGATCGCCGCCGCCAAGCGCCACGGCTTCACCGCGGTGGAATGCCATTTCCCCTACGCGACGCCGCCGGCTTCGGTCAAAGCGGCACTGGCCGAGGCCGGGCTGCCGATGCTGGCGCTCAACACCGCGCCGGGCGACACCGCGGCCGGCGATTTCGGGCTGGCGGCGTTGCCGGGCCGCGAGGCCGAGGCCCGCACCGCGATCGACCAGGCGGTGGGCTATGCCGCGGCGGTCGGCGCGGCGGCGGTCCATGTGATGGCGGGCCGCGGCGACACGACCTCCGAGCCGGTGTTTCGCGACAATCTCGACCGCGCCTGCCGGGCGGCGGCGCAGCATGGGCTTGGCGTGTTGATCGAGCCGATCAACCAGCGCGACGCGCCGGGTTATCACCTGAGCCATGTCGAGCAGGCGGCGGACACCATCGCGGCGCTGGGGCACGCGAACCTGAAGATCCTGTTCGACTGCTACCACGTGCAGATCATGCAGGGCGATCTGATCCGGCGCTTCGAGGCGCATCTGCCGCTGATCGGCCATGTCCAGATCGCCGGGGTGCCCGACCGCGGCGAACCCGATCTGGGCGAGCTGAATTACCCCTATCTGATCGGTGCACTGCGCAGGCTTGGCTTCAACGCGCCGGTCGGCGCCGAATACCGGCCGCGCTCCGGGCGCACCGAGGACGGGCTTGGCTGGATGGCGGCGCATCGCCCCGTGGCCTAGCCGCCGCGGCGGCGCCGTTCTTTTTTTCGGGTGCAGCCGGAACATGCGTTTCGCCGCGCCGACGGTGCGCAAACCGGGTTCCGCGCGGCGCGGTCTTGCCGGGACAGCGTCGTGCCGAGGGCTGCGGCGCCGCCAAGATTCGCTTGAAAATAAGGCGAGACGCAACAGATATGTCGCAACTGTTTCCCGATCACGGAAGGCCGGACCGATGAAACCATTCCTTGCCATGGCGGTCACCGCCACCGCGCTGGTCCAGACGCCGGCAGTTGCCCAGTCCGAGGCCGAATTCGGCCCGCTGGTCACCGCCGCCGAGCTGAACGGCGATCTCGCGGCGCTCGA
>JBFGEI010000123.1:0-8597 GCA_041580155.1 Limimaricola sp.
CCTGGGCCGACTGGTTCGCGCTGGCGCTGTTCGTCACCGCCGCGGTGACCGACTTCTTCGACGGCTACTTGGCCCGGGCCTGGAAGCAGGAGAGCAAGTTCGGCGCGATGCTGGATCCGATCGCCGACAAGGCGATGGTGATCATCGCGCTGCTGGTGATCACCGGGTTCTCCGGGATGAACCCCTGGATCCTGCTGCCCGCCACGCTGATCCTGTTCCGCGAGGTGTTCGTTTCGGGGCTGCGCGAGTTCCTCGGCGCCACCGCCGGGTTGCTGAGTGTGACCAAGCTGGCGAAGTGGAAGACCACGGCGCAGATGGTCTCGATCGCGGTGCTGTTCTCGACCGGCGCATTCGAGCATTACTTCGTCATGGAAAGCTTCGGCATGGACGAGGCGACGGTCGCCGGGATCCTGGCCGGCGACATTCCCGACCATCTCGGCCTGCTGTGGAAATATTGGGGCATGGTCGCCAGTTGGTGGATCGGCATCGTGCTGCTGTGGATCGCGGCGCTGCTGACGTTGATGACCGGATGGGACTACTTCAGCAAGGCGCTGCCCTATCTGCGCGAGGCGCCGCGCCCGGAACCGGGAAGGAAGCGTGCGCCATGATCGACGTGCTCTATTTCGCCTGGCTGCGCGAACGCATTGGGCTGCCGATGGAGCGGATCGAGACCTCGGCCGCGACGGTCCGCGACCTGGTCGAGGAGCTGCGCCGGCGCGAGGACCGCTACGCCCTGGCGTTTTCCGATACCGCGGCGCTGCGGGTGGCGCTTGACCAGGAGCTGGCCGAGTTCGACGCGCCGCTCGCGGGGGTGCGCGAGGTCGCGTTCTTCCCGCCGATGACCGGCGGCTGAGCATGCGGGTCCGGGTGCAGCAGGCGGCGTTCGACGCCGGGGCCGAGCTGAACGCCTTCAGCGCCGGGCACAGCGATGTCGGCGCGATCGTGAGCTTCACCGGGATCGTGCGGGATATCCACGGCGGGCTCGTCCGGATGGAGATCGAGCATTACCCGGGCATGACCGAACGCGCGATCACCGAGTTCGCCGACCACGCTCGGGCGCGCTGGGGGCTGGTCGACCTTTTGATCATCCATCGCCACGGCCCGCTGCCGGTCGGCGCGCCGATCATGATGGTCGCGACCGCGGCCGCGCATCGCGGCGCCGCTTTCGAGGCCGCCGAGTTCCTGATGGACTACCTGAAATCGCGGGCGCCGTTCTGGAAGAAGGAGGTGACCGGGGAGGGCGCCGCCTGGGTCGCCGCGACCGACGCCGACGAGGATGCGCTCGGGCGCTGGTGACGGCACCGACGTTCACCCGATCTTGACCGGTCTTGATGCAGGCTGGCTGCGCAGCCGCTGTGGTTCGGGACGGGATTATGCATTCAGGGCAGACCGACATCTGGCACGACGCGCCCGGCGACCCGCTGAGCCACGCGATGGCCAGCCGCGACGCCGACACGCCGCGGCTGGTCGCCGCGGCGCTGGACGCCGACCGGGGCCGGCTGGCCTACCAGCCGGTGCGGGCCGCCGGCGCCGGCCGCCGGATCGCTTTCCACGAAGGGCTGATGCGGCTGGTGGACGAGGCCGGGCGGGTGCTGCCGGCACGGCAGTTCCTGCCGCCGATCGAGAACGGCGTTCTGGGCCGCGACATCGACTGCGCCGCGCTGCGCATCGGGCTCGACGCGCTGCGGCAGCGGCCGCAGCTGCGGCTGGCGGTCAACATGTCGGCCCGGTCGATCGGCGACAGCGCCTGGCGCAGCCTGCTCGACGCCGGGCTGGCGCGCAGCCCCGGCATCGGCGCCCGGCTGATCCTCGAGATCTCCGAGACCTCGGCGATGCTGCTGCCCGAGGTGGTGATCCGCTTCATGGCCGAAATGCAGCCGCGCGGCGTCTGCTTCGCGCTCGACGACTTCGGCGCCGGGATGACCGCGTTCCGCTACCTCAAGGACTTCTTCTTCGACCTGGTGAAGCTCGACCCGCATTTCGTCCGCGGCATCGACGCGTCGCCCGACAACCAGGTGCTGGCAGGGGCGCTGATCACCGTGGCGCACCAGTTCGAAATGTTCGCCGTCGCCCCCGGGGTCGAGACCGAGGCCGAGGCCGCGATGCTGTCGCAGCTTGGCATCGATTGCCTGCAAGGCTACCTGATCGGCCGTCCGCAGCTCGAATTGCCGGGCTGACCGAAAGGGCGTTGCCCCTCCCGGACAGACTGCTAGGCTCTTTGCAACCCGGGAGGGCGGTCGCACGACCCATGCCTCCCGACCTGCAGGAGGACTTCCATGACCAACGTCGTTATCGCATCCGCCGCCCGCACCGCGGTGGGCAGCTTTGGCGGGGCATTCGCCACCACCCCGGCGCACCAGCTCGGGGCCGCCGTACTTGAAGAGGTCGTGTCGCGCGCCGGTATCGACAAGGCCGAGGTCAGCGAGACCATCCTCGGCCAGGTGCTGACCGCGGCGCAGGGCCAGAACCCGGCGCGCCAGGCGCATATCCTCGCCGGTCTGCCGCAAGAGGCCGCCGCCTGGGGGCTGAACCAGGTCTGCGGCTCGGGCCTGCGCGCCGTGGCGCTCGGGGCGCAGCATATCCAACTTGGCGACGCCGAGATCGTCTGCGCCGGCGGCCAGGAAAACATGACCCTGGCGCCGCATGCGCAGAACCTGCGCGCCGGCCAGAAGATGGGCGATCTGAAGTTCATCGACACGATGATCAAGGACGGCCTCTGGGACGCCTTCAACGACTACCACATGGGCACCACCGCCGAGAACGTCGCCGGCCGGCACCAGATCACCCGCGAGCAGCAGGACGAATTCGCCGTCGCCAGCCAGAACAAGGCCGAGGCGGCGCAGAAGGAAGGCCGGTTCAAGTCGGAAATCCTGCCGTTCACCGTCAAGACCCGCAAGGGCGACGTGGTAACTTCGGACGATGAGTATATCCGCCACGGCGCGACGCTGGACGCGATGACCAAGCTGCGCCCGGCCTTCTCGAAGGACGGCACCGTCACCGCCGGCAACGCCTCGGGGCTGAACGACGGCGCCGCCGCCACCCTGCTGATGAGCGTCGCCGAAGCCGAGCGTCGCGGCATCCAGCCGCTGGGCCGGATCGCCGCCTATGCGACCGCCGGTCTCGACCCGGCGTTCATGGGCGAAGGCCCGATCTACGCGTCGAAGAAGGCGCTGGCCAAGGCCGGCTGGTCGGTCGACGATCTCGACCTGATCGAGGCCAACGAGGCCTTCGCGGCGCAGGCTCTCGCGGTCAACAAGGAGATGGGCTGGGATCCGGCCAAGGTGAACGTCAATGGCGGCGCGATCGCGATCGGTCACCCGATCGGCGCCTCGGGCTGCCGGGTGCTGGTGACGCTGCTGCACGAGATGCAGCGCCGCGACGCCAAGAAGGGCCTCGCCACGCTGTGCATCGGCGGCGGCATGGGCGTCGCGCTCTGCATCGAACGCGACTGATCCTTCGGCGCTAGAACCTGCACGACATGCGCGGCCCGCCTCTTAGCAGAGGCGGGCCGCGTTGCGTTTGGCCGGGCCCGGGTCCGAATCATCTCAGGCCCGAATCGGGCCGCGCGGCACGCTGCGGCCTTGCCCCCCGGGCGGAGGCTCGCCGGGTCTGCGGCTGGCGGCCCGCCCGGACAGCTTCGGAAACGCCGGCAAATCCCGGCCGAGAATCGGCAGCGCGCCGCCGTGGTCGCGATGCCCCGGACGCAAGGGCAATTGTGGCCGCTGCGGGGCTTGCGCACGGCCCGGAATTGCCGGACGCTCGACCACGTAGCGATTTCGATTTTCTTAATGACCGAGGGAGAAGCAGTCATGTCCAGAACGGCGCTGGTGACGGGGGGCAGCCGGGGGATCGGCGCAGCCATCTCGCGTGCCTTGAAGAATGAAGGCTACAAGGTCGCTGCGACCTATGCCGGCAACGACGAGAAGGCCCGCGCCTTTTCCGAGGAGACCGGGATCAAGACCTATAAATGGGACGTCGCCGATTACGACTCCTGCAAGGCCGGCATCGCCCAGGTCGAGGCCGATCTCGGCCCGATCGAGGTGCTGGTGAACAACGCCGGCATCACCCGCGATGCCCCGTTCCATAAGATGACGCCGCAGCAGTGGCGCGAGGTGATGGACACCAACCTGTCCGGCGTCTTCAACATGACCCACCCGATCTGGCCCGGCATGCGCGAGCGCAAGTTCGGCCGGGTCATCACGATCAGCTCGATCAACGGTCAGAAGGGCCAGTTCGCCCAGGTGAACTATGCCGCCGCCAAGGCCGGCGACATCGGCTTCAGCAAGTCGCTGGCGCAGGAAGGCGCCCGCGCCGGCATCACCGTGAACACGATCTGCCCGGGCTACATCAACACCGAGATGATGAGCACCATCCCCGAGAAGGTGATGAACGAGGTGATCCTGCCGCAGATCCCGGTCGGACGTCTCGGCGAGGCCGACGAGATCGCGCGCTGCGTGGTGTTCCTGGCATCGGATCAGGCCGGCTTCATCACCGGCTCGACGATCTCGGCGAACGGCGGGCAATACCTGGCATGACGTCCCGGCCGCGCGGTGATGACGCATGAGCGTCGGTCGCGCGGCCAGCTCCGGCCGGGCCACCGCGATCGGCTTCGGCGCGGTGCTGCTCTGGGCGCTGCTGGCGCTGTTCACCGTGGCCAGCGCGCCGGTGCCGGCGCTGCAACTCAACGCCGTCAGCTTTGCGCTGGCGGCGTTGGTCGGTCTGGTCTGGAGCGTCGCCGCCGGCCAGACCCGCAAGATCTGGCCCGGCTGGCGGGTCGCCGGCTTCGGCACGCTTGGCCTGTGCGGCTATCATTTTTTGTATTTCTCGGCGCTGCGCCTGGCGCCGCCGGCCGAGGCCGGGCTGATCGCCTATCTCTGGCCGTTGCTGATCGTGCTGTTCTCGGGGCTGCTGCCCGGTGAGAGGCTGCGCCCGACGCATGTCGTCGGTGCGCTGGTGGCCTTCGCCGGGGCGGCGCTGATCGTCGGGTCGCGGATCAGCGGCGGCTTCGATGCGGCGGCGCTGCCGGGCTACGGGCTGGCGTTCCTCGCGGCGCTGACCTGGGCCGGGTATTCGGTGCTGTCGCGGCGGCTTGGCCGGGTGCCGACCGCCAGCGTGACCAGCTTCTGCCTTGCGACGGCGGTGCTGTCGGCGGCGGCGCATCTGGCGTTCGAGACCACCGTCTGGCCCGCCGACTCCCTGGGCTGGGCGGCGATGCTGGGTCTCGGAATCGGCCCGGTCGGCCTCGCGTTCTTCGTCTGGGATGTCGGGGTCAAGCACGGCGACATCCAGCTTCTGGGCGTCGCGTCCTACGCCGCGCCGCTGCTGTCGACCCTGGTGCTGGTGATCGCCGGCGCCGCGACCGCGTCCTGGGTGCTGGCGGTGGCGGCGGGGTTGATCACCCTGGGCGCGGTGCTGGCCGGTTGGGCCGCACCGCGCGCCAGGGGATCGGCTCGGATCAGTGCGAACTGAGCTTGGTGATCTCTTCCTTAAGCATGAGCTTGCGTTTTTTCATCTGAGCGATCTCGATGTCACTCGAGGCGGGCGAGCGTTGCTCGGCCTCTACCGCGGCAGAGAGGGTTTGGTGCTTTCTGCGCAGTTCATCCAGATGGGATGTCAGACTCATGGTCGTACTCCTGCAAGTGGTTGCCACACCGTCAGTCGACCATGATTTTACAAAACTGTCACGCGTCGACTGAGCAGCATTGAACGTTAAGATACGTAAACGGCGATATATTGCGAATATTCTAGACGTCCATACGCAATTTTTCGCCGTCACGCAGAATTTTTCTTGCCGCCTCCGTGAAGTCGTCGGTATCGCGCAGGTGCCGGTCGCCGGCGTGCAACACCAGCGGCGCCCCGAGTCGGAACGCCGCCCGGCCCGCGGCGCGGGCCTGCAGCAGCACCCGATCGGCGGCGCGCCCCTGCCGCGCCGCCAGCGGAAGTACCACGATCGACCCAAGCCGCCCGGCCACCGCCGCCATCATCTCCGGCAGCCGGTCGCTGCGCTGGATCAGCGTCAGCCGGCCGCCCGGCGCCACGCGCCGGGCCGCGGTGATGATCCAGTCGGTCAGCGACAGCGCGGCGCCGCCGAAGGCCAGCTCGCGCCCCGGATCGGGCGCCGGCAGCGAATGCGCCCGGTCGAAATAGGGCGGGTTCGAGATCACATGGTCGAAGCGGCGCGCCTTGATAGTGCCCGGCAGCGCGGCCAGGTCGGCCTCGACCACTTCGATCGGCTGACAGTTCAGCGCCGCGTTGCGCCGCGCCAGATCGGCATAGGCCGGTTGCAGTTCGACCCCGGTGAGCCGCAGCCCCGGCTGCCGCGCGCCGAGGCACAGCAGCGCGACACCGGCGCCGCAGCCCAGTTCCAGCACGCTGTCGCCGGGTCTTGCGTCGACTGCGGCGGCCAGCAGCACCGGGTCGGTGCCGGCGCGGTAGCCACGCCTTGGCTGCAGCACCTGCAGCCGGCCGCCGAGAAAGGCGTTGCGGCTCAGCGCGTCATCGGCCCAGGTCGATGTCATTGTCCAGCAGCGCCCGTTCGGCGCGATACAGATCGGCATCGCGCACCATCAGCCGGCGCGGCAATATGCCTATCGATCCCTCGAGGATGCTCGTGTTTACGTCCCATTCGAAGCAGTCTATACCCTCGCCGTCCAGAAGGGCGGTGGCGAATGCGATGACCGTCGGGTCGTTGGTGCGCAGAAGCTCTTTCATCCTGAACCCGTTAGGACGTTCCGGCGTCCTTGTCGAGAAGACCGCGCAGACATGACAATCGCCGCCAAAGCCGTCACCGCCGTCAGCAAGCCGCATGACCGTCTCGCCGCCGCGCTGGCGTCCGAGATGGTGGCGGTCAACGACCTGATCCGGGTCCGGATGGCGTCGGAACACGCGCCGCGGATTCCCGAGGTCACGGCGCATCTGGTCGAGGCCGGCGGCAAGCGGCTGCGGCCGATGCTGACGCTCGCGGCGGCGCGGCTCTGCGGCTACGACGGGCCGTTCCACATCCATCTCGCGGCGACGGTCGAATTCATCCACACCGCGACGCTGCTGCACGACGACGTGGTCGACGACAGCAAGCAGCGCCGCGGCCGGCCGACCGCCAACCTGCTGTGGGACAACACCTCGTCGGTGCTGGTCGGCGACTACCTGTTCGCCCGGTCGTTCCAGCTGATGGTCGAGACCGGGTCGCTGCGGGTGCTCGACATCCTTGCCAATGCCAGCGCGACGATCGCCGAGGGCGAGGTGCTTCAGCTTACCGCCGCGCGTAACCTCGGGACCAGCGAAGACACCTACCTGCGGGTGGTGCGCGGCAAGACCGCGGCGCTGTTCTCGGCGGCGACCGAGGTCGGCGGGGTGATCGCCGGGGTATCCGAGGATCACGTCGCGGCGCTGCACGGGTATGGCGACGCGCTCGGTATCGCGTTCCAGATCGTCGACGACCTGCTCGACTACGGCGGCACCGAGGCGATCGGCAAGTCGCTGGGCGATGATTTCCGCGAAGGCAAGCTGACGCTGCCGGTGATCCGCGCGATCGCGGCGGGCGGCGACGAGGATCGGGAGTTCTGGGCCCGGACCATCGGCAAGGGCCGGGTCGAGGAGGGCGATCTCGAGCAGGCGCAGGCGCTGCTGCGGCGTCACGGCGCGCTCGACAGCACTCGCGAGACCGCGCTGGACTGGGCGGCGCGCGCGAAGGCGGCGCTCGGGACGCTGCCCGAGGATCCGCTGCGCGACATGCTCGCCGATCTGGCGGATTACGTGGTGGCGCGGATCAGCTAGGACCGCGTAGGGCCGCGTCGGGTCGGGTTGGGCCGGGCCGCGGACTAGCTGCCCAACAGCGGCGCCGGCGCCACCCACCAGCCCATCTCGGACAGCTGGATCGCCCGCGCCACCTGCCGCGCGTGGCCCATGTCGCGCACCAGCCCGACGCAGGTCGCGCCCGACCCCGACATCATCGCCACCTCGACCCCGGGCATCGCCCGCAACCGCTTCAGCGCCCGGCCGATCTCGGGGGCGATCGCCTCGGCGGCGGGCTGCAGGTCGTTGCGCTGCGCCGCCAGCCATTCGACCAGCCCGGCGAAGTCCAGCCCCGCCGGCAGCGGTGCCAGCGCCGCGTTGTCGGATCGCTCCAGCCCGGCGAAGACCTTGCCGGTCGGCACCTCGACGCCGGGGTTCACCAGCACCAGGCCGCAGGACGGCAGCGCCGGGACCGGCGACAGGATCTCGCCGATGCCGGACATCCGCGCCGGGGCAGGGGCCTGCAGGCAGACCGGCACGTCGGCGCCAAGCGCCAGGACTTCGGGCGCGTCATCCGCGAAGGGCGCGACGCCCCAGACCCCGGCCAGCAGCCGCAGCGTCGCCGCCGCATCGGCCGAGGCGCTGCCGATCCCGGCGGCGTGTGGCAGGGTCTTGGTCAGCTTCAGCTTGGCGCCCTGCGGCACCCCGCGCGCCGCCTGCAGCGCCCGCGCCGCGCGCAGCACCAGGTTGGTTTCGTCGAGCGGCACCCCGGCGGCGAAGGGGCCGGTGACCTCGAGCGTCAGCTCGGTCGCCGGCAGCGCGGTGATCTGGTCGCCGACGCCGGCAAAGGCCACCAGGCTGTCGAG
>JBFGEI010000124.1:0-8427 GCA_041580155.1 Limimaricola sp.
CCCGGGATCAGCGCCGGGATCGGCGGGCTGGCCTATGCCGGCATACCGGTGACCCACCGCGACGTGAACCAGGCGGTGACCTTCGTCACAGGCCATGACCAGAGCGGCGCGGCGCCGTCGTCGCTCGACTGGGCAGCGATCTCGCGCCGCAGCCCGGTCATCGTGATCTACATGGGGATGAAACACGCGGCGCTGATCGCGCAAACGCTGATCGCCGCCGGCCGCCCCGCCGAAGAACCGGTGGCGGTGGTCGCGGGCGCCACCACCCCGGCGCAGCGGGTGCTGGAAACCCGGCTCGACCGGCTGGCCGCCGACATCGCCGGCGCCGGGCTCGAACCCCCGGCAATCATCTGCATCGGCCGCGCCACGCTGATGCGCCAGGTGCTCGACTGGCAGGGCCAGATCGCCGGCGATGCGCCGCGCAGCCTCGACCCGCTCGGCCGCGGCCGCCCCGCCGAGCAGGGCTGAACCTTGGCCGTTACTTTGTTCCCCAACTACGCCGGGGGGCTCGGGTTTCCCGAGCGGGGGCAGCGCCCCGTCGCCGCCAGATGCCGGGGCTGATCCTCTCCGCCCCGAGCTCGGGCGCCGGCAAGACCACGGTGACGCTGGGCCTGCTGCGGGCGCTGGCGCGCCAGGGCGTGGCGGTGCGCGGCGCGAAATCCGGACCCGACTACATCGATCCGCGGTTCCACGAGGCCGCCTGCGGTGCCGACTGCCTCAACCTCGACGCCTGGGCGATGTCGCCCGACCGGATCCGGGCGCTGGCGCAGGGCCCCGGAACCCTGGTGATCGAAGGCGCCATGGGGCTGTTCGACGGCGCGCCGCCCGACGGGCGCGGCGCGACGGCCGACGTTGCGCGGCAGCTTGGCCTGCCGGTGATCCTGGTGGTCGATGCGGCGCGGATGGCGCAATCGGTGGCGCCGCTCGTCGCCGGCTTCGCGGCGCATGACCCGAACGTCCGGGTCGCCGGCGTGATCCTCAATCGGGTCGGCTCGCCGCGCCACGAAGCGATGCTGCGCCGCGCGCTGACAGGCTCCGGCCTGCCGGTGCTCGGAGCGCTGCCGCGCGATGTCGGGCTGGCGCATCCGTCGCGCCACCTCGGTCTGGTGCAGGCCGGCGAGCGTGCCGACCTCGACGCGTTTCTCGACTCGGCCGCCGACCTGGTGACGGCGCATCTCGACCTGGCCGCGATCACCGAGCTGGCCGCGACCGCGGATCCAAATCCCGCGCAGGCCCGGCGACACAGCCCCCCGCCGGCGCAACGCATCGCGCTGGCCCGCGACGACGCCTTCGCCTTCGCCTACCCGCACCTGCTGGCCGATTGGCGCAGCAGAGGCGCCGAGATCCTGCCGTTCTCGCCGCTGGCTGACGACAAGGTGCCAAGCGCCGATCTGTTGCTGCTGCCGGGCGGCTACCCCGAGCTGCACGCCGGCCGGCTGAGCACCGCCACCCGGTTCATGCAAAGCCTCAGGTCAGCCGCGCAGACCACTGATATATACGGAGAATGCGGCGGATACATGGTGCTGGGCGATAGCCTTGTCGACGCCGATGGCGTGGTCCATCCGATGGCCGGGCTGCTGCGGCTCGCCACCTCTTTCGCGCAGCGCCGGCTGCACCTGGGCTACCGCGATGTCCGGGCCGAGACCGGACGCTTCGCCGGGGCATGGGCGGCACACGAGTTCCACTACGCCACCACGCTCAGCGCCACCGGCACGCCGCTGTTCACCGCGCGCGACGCCGAGGGCACGGCGCTGCCGCCGATGGGGCTGCGCGAGGGCCGGGTTTCGGGATCCTTCGCGCATCTGATCGATCGGCGCGACTGACCGCGCGCGGCGATGGACAGCCGGCGATCGTGACGCTACCTCTCGCTGCATGACCCGGAAATCCCCCCGCACCGACGACCAGCGCGCCTATCGCAACACCGCCGTTCTGGTCGCCGCGCAGGCGATCCTCGGGGCGCAGATGCCGATTCTGATCGTGATCGGCGGGCTGGTCGGCGCCTCGCTGTCGCCGAACCCCTGCCTGGCGACGCTGCCGGTCACGATGACGATGTTCGGGTCGATGACCACGGCGCCCTGGCTGTCGCCGCTGATGCAGCGCCGCGGCCGCCGTGCCGGGTTCCTGATCGGCGGGTTCGCCGGTGCCGCGGGCGCCGCAATCGCGGCGCTGGGGCTGCTGTACGGATCCTACCTGCTGGTGCTGGCCGGGTCCTTCATCAGCGGCATCTACATGTCGGCGCAGGGCTTCTACCGCTTCGCCGCGGCCGATTCGGCCTCGGACGCGTTCCGGCCCAAGGCGATTTCATGGGTGATGGCCGGCGGGCTGGTGTCGGCGATCCTCGGGCCGCAGCTCAACAAGGCGGTGCTCGACGCCTATTCGGTGCCGTTTCTTGGCAGCTACCTCGCGGTGATGGCGCTGAACCTCGGCGGCATGCTGCTGTTCTTCGGCCTCGACCTGCCGGCCGGCACCAAGGCCGACCCCGACGTGGCGCCTTTGGCCAGCCGGTCGCGCCGCGCGCTGCTGGCGCAGCCGGGGATCCTGGTGTCGATCGTCTGCGGCATGGTCGCCTACGGGCTGATGAACCTGGTGATGACCTCGACGCCGCTGGCGGTCGTCGGCGTCGGCCACGGCAGCGACCATGCCAACGACATCGTCTCGGCGCATGTGCTGGCGATGTTCCTGCCGTCGTTCTTCACCGGCCACCTGATCGCCCGGTTCGGCGCCACCCGGATCGTCGCGGCCGGGCTTGCCCTGCTGGGTTGCGCCGGGCTGACCGGGCTGACCGGCACCGGGCTGGTCGAGTTCTACGGCACGCTGATCCTGCTTGGCCTGGGTTGGAACTTCGGCTTCATCGGCGCCACCGCGATGCTGACGGCGCAGCACCGCCCCGAGGAACGCGGCCTGGTGCAGGGTCTCAACGACACCATCGTGTTCGGCTTCGTGACGCTGGCGTCGCTGTCGTCGGGCGGGCTGATGAACTGCTCGGGCGGCACGCCCCAGGAGGGCTGGGTCGCGGTCAACCTCGCGATGATCCCGGCGCTGATCCTGGCCGGCAGCGCGCTTGCCTGGCTGAAGCTGGGCCGCCGCGGCGTCACCAGCGCCCCGTAGCGGCCTTCATCATCAGCGCCAGCTTGGCCCGGCCCGGCGCCGGCGCCAGCAGCGCCTCGGCGACGCGGTTCGGGTTGGCCACCGCGCGCTTCAGTACCGCCTCGGCCTGCCAGGCCGCGCGCAGCGCCGGCACCGCCGCCGCCGACACCCCGGCCCGGCGCGCCGCGCGCAGCGACGCCAGGCCGCGGTCGGCGAACTCGGCCACCGCCTGCGGCCGGCCATCGACCAGCGGCCGCTTGCCGCGCGCCTCGAAGGCCGGGATCGCCAGCAGCCACAGCGCGATGCCGTGGCCGAAGCCGGCCTGCCGCACCGCCGGCTCGTCGGCATCGACCGCGCCAAGCGCCTTGGCCGACAGCCACATCAGCCCGCCGGCGGTGGCGTCGAGATGCGCATCGAGCGCCGCCTGGTCCTCGAACGGCTCGGCCTCGATGTCCCAGCGCCGCGCCGCGACCAGCGCGTCCATCACCGGTTCCGGCAGCGCCGTCGCGCGGGCCAGCTGCGCCAGCGGCGTCACCACCTCGTGCGACCGCACCGGTCCGTCGCCGGCGATCTGCTCGACCACGTCGCGCCACCATTGCAGCCGCATCTCGGCGATCATCGGCTCCTTGGTGACGAACGGCGCGCGCGATACCTCGAGATTGAAGGCATAGAGCGGGAACAGCGCCTCGCGGGCCGCGACCGGGGCCGCCATCGCCGCGAGGAACCGATCCGGATCGCCGCGCTGGACCAGCGCCGCGCAGGCTGCGACACTCATCGCGCGCCCCGCTTCTTCGGCCTCGAAATACGCATCTTTCCTACCTTTCGGCGACCGGTGTCGCGCCGTCGCGCACCAGCTTCCACTGAATCGCGTCGACCAGCGCGTCGAAGCTGGCGTCGACGATGTTGGCCGACACCCCGACGGTCGACCAGCGCCGGCCCTGGCTGTCTTCGCTGTCGATGATGACCCGGGTGACCGCGTCGGTGCCGCCATCGGTGATCCGCACCTTGAAGTCGACCAGCCGCAGATCGTCGATGATCTCCTGATACGGGCCGAGGTCCTTTCCAAGCGCCCGGCTCAGCGCGTTGACCGGGCCGCGGTCCGACCCGTCGGGTCCGACGCTCTCGGAAACGCTCATCACCTTTTCGCCGCCGATCTTCACCACCACGACCGCCTCGGACAGCGACACCATCTTGCCGCGCTTGTTGCGCCGCCGCTCGACGGTGACCCGGTAGCGCTTGATCTCGAAGAACCTCGGCAAGATCCCCAGCTCGTCGCGGGCCAACAGCTCGAAGCTGGCCTGGGCGGTGTCGTAGGAATAGCCGCGGGCTTCCTTTTCCTTGATCCGGTCGAGGATCCGGCTCAGCGCCGGATCGCCCTTCTCGACCTCGATCCCGGCGCGCGCCAGGCGTTCGCGCAGGTTCGACTGGCCGGCCTGGTTCGACATCGGCACGATGCGGCTGTTGCCGACCACCGACGGGTCGACGTGTTCGTAGGTCGTCGGATCCTTGGCGATGGCGCTGGCGTGCAGCCCGGCCTTGTGCGCGAAGGCCGAGGCGCCGACGTAGGGCGACTGCTTCATCGGCACCCGGTTCAGGATGTCGTCGAGCAGCCGCGAGGTCCGGCGCAGCCCTTGCAGCGCCTCGAGCGTGACCCCGGTCCGCAGCGTGCCGGCGTAGGGCTGCTTCAGCAGCAGCGTCGGGATCAGCGTGGTCAGGTTGGCGTTGCCGCAGCGTTCGCCAAGCCCGTTCAACGTGCCCTGGATCTGCCGCGCCCCGGCCTCGACCGCGGCGAGCGAACAGGCGACCGCCTGGCCGGTGTCGTCGTGGCAATGGATGCCAAGCCGGTCGCCCGGAATCCCGGCCGCGATCACCGCGCGGGTGATCGTCGCCACCTCGTCGGGCATCGAGCCGCCGTTGGTGTCGCACAGCACGATCCAGCGGGCGCCGGCATCGTGCGCGGCGCGGATCGACGCGAGCGCGTAGTCCGGGTTGGCCTTCCAGCCGTCGAAGAAATGCTCGGCGTCGAACAGCGCTTCGCGGCCCTGCGCCACCAGATGCGCCACCGAGGCGCCGATGTTGTCGAGGTTTTCCTCGAGCGTGATGCCAAGCGCCGTCGTGACGTGGAAATCATGGGTCTTGCCGACGATGCACACCGCCGGCGTGCCGGCGTTCAGCACCGCCGCCAGCACCTCGTCGTTGCCGGCAGACCGCCCGGCCCGCTTGGTCATGCCGAAGGCGGTCAGCGTGGCGCGGGTACCGGGCACGGTCTCGAAAAATTCGCTGTCGGTCGGGTTGGCGCCGGGCCAGCCGCCCTCGATGTGATCGACGCCGAGCGCGTCGAGCGCCTGCGCGATCTGGATCTTCTCGCGGGTCGAGAACTGCACGCCCTGGGTCTGCTGCCCGTCGCGCAGCGTGGTGTCGTAGAGATACAGCCGATCGGTCATGCGGTCCCCTCCAGCTTGCTGGCGTCGAAACTCGGGCCGGGCTGCCAGCTGGCGGTGCCGCCGACGTCGGTGACCTGCACCCCGGCGGCGCCGAGAATGTCGCGGATCCGGTCGGCCTCGGCCCAGTCCTTGGCGGCGCGGGCCTCGGCGCGGCGCGCCAGCAGCGCGACCACCTTGGCGTCGACCTCGGGCGCGACATCGGCCGCGGCCTCGCCCTGCGCAAGATCGGCCAGCCGGTCCCAGTCGTCGATCAGCCCGATCAACTCGAGCGCGGCAGCGAAGGGTACCAGCCTGGCCGTGGTCCTGGCCGCGGCCAGCACATGCATCCGCGCGATCGCGCCGGGGGTGTTCAGATCATTGGCCAGCACACCGAGGAATTCATCGTCCAGGCTCCAATCGCCGGCCAGCTTCAGCTTCGCCACCATCGCCGCGGTGAAGCCGTGCTGGTGCAGCACGCCGTACCATTTGCGCAGCGTCGCCTCGGCCTCGGCGCGCTTGTCCTCGGTCCAGTCCATCGGCTTGCGGTAATGCGTGCCGAGCATCACCAGCCGGATCACCTCGCCCGGCACGCCGCGATCCAGCAGGTCGCGGACGGTGAAGAAGTTGCCCAGCGACTTGGACATCTTCTTGCCCTCGACCTGCAGCATCTCGTTGTGCATCCAGATATTGGCGAAGTGCCCCTCGGGGTGGGCGCAGGCGCTTTGCGCGATCTCGTTCTCGTGGTGCGGAAACTGCAGGTCGATGCCGCCGCCGTGAATGTCGAAGCTTTCGCCCAGAAGCTGGTACGACATCGCCGAGCATTCGATGTGCCAGCCCGGCCGGCCGCGGCCGACACTTTCGCCCTCGTGCACCGGGCCGTCCCAGCCCGGCTCGTCGCCGCTCGACGGCTTCCACAGCACGAAATCCATCGGGTCGCGCTTGTAGGGCGCGACCTCGACCCGGGCGCCGGCGATCATGTCCTCGACGTCGCGGCCCGACAGCGCGCCGTATTCGGCGTAGCTCGCGACCGAGAACAGCACGTGGCCCTCGGCGGCATAGGCGTGGCCCGACAGCATCAGCCGTTCGATCATCGCCACCATCTGCGGGATGTAATCGGTCGCGCGCGGCTCGTGGTTCGGCCGCAGCGCGCCAAGCGCGTCCATGTCCTGGTGGTACCACAGCACGGTTTCGTCGGTGATCTCGCGGATCGGCCGGCCGGTCTGCGCGGCGCGGGCGTTGATCTTGTCGTCGACGTCGGTGAAGTTGCGCGCGTAGGTCACCCTTGCGGCGCCGTGCACCGGGCGCAGCAGCCGGAACAGCAGGTCGAACACCAGCACCGGCCGGGCGTTGCCCAGATGCGCCCGGTCGTAGACCGTCGGGCCGCAGACGTAGAGCCGCACGTTGTCGGGGTCGATCGGGATGAACTCGACCTTGCGGCGGGTCTTGGTGTCGTGCAGGCGGATGGTCGTCATGGGGCCTCGCAAGCGGTGTCGCCCGCGGGCAGTGCTGGTTTCTGCAAGGAAACGTGACAGAGCGGCCCGCGTGACTTGGGTCAGCAGGTAATGATGCAGCCGATGATGCAGTTGCTCTTCATGCCACCGACTTAGCAGCATGACCCAAAGCCGTCCAGAGTTTCCGGCTTGCCGCGGGCTGGGGCAAGAGATTGACAAACCGGCCGCGCCCCGGCCTGCTGCGCGCATGACAGTATCACATCGCATCTCGCAGATCACCGCGGGGGGTCCCGACGGCTGGGACCTGTTCCGCCTCGCCCGCCGCATGAAAGATCAGGGTCACCCCGTGATCGAACTGACCATCGGCGAACACGACATCCGCACCGACCCCGAGATCCTCGGGGCGATGGACCGGGCGGCGCGCGCCGGCCATACCGGCTATGCCGCGATCGCCGGCACGCCCGAGCTGCGCGCCAAGATTGCCCGGCGGATCGCCGAGCAGAGCGGCACCGCCACCAGCCCCGACAACATCCTGGTGATGCCCGGCGGCCAGGCCGGGCTGTTCGCGGCGCATCACGCGGCCTGCGACGAAGGCGACCACGCGCTTTACGTCGACCCCTACTACGCCACCTACCCCGGCACGATCCGCGCTGTCGGCGCCCATCCGGTACCGGTCCAGGCCCGCGCCGAAGATCGGTTCCTGCCACGCGCCGCGGCGCTCGACGCGGCGGCGGCGGCCAGCGGCGGCAAGGCGCGGTCGCTGTTGGTCAACTCTCCCAACAACCCGACCGGTGCCGTCTACGACAGGGCCTGTCTCGACGGCATCGCCGGGGTGTGCCAGCAGCACGACCTGTGGCTGATCTCGGACGAGGTCTACGACACCCAGGTCTGGGACGGCGAACACCTGTCGCCGCGCGCCCTGCCCGGTCTTGCCGATCGGGTACTGGTGGTCGGATCGCTGTCGAAAAGCCACGCGATGACCGGCAGCCGGGTCGGCTGGGTCTGCGGCCCGGAACACGCGATCGCCGCGATGGAGACGCTGTCGACCCACACCACCTACGGCATTCCGGGCTTCGTGCAGGACGCGGCGCTGTTCGCGCTTGCTCAGGGGGCAGCGTTCGAGGCACGGATCGCGGCGCCCTTCGCCCGGCGACGGGCCATCGCCGACCGGCTGATCGGCCAGCAATCCGTGGTCCGGGCGGTGCCGATGCAGGGCGCGATGTACGCGCTTCTGGACATCCGCGCGACCGGGATGACCGGCGAGGTCTTCGCCGAGACGCTGCTGCGCGAAGAGCTGATTGCGGTGATGCCGGGCGAGGCCTTCGGCGCCGCCGCGGCGGGCCATGTCCGGGTCGCGCTCACCGTCGAGGACGACCGCTTCGCCACGGCGATGTCGCGGCTGCTGAAGTTCGCCGCGTCGCGGGCGGCCCGGGCGGCCTGATCGGGTTCGACCGGCGGGCGGAAAC
>JBFGEI010000125.1:0-8303 GCA_041580155.1 Limimaricola sp.
GCCAGCCAGGCGTCGCGCCGCAGCCCCCCGAGAGCGTTGCGTGCGGTGTGGCAGGCACCGCAATGGCCAAGCGCCTCGACCAGGTAGCGTCCGCGCAGCTGCGCCGCGGTCAGATCGCCGTCCATCACCCAGTCCCGCGACACGAACATCAGCTTCCACAGCCCGAGGGCGCGGCGGATGTTGAACGGAAACCCGACCTCGTGCGGCAGGTTCGCGGCGTCCGAGGGCGGCAGCTGCCGCAGATGCGCCACCATGTCGACCATGTCCTGCAGATCGGCCTTGCCATAGGAATCATAGGGCAGCGCCGGGTAGTAATGCGCCCCCGATGGCGACACGCCGCGCATCACCGCGGTGACGATTTCGGCGTCGGTCCAATCGCCGATGCCCTGCGCCGAGGGCGAGATGTTCGGCGCCCGGAACGTCCCGAAATCACTGGCGAAACCACGGCCGCCCGACAGCAGCGGCGCGTCGGACGGCTTGGCGTCGGGGGCGATGTGGCAGGCGGCGCAGCCGGCGGCGGCGAAGACCTGCACGCCGCGCGCCGGATCGCCGGTCAACGGCGCCAGCGCCTCGGGCGGCACCGGGTCGGGCCCGGTCAGCACCCAGCCGGCGCCGCCAAGCGCCAGAACCACCGCCGCCGCGACCGCGATGGCGCCGCGGCGCCGTGTCACTCGTCGGGCTTGCGATAATCTTCGTGGCAACTGCCGCAGGCCTCGCCAAGCATCTTCATCTGGCCCTGCAGCGCGGCGAGATCGGTGCCGGCGACCTCGGCCATCTTCATCGTGGCCTGGTGCAGATCGTCGATCTTGCTGTCGAAATCGGCGCGGCTCTGCCAGATCGACGGCAGCGCCCGGCTGTCGGGCAGATCCTCCGTGGACGATCCCTCGACCCAGTAGATGCCTTGGTCGACGCTCGCCAGCGCGACCAGGTTCGACGCGGCGATGCCGGCGGCCTCTGCGTCATATTCCGTCTTGCCCTGCGCCATGCCGCCGAGAATCCCGAGATTGGCGCCGAACAGCTTCATGTGGCCCTCGCGCAGCTGCTGCGCCCGCTCCGGCTCGAGCCCCTGCGCGGCGGCGAGCGATGCGATCGCGGTCAATCCGAAGCTTGCCGCGCAGATCGCGGCCTTGGTCTGTCTGAACATGATACCGTCCCTGTCAAAGTCACGTTACGGCAGCCTAGCGGAAGCGAAACGCAGGTCCAGCGACCTGATGCGTCGATCACGGCGACGTCATCCGACCGCCGCGGCCCTGCGGCGTGGCGTGCCCTTGCACTCCGGGCGGGCATTGGCGAGATGTGGGCCGATCAAAAGAAAGCCTGCCATGCCGAGCCACTCAGAGACCCGCAAGCTGCCGTTCAGCGCGCAGCAGATGTACGACCTGGTCGCCGATGTCGGAAGTTACCCGGAGTTCCTGCCCTGGACCGCCGCGGCGCGGGTCCGGTCGATCACCGACGAAGGCGACCGGTCGGTGATGCTGGCCGACCTGGTGATCTCTTTCAAGGTGTTCCGCGAACGCTTCGGCAGCAAGGTCACGCTGTGGCCCGAGCAGAAGCGGATCGACACCGAATACATCGACGGGCCGTTCCAGTATCTGGAAAGCCGCTGGGATTTTGTCGACCTGCCAGAGGGTTGTGAGGTGAAGTTCGAAGTGGATTTCGAGTTCCGGAACCGGCTTCTGCAAGGCGCGGCCGGGCTGTTCTTCAACGAGGCGATGCAGCGCGTGGTGCGCGCTTTCGAGCGCCGGGCGCAGGCGCTTTACGGGCCGGCGGGGATCTAGGCCGGCCGATCCTCGACGCCCGACAGCAGCAGGGCCAGCGCGTGATCGCGGGCAGCGGCGCGCACCTTGTCGCGGCCGATGGCGCCGAACTCCACGGTTTCCGCGTCGACGCGGTCACGGCGCGCCAGCGCGAAGCAGACCCGGCCTTCCGGCTTGTGCTCGGACCCGCCGGGGCCGGCGATTCCGGTGATCGACACCGCGAGATCGGCGCCCGCGCGGTCGCGCGCGCCCTCGGCCATCGCCACCGCCACCTGTTCCGACACCGCGCCATGCGCCTCGAGCAGCGCGCCCGCGACCCCGAGCAGGTCCTGCTTGGCGGCGTTGGAATAGGTGACCACGCCCCAGTCGAACACCTTCGACGCCCCGGCCACGTCGGTGATCGCCGCGGCGACGCCGCCGCCGGTGCAGCTTTCGGCGGTGGCCAGCCGCAGCCCGAGAGCGGTCGCCCGGTCGACGAGGATCCGTGCCGTGGTCAACTCAGCCTCCGAAGATCAGCACGCCGTGGTATAGCACGGCCAGGACGATGACGCCGAGCGCCGCGAACACGCCGGCGACCACGTCGTCGAGCATCAGCCCGGTGACGTCGCCGCGCCGGTCCATCCGTCCGACCAGGCCGGGTTTCCAGATGTCGAACAGCCGAAACAGCGCGAAGGCGGCGATCCAGCCGGGCCACAGCGCCAGCACCGGCGCGCCGACATGCGCCGCCCCGATCAGCACCGGCAGCAGCGCGATCCACTGGCCGGCGACCTCGTCGATCACCACGTGCGACGGGTCGTGATCGCCCGACCGCGCGGCTTCGGCGCGCGCCGCCGGAAAGCCGGCGATCAGCACCACCGCAAGCGCTGCGACCATCAGCCAGACGCCGCCGACCCAGTAGATCGGCAGCGCCGCGACCAGGGCCGCGAGCGATCCCCAGGTGCCCGGCGCCGGGCGCAGCAGCCCGGCATAGAAGAAGGTCGCGATCAGCCGGCTCATGACCGCACCAGCGTCGCGCTGGCGAGCGCGGCGATGCCTTCGCCGCGGCCGGTGAAGCCAAGCCGTTCCGAGGTCGTCGCCTTGACGCTGACCCGGCCGATCTCGAGGCCGATGATCCGCGCGAGTTCCTCGCGCATCGCCATGGCATGCGGCCCGATCTTCGGGAACTCGCAGATCAGCGTCACGTCGACATTGCCGATCGCGAAGCCCTCGGTCCGCGCCAGATCGGCGGCGTGGGCCAGGAAGATCTCGCTGCGCGCGCCCTTCCACTGCGGGTCCGACGGCGGGAAGTGCTGGCCGATGTCGCCCTGCGCCATCGCGCCGTAGATCGCATCGGTCAGCGCGTGCATCCCGACATCGGCGTCGGAATGGCCGACCAGCCCGTGGTCGTGGTCGATCCGCAGGCCGCAGAGCCAGACGTGGTCGCCCGGTCCGAAGGCGTGCACGTCGAACCCATTGCCCGTTCTCACATCCATCGCGATCCCCAATATGCGTTCGGCGCGGGCGAAATCCGCGGCGCCGGTGATCTTCAGATTGTCCTCGTGGCCCGGCACGATCCGGACGGCAAGCCCCGCCGCGCGCGCCACCGCCACGTCGTCGGCGGCGCCGGAGCCGGCATGGCCGCGATGCGCCGCGAGGATCTCGGCAAAGCGGAACCCCTGCGGCGTCTGCGCCCGCACCAGCCCGTCGCGCGGCACCGCCGCCGCGACCGAGCCGTCGGCGTCGCGCCACAGCGCATCGACCAGCGCCAGCCCCGGCGCCGCCGCCACCGCGTGGTCCAGCGCCGCGATCACCTCGGCGATCAGCTGGCGCGGTACCAGCGGCCGGGCCGCGTCATGGATCAGAACCCGGTCGGGGGCCAGCGCCGCCAGCGCCTCGAGCCCGGCGCGCACCGACGCCGCCCGGTCGGCGCCGCCCGGCACCACCAGCGTGGCGCGGGCCTCGATGGCCGGAAACCGGCCGATATCGTCGGGGTGCAGAACCAGGCAGATGGGGCCGAGGCCGGTGAAGGCGTCCAGCGTGCGGTCCAGCACCGGCCGGCCGCCCAGCAGCCGCCATTGCTTGGGCAGGCCGCCGCCGGCCCTGGTGCCGCGCCCGGCGGCGACGATGACGCTGGCGACGGTCATGACGAAAAGCGGGTTGGGCGGGGCATCGGGCTCTCCTTGCGGGGTCCCCGGGATCTAGGCGTTGCGCCGCGATGACGCAATTCCGATCCTCGATGCGGCAAGATGCACAAATAATGGGCAGACGCGGCGCATCTTGGCGTTGCGCCACGACCAGCGATTGTGCCGCGCCGTCGGCGGGCCTAGATCGAGGCTGTAGCGCACAGAGATTAGGCAGTTGACCCCGACGTGGCAGATGAACCGATCCTCCTTGGTCCCGATGTCCGGCTAACCTCGCCGGTGGCGCTGGCGCCGCTGGCCGGCATCACCGACCTGCCGTTCCGGCAACTGGTGTCCGGCTTCGGCGCCGGCTGGGTGGTGTCCGAGATGGTCGCCAGCCAGGAGATGGTGCAGGCCAAGCCCGGCGTGCGCGAACGCGCCGAGCTGGGCTTCGACCAGGCCGACACCGCGGTGCAGCTGGCCGGCCGCGAGGCGCATTGGATGGCCGAGGCGGCGCGGATGGTCGAGGCCAACGGCGCCCGGATCATCGACATCAACATGGGTTGCCCGGCGCGCAAGGTGACCGGCGGGCTGTCCGGCTCGGCGCTGCTGAAGACCCCGGACCACGCGCTGCGGCTGATCGAGGCGGTGGTCGACGCGGTCAAGGTGCCGGTGACGCTGAAGACCCGCCTGGGCTGGGACGACACCTGCCTCAACGCCGCCGACGTGGCGCGCCGGGCCGAATCCGCCGGCGTCGCGATGGTGACGATCCACGGCCGGACCCGCTGCCAGTTCTACAAGGGCAGCGCCGACTGGTCGGCGATCCGGGCGATCCGCGACGCGGTGTCGATCCCGGTGATCGCCAACGGCGACATCGTCGACGCGGCCAGCGCCCGGCTGGCGCTGGAGCGGTCCGGCGCGCGCGGCGTGATGATCGGGCGCGGCGCCCAGGGACGGCCCTGGCAGCCGGCGCTGATCGCCGCGGCGCTGACCGGGGGGCAAGCCCCGGAAATCCCGCAAGGTTCCGCGTTTTCCGACATGGTATCAGGACATTACGAGGCGATGCTGCAGTTCTACGGTAGCGATCTTGGCGGTCGCGTGGCGCGCAAGCACCTGGGCTGGTACATGGACGAGGCCGGCACGCCCGAGGCGCTGCGCCGCGAGGTGCTGACCGCCGAACCCGCCGCGGTGCCACGGCTGCTGCCACTGGCCCTGACCAGCGGTGAAAGGGCGGCGGCATGATCACCGACACCGCGCTGTGGAATTCGCTGCCGGTGCCGGCCTTGCTGCTGTCGCGCGACAACCGGATCGCCGATCTGAACTCGGCCGCCGAGCAGTTCCTGAACCTGTCGGCCCGGGCGCTGATCGGCGCCCCGGTCTGGGACAAGGTGGCGATCGACTCGCCGCTCGAGGCCGCCTTCGCTCGCGCCAGGGCGCAGAAAAGTTCGTTGTTCGTCAACGACGTCGACGTCGGATCGGGCGAACGCGCGCCGATGCAGTGCAACATCCAGTTCTCGCCGCTGCAGGGCACCGAGGGCCAGATGATCATGATGATCTCGCCGCGCGAGATGGCGAGCCGGATCCTGCAGCATTCCTCGACCGCGAAGGCGGCGAAATCGGCGATCGGCATGGCCGAGATGCTGGCGCATGAGATCAAGAACCCGCTGGCCGGGATCACCGGTGCGGCGCAGCTGCTGTCGATGGGGCTCAGCCCCGAAGATCAAGAGCTTACCGACCTGATCGTCGAAGAAAGCCGGCGCATCGTGAAGCTGCTGGAGCAGGTCGAGCAGTTCGGCAACCTGCAACCGCCCAGCCTGCGGCCGCTGAACATCCACGACGTGCTCGACCGGGCGCGCCAGTCGGCGGCGGTGGGATTCGGCGCGCACATGCATTTCATCGAGGATTACGACCCGTCGCTGCCACGCTGCCTGGCCGATTCCGACCAGCTGCAGCAGGTGGTCCTGAACCTGCTGAAGAACGCCTCCGAGGCCGGCGCGCCGGGCGGCACGATCCGGCTGCGCAGCTATTACGAGCCGTCGTTGCGGGTGCGCCGGGCCGACGGCAGCCACGCACGCCTGCCGTTGCAGGTCGAGATCTGGGACGACGGTCCGGGCCTGCCGCCGGACATCGCCGCCGAGGTGTTCGAACCTTTCGTCTCGGGCCGCGAGAACGGCACCGGGCTTGGCCTGGCGCTGGTCTCGAAGCTGATTTCCGAAAACGGCGGCTGGATCTCGGTCGACTCGGTGCCCGGGCGCACGGTGTTCCGGATCTCGCTGCCGCGCGCCGCCGACGATGTCGACGACGCCCCTGAAAGCGCACCCGCCGTCGCGGTCGCAGCCACCGGAGAGAATTGATGGACGGAACGATCCTGGTCGCCGATGACGACCGCACCATCCGCACCGTGCTGACCCAGGCGCTGACCCGCGCCGGATGCAAGGTCCACGCCACTTCGTCGCTGGTGACGCTGATGCGCTGGGTCGACGAGGGCAAGGGCGACCTGGTGATCTCGGACGTCATCATGCCGGACGGCAACGGCCTGGAACAGCTGCCGAAAATCGCCCAGGCCCGGCCCGGCCTGCCGGTGATCGTGATCTCGGCGCAGAACACCATCATGACCGCGATCAAGGCCGCCGAGGCCGATGCCTACGACTACCTGCCGAAACCCTTCGATCTGCCGGACCTGATGAAACGCGCCGCAAGGGCGCTCGAGATCAAGCGCCGCGCGCCGACCAGCAAACCTTCGGCCGAGGTGACCGAAACCGCGGGCAGCGACCTGCCGCTGGTCGGGCGGACGCCGTCGATGCAGGCGCTGTATCGTCTGGTCGCGCGGGTGATGAACACCACGCTGCCGGTGCTGATCACCGGCGAGAGCGGCACCGGAAAATCGCTGATCGCCAAGGCGATCCACGACTTCTCGGACCGCCGGTCGCAGCCGTTCTTGGTGGTGACCGGCGCCGATCTGCAGGGCGTCGACGGCCCGGCGTCGGTGCTGGCGCGGGCCCGCGGCGGGTCGGTGCTGTTCGACGAGGTCGGCGATTTCGACGCCGACGCGCAGGCCCGCATCGTGCGAATGCTCGACACCCTGGGCGAACACGCGCCCCGGATCATGGCGACGTCGCAGGCCGATCTGCAGCACCGGATCGACGACGGCGGCTTCCGCGAGGACCTGTATTACCGGCTTGGCGGCGTCTCGATCGCGGTACCGAGCCTGCGCGAGAGGGTCGACGACATCCCGCTTCTGGCCGAGCATTTCCTGGCCCGCGCCGATCGCGACGGGCTCGGGCTGCGGCAGCTCTCGGCCCAGGCCACCGAGCTGGTGCGCGGCTATTCCTGGCCCGGCAACGTGCGCCAGCTGGAAAACGCGATCCGGCGGCTGGTGATCACCAGCTCGGAGGCCGAGATCGGCCGCGGCGACGTCGAATCGGTGCTGGGCAACCAGCCGGCGATAGAGTCGGCGCGCGGTGGCGGCGATGGTGAAAAGCTGTCTGCCAGCGTCGACCGGCACCTGCGGCGCTACTTCGACCTGCACGGCGGCCAGCTACCGGCCCCGGGGCTGTACCAGCGGATTCTGCGCGAGGTGGAGACGCCGCTGATCGAGATCGCGCTCGACGCGACCGGCGGAAACCAGGCCAAATGCGCCGATTTGCTCGGGATCAACCGAAATACGCTGCGAAAGAAGATCACCGACCTCGATATCCGCGTGACACGGCGCCGCAAGTTGATGTAAAACCGCAACAGAACCGTGGCCCCCCGGTCGCAGAACCGGGATCGGACCATGGCACATGAGCGGTGGGGGCTTGCGCCCCGGATCAACAGGGCAGGCGGCGTGCACAGGTTGTCGACCTCGCAGCGATTCTCTCGGATGATGCGATGGCGGCGCCAGCGACGGGTGCAGAACGCCGCCACGCTGGGTCTCGTCGTGCTTGGCCCGGTGTTGGCCGGGCTGACGGTCTGGGTGCTCGGACCGCTCGATCAGGGCGTGAACTCGCCATCCCTGCGCATCGTCCTTCTCGCCGATCTGGTCTACGCGATGGTCGTCGCGGCGCTGGTGCTGCAGCGGGTGACCCAGATGGTCGCGGCGCGGCGCGCCCGGTCCGCCGGGTCGCAGCTGCACCTGCGGCTGACCGGGGTGTTCGCGCTGCTGGCGCTGATCCCGACGGTGCTGGTCGCGGTGTTTTCGGTGCTCACCATCAACGTCGGCCTCGAGGGCTGGTTTTCGGACCGGGTCCGCACCGTGCTGGGCGCCTCGCTCACCGCGGCGCAGGCCTACGAGGAAGAGCACCGCCAGGACCTGTCGCGCGACGGACTCAGCCTCGCGGCATTTCTCAATGCCGAGCGCGAGGCCACGTTCTTCATGTCCGACGGCGAGGTCCGCCAGGCGCTTGGCCGGGTCCAGCCGCAGATCGAGCGCGGGCTGACCGAGGCCTTCGTGATCGACGGCGCCGGC
>JBFGEI010000126.1:0-8277 GCA_041580155.1 Limimaricola sp.
CAGCCACTCCACGCCCTTCTGGAAGAAGCCGATCATCGCGGCGCCCGCCAGCGTGCCCCAGATGTTGCCGACGCCGCCGACCACCACGGTCATGAAGCTCTGCACGATGTAGTCGGCGCCCATTTCCGACGTGACCTTGGCGTAGAGGCCGATGGCGACACCGGCGATCCCGGCGATGCCCGAGCCGAGCCCGAAGGTCAGCATGTTGACCCGCCCCGGATCGATGCCGACCGAAGCCGCCATGCCCGGGTTCTGGGTGACCGAGCGGGTCTCGAGCCCGAGCCGGGTGCGCTTCATCAGGAACAGGAAGAATCCGAGGAAGACCAGCGCCAGCACGAAGATCGCGATGCGGATATGGCTGATCCCCACCACGTCATTGAGTATCCACGCGCCGCCGAGCCAGTCGGGCGCGGTGAGCGGCCGGGCTTGGGTGCCGAAGATGATCTTGGCAAGCTGCTGCAGCGCGATCGAGATGCCGAAGGTGGCAAGCAGCGTCTCCAGCGGGCGGTGGTAGAGGTGCCGGATCACCAGCCGCTCCATCGCGACACCGGCGGCAAAAGTCACCACGAAGGCGGCGGGCAGCGCCACGATCAGCGACAGCGTCCGGTCGGGGACGATCTGCTGCACCAGGTAGGCGGTATAGGCGCCCATCATGATGAACTCGCCATGCGCCATGTTGATCACGCCCATGACGCCGAAGGTGACGGCAAGCCCGATCGCGGCAAGAAAGTAGATCGAGGCCAGCGACAGCGCGTCGAGCCCGATGTCGAGCCCCTGCATCGCACCGACGCGCAGGCCGATCGAGGTGATCGCGGCGCGGGCGGCGTCGGTGACCGCCGCGGAGGGCTCGGCATAGACGTCGAAGAAGTCATGCGCCGCAAGCGCGGTCTCGACATCGGTTTCCTCGACGCGGGATGGCACGAGGCCGTCAGCCGCCAGCGCGTCGTAGGCGCGGGCGCGGGTCTCCGGGTCGCCAAGCGTGGCGAGCGGCACGCCGCCCACCCGGCCATCGACAAGATTGGCCTCGAGCGCGGCGCGGATCTCCGCATCGGTGGGGCGCGGCGGCGCCAGACCGTCCTCGACAAGGCGAGCATAGCCGGCCGAGATCGACAGCGCGTCGCCGCCCGGATCGAGGTCGCGCGCGACGTTGCCATCGGGGGTCTCGCCCGCGGGCAACACCACGAGCCGCGTCGCCAGAAGCGGGTTGAGCGCGGCGCGCACCTCGACGGCGGTGTCGGTCGACAACGCTTCGATCGCGGCGAGCCGCTCGGCCTCGTCCTTGCCGAAGCGCATGGTCAGAAGCCGCTCCAGCCGGATCTTGCGGGCGCGCAGCTCGGCGTCGGCCTCGGTCTCGATCGAGGCACGCAACGGCGCCAGCAACTCTGGCTCCGGGTCGCGGGTGATCGAGGTAAGCGCGGCAAGCCGGCGACGCGGATCGGGATCGCTCAGCTGGAACTGCACCAGCGCCGTGCCGATCAGCGCCCGTATGCCGCTGTTGGGCTTGATCTGCGCCATCGCGCCCGTGTCCGCCGGCCCGGCCTCCGCGCCGGTGTCGACATCGACGAGGATCTCGGCCCCGTCCTTGTCGATCACCCGCCAGAAGCGCCCGTCGGCGTCGCGCCACAACGCCTTGCCCTGCCAGGCCTGCAGCACCGGCTGCACGCGCGCCAGTTCACTGGCGATGATCGCGTCGATCGCCGGCTGTATCGTGCGCCGCGAGCTTTGCTCGATCAGGTCGCCCTGCTGCTGCAGCAGGTCCTGCACCGGCCCGGCCTGCGCGGTCGCGCTGCCAAGCGCCAGCCACAGCGCCGCCAGCGCCGTCTTGAATATACGTGTCATGCGTCCGCCCCCGTGGGTGGCCGGGGCGCGATGCGCCCCGACCGGTCCATCGTCAGTAATTCGACTTGGTCTGCACGCAGGTTGCGGTCTGGGTGTTGTACATGCCGCAGCCGAGATCCTTCCAATCCGAAGTCAGCAGCGCGCTCTCGGGCAGAAAATCGGTCCAGGCGTCGCCCGGCACCGGGTCGGTCTGGCTGAGGATGTCGAACTGCCCGTCGGCGGTGATCTCGCCGATCAGCACCGGCTTGGTCAGGTGGTGGTTGGGCAGCATCTCGGCCACCGAGCCGGTGAGGTTAGGGAAGGTCTGGCCGTACATGGCGGCGCGCACCGCATCGACATCGGTGCTGCCGGCCTCGTCGACCGCCTGCGCCCACATGTTGAAGCCGATGTAATGCGCCTCCATCGGGTCGTTGGTGACCCGCGCATCCCCCATCTTGTCCTTCCACTTGGCAACGAAGGCTTCGTTCGCCTCGCCCTCTGCCGACTGGAAGTAGTTCCACGCCGCGAGGTGGCCGACAAGGTTCGAGGTGTCGAGACCCGACAGCTCCTCTTCGCCCACCGAGAAGGCGATGACGGGGATGTCCTCGGCCGAAACGCCCTGCGCGGCGAGCTCCTTGTAGAAGCCGATGTTGGCGTCGCCGTTGACGGTCGAGATCACCCCGACCTTCTTGCCGTCGGCGCCGAGCGCCACGACGTCGGCGACGATCTTGGACCAGTCGGAATGGCCGAAGGGGGTGTAGTTGACGAAGATGTCGGCATCCGCGACGCCCTGGTCCTTGAGATAGGCCTCGAGGATGTTGTTGGTGGTGCGCGGATAGACGTAGTCGGTGCCCAGGAGCGCGAACTTCTCGGCGCCCATCTCCTCGATCATGTAATCGGCCGCGGGGATCGCCTGCTGGTTCGGCGCGGCGCCGGTGTAGAACACGTTGCGCGAGGATTCCTCGCCCTCGTACTGCACCGGGTAGAACAAAAGCCCGTTCAGCTCCTCGATCACCGGCAGCACCGATTTGCGGCTGACGGAGGTCCAGTTGCCGAAGATCACGTCGACCTCGTGCACGGTCAGAAGCTCGCGCGCCTTTTCCGCGAAGAGCGGCCAGTCGGAGGCCGGGTCGACGACGACCGCCTCGAGATCGCAGCCCAGCAGGCCGCCCTTGGCGTTCTGATCCTCGACCAGCATCAGCACCGTGTCCTTCAGCGTCGTCTCGGAGATCGCCATGGTGCCCGAGAGCGAATGGAGCACGCCGACCTTGATCGGGCAGGACGCGTCCTGCGCCGTGGCAGGAATGGCGGCCAGCCCCAATGCTGCGGCCATGGCGATGGTAGAAATCTGCGTGGTCATGTCACTGTCTCCCGCGGGACGCGGGGTCGGGATTGCCCGATGGGCAAGCCGCCACTAGATCTTGTCCCGCAACATCGTTGCACCCGGGGGCGGACGTCGAGAGCTGCAATTCCTGCGGCCGTCCCCACTTCCCGCGCGATCCGGTCCCTGAACGGCCGGCGGCGGATGCGCCCACCGTCTGACCAGGATCGCGGCGGTGGCAAATCCCGAGGGTCGGATTTGCAGCTTCGCCCGCAAACTTGCCCGTATTTTGTGCGTATGCCCGTGACCTTGCCGCAATCGGCGGCGTCTGCCCTGCCGCGGTACCGCGACATGGCGCCGGCACTGGCAGTCCCGCGCCGGTAGACCGCAACAAGGTGCCAGGACACTAACCGGGAGACCCGCCATCCTGCACCAATTGCCATATGTGGCTCCGCCCCGGGCCCGCGGCGCGCTGCGCATCGCGGCGCGCGCCGAAGGCGGCACCAGCCGCCTGGCGCTGCTGCGTCAGGAAGGGGCGCTGCGGGCGCTGTTCCCGCGCCGCGCAGGCGTGGTCGAGGCGGTGGTGCTCAACACCTCGGGCGGCGCCACCGGCGGCGACAGCCTCGCCATCGAGGCCGAGGCGCAGGCGGGGGCGCATCTACGGCTGACCTCGCAAGCCGCGGAGCGCGCCTATCGCAGCTCTGGCGGCCCGGCGGCGCGGATCCGCAACCGGCTTGCCGTCGCCGATGGCGCGCGGCTCGACTGGCTGCCACAGGAAACCATCCTCTACGAAGGCTGCGATCTCGACCGCCGGCTGACGCTCGACCTCGCCGCCGGCGCCCGGGCGCTGATCGTCGAGCCGGTGATCTTCGGCCGCGCCGCGATGGGCGAGCGGCTGCGCGACGCCCGGTTTCGCGACCGGATCGAGATCCGCCGCGACGGCGCGCCACTCTATATCGACGCGCAGCGCTTCGCGGGCGACGTGACCGCGCATCTGGCCCGCCCGGCGGTCGCCGCCGGCGCCGCCGCTATGGCCGGCGTGGTCTTCGCCGCGCCCGAGGCCGAGGCGCATCTGGCCCCCCTGCGCGCCGCGCTGCCCGACAGCGCCGGCGCCACGCTGATCATGCCCGATCTTCTGGTGCTGCGCCTTCTCGCCGCCGACGGCTTCGCGCTGCGCGCCGCACTTCTGCCGGTGCTCGACCGTCTGACGGACGGCACCCTGCCCGCTTCATGGAGACTCTGAGATGAACCTGACCCCCCGCGAGAAGGACAAGCTTCTGGTGGCGATGGCCGCCGAGGTGGCGCGCCGCAGGCTGGCGCGCGGCGTCAAGCTCAACCACCCCGAGGCGATTGCGCTGATCACCGACGCGGTGGTCGAGGGCGCGCGGGACGGCCGCTCGGTCGCCGACATGATGCAGGCGGGCGCCGAGGTGATCAGCCGCGACCAATGCATGCCGGGGATTCCCGAGATGATCGAGGAGGTGCAGGTCGAGGCGACCTTCCCCGATGGCACCAAGCTCGTCACCGTGCACGACCCGATCCGCTGAAAGGACCGATGATGACCCGCATCCTCTTCGCCATTCCCCTGGTCACGCCCGCCCCGGCGCTGGCCCATGCAGGCGCGGCGCATCCCCATGCCGGCTGGACCGGCCCGCTGATCGGCCTCGCGCTTCTGGCGACGGCGCTGATCCGGGGGCGGCGCGCATGATCCCCGGTGAGCTGATGCCGATGGCGGGAGAGATCGAACTGAACGCCGACCGCGCGGCCATCACGCTGATGGTCGCCAACACCGGCGACCGGCCAGTGCAGGTCGGCAGCCATTTCCATTTCGCCGAAGCCAACCCCGGCCTCGACTTCGACCGCGCGGCGGCACGGGGCCACAGGCTCGACATCGCCTCGGGCACGGCGGTGCGCTTCGAGCCGGGCCAGCGCCGGGAGGTGCGGCTGATCGAGATCGGCGGCGACCGGCGCGTCTTCGGCTTTCAGGGCGACGTGATGGGGAATCTGTGATGGCCACGAGAATAGACCGCGCCGACTACGCCGCGATGTACGGCCCCACCACCGGCGACCGGCTGCGCCTCGCCGACACCGATCTGGTGATCGAGGTCGAGCGCGATCTCACCACCTATGGCGAGGAGGTGAAGTTCGGCGGCGGCAAGACGATCCGCGACGGCATGGGCCAGAGCCAGCGGACCCGCGCGATGGGCGCGGTCGACACGCTGATCACCAACGCGCTGATCCTCGACCATACCGGCATCTACAAGGCCGACGTGGGCCTGCGCGACGGCCGCATCCATGCCATCGGCAAGGCCGGCAATCCCGATACGCAACCGGGCGTCGATATCATCGTCGGACCGGGCACCGAGGTGATCGCGGGCGAAGGCCGCATCCTCACCGCCGGCGGTTTCGACAGCCACATTCACTACATCTGCCCGCAGCAGATCGAAGAGGCGCTCGCCTCGGGCGTCACCACCATGCTCGGCGGCGGCACCGGGCCGGCGCATGGCACGCTCGCCACCACCTGCACGCCGGGGCCGTGGCATCTCGCCCGGATGCTGCAATCGGCCGATGCCTTCCCGATGAACCTCGCCTTCGCGGGCAAGGGCAACGCCTCTCTGCCCGGTGCGCTGCACGAGCAGATCCTCGCCGGGGCCTGCGCGCTGAAGCTGCACGAGGATTGGGGCACCACCCCGGCGGCCATCGACTGCTGCCTGCGCGTGGCCGACGAGACCGGCGTGCAGGTGATGATCCACACCGACACGCTCAACGAAAGCGGCTTTGTCGAGAACACGCTGCGCGCCATCGCCGGGCGTACCATCCACGCGTTCCACACCGAGGGCGCGGGCGGCGGCCACGCGCCCGACATCATCAAGATCTGCGGCGAACTCAACGTGCTGCCCGCCTCGACCAACCCGACCCGCCCCTTCACCGTCAACACGGTCGAGGAGCATCTCGACATGCTGATGGTCTGCCATCACCTCGACAAGCGGGTGCCCGAGGACATCGCCTTCGCCGAAAGCCGGATCCGGCGCGAGACCATCGCCGCCGAGGACATCCTGCACGACATCGGCGCGTTTTCGATCATCGCGTCGGACAGCCAGGCGATGGGCCGGGTCGGCGAGGTGCTGATCCGCACCTGGCAGACCGCCGACAAGATGAAGCGCCAGCGCGGACGCCTGGCCGAGGACGCGGGCGAGAACGACAATTTCCGCGCCCGCCGCTACATCGCCAAATACACGATCAACCCGGCGCTGGCGCATGGCCTCGCCCGGGAGATCGGCTCGATCGAGCCGGGCAAGCGCGCCGACTTGGTGCTGTGGCACCCAGCCTTCTTCGGCGTGAAACCCGAGATGGTGCTGCTCGGCGGCCAGATCGTGATGGCGCAGATGGGCGATCCCAACGCCTCGATCCCGACGCCGCAGCCGGTGCATCTGCGGCCGATGTTCGGCGCCTACGGCCGCGCGGTCGAACATGCGGGCGTCACCTTCGTGTCGAAGGCCGCGCAGCAGGACGGTCTGCGCGAAAGGCTCGGCCTCGCCAAGCAGACGGTCGCGGTGAACGACACCCGGCACGTCACCAAGCGTGACCTGAAGCTCAACGACGCGCTGCCCGAGATCGAGGTGCACCCCGAAACCTACGAGGTGCGTGCCGACGGCGTGCTGCTTACCTGCGAACCCGCCGAGGTGCTGCCGATGGCGCAGCGCTACTTCCTGTTCTGAGGACCGCCATGACCGATCTTCCCACCGCCCGCGCCCTGCACCGCAAGGGTCACTGGACCGGCCCGCACGAGGTCTGCCCGCTCGACTACGAGGGGCGGTTCCTGCGCCGCAAGCGGCTCGTCACCGCCTCGGGGCGGGCCTTTCTCGTCGACCTGGCGAAGACCACCTCGCTCGATGCGGGCGATGCGCTGGAATTGTCGGATGGCAGCTACGTGGCGATCGAGGCGGCGCCCGAACCCCTCTGCGAGGCGCGCGGCGATCTGGTGCGTCTCGCCTGGCATGTCGGCAACCGGCACACGCCGTGCGAGATCCGGCCCGACTGCCTGGTGATCCGCGCCGACCATGTCATCGCGCATATGCTGGCCCATCTCGGCGCCGAGCTGCGCGACGTGACCGGGCCGTTCAGCCCCGAAGGCGGCGCCTATGGCCATGGCCGCACCCACGCGCACGAACACGTCGCGACCGCCCATGCTCACTGACCTCCATGCGCTGACTCTGGCCCGCTGGCTGTCGCCCGGCTACCCGGTGGGCGCATTCGCCTATTCGCACGGGTTGGAGACCGCCATCGCCGACGGCCGGGTGGCGGACGAGGCCGGTCTCACCGACTGGCTCGCCGACCTGCTGGAGCACGGCGCGGGCCGCAACGACGCGCTGCTTCTCGGCGCCGCCCACCGCGCCGCCGACGCGACCGAGCTGGCTCGGATCGACGCCACGGCCCGCGCCGTCGCCGCCAGCCGCGAGCGGGTGATCGAGGCCGAGCGGCAGGGCGCCGCCTTCGCCCGCACCGAGGCCGCCGTCACCGGCGGCCCCGACACGCCGCTCATCCACCCGGTCGCCATCGGCGCCCGCGCCGCGCGCCACGGCCTGCCGCTCCGGCCCACCGTCGCGCTCTATTTGCACGGCTTCATGGCCAACCTCGTCTCGGCGGCGCTGCGGCTGATGCCGCTCGGCCAGACCGGCGGTCAGCGCGTGCAGATCGCGCTCGCGCCCCTCTGCGAACGGCTCGCCGCCGAGGCCGGGCACGGCACGCTCGACGACCTCTCCTCCACATCCTTTCTCGGCGACATCGCGTCGATGCGCCACGAGACCCAGCAACCGAGGATCTTCGCGACATGACAATGAACGGCCCCTTGCGCATAGGCATCGGCGGCCCGGTCGGCGCCGGCAAGACCACGCTCACCGCCGCACTGGCCCGCGCGCTGTCGCCGGACCACTCGATCGGCGTCATCACCAACGACATCTACACGCAGGAGGACGCCGAGGCCCTGATGCGGATGCAGATCCTGCCCGGCGACAGGGTGATCGGTGTCGAAACCGGCGGCTGCCCGCACACCGCGATCCGCGAGGATGCGAGCCTCAACCTCGCCGCCGTGGCCGAGCTGGAGCGGCGGCATCCCGGGATCGAGGTGGTGCTGATCG
>JBFGEI010000127.1:0-8205 GCA_041580155.1 Limimaricola sp.
CCCAGCAGCCATCGTAGGGCCTCGTCATTCTCAATCATCACGGGGTTTTTCGTTCCCGGAATTGCTTTAAGACGGCCATCACTTTTGTCAGCCAACGCATTGCGAACTGCACCCTCAGTGATGTCAGCAAGCAACGCTATTTCTCGAGCGCTTAGATCAAAGCCCTCATTGAGGTTGAAGCGCGCCAAAGAAAGTTCAGCCACTGTGCGACAGATGCCTTTCTCGGTCAGGAAAGGGAGAATTTCGCCGCCGATATCGGCTTGTGGCATCCCATGCACGAAAACTTGCAAATCTTGGACAAGGGAGGCGTCATGAGCTGTGAGAACGCTCGGATTGACGGCGTAGTCGTAGCATTGCTCCAGAAGAACTGTGGCATGGAAGCGGCCGAGGTCGAGCTGATTGGGATCGGTTTCAGCGTAATAGGACTCATATTCTGGAAGGGAGAAGCCAGCGAAATGCTCGGCTACTTGGAGGCTGGCGGTATTCGCAATGTGATCAGCCTGAACGAGAAGAATCTTCCGTAGCTCACTGCGAATCTGATCTTTGCTAATTCTCGGCATATTACACTCACGCTGCTTATTTGCATGTAATGATGTGCCATAGGAATGTCTGCTTGTCAACTAAAATATGCAAACACGCTGCTTTTGTGCGTATCGAAGTCAGCGTCGAACGTTTGATGGGGGCTGGCGATCCGCTGCTCCGGGGAAGGCGACTGGCGAAGCAGGCAGTATGGAAGGCGTGTCATGCCGCGCTTCAAGCAGTGCCTACTGCATCCTTGATGACGAGCCATTGGCTGCCATTGGCTCGAGGAGGACAGCGAATGACGAGTTCCCGAAGGAGGCGCTGATGATCCGTGTGATCGAAGGCTAAAATGCACCGACGTGTCGAACCCCTTGGCAGAGGCCCTCTCCAACCTGCGGACATGATATGGCGCTCCATAGGCTACTCTCGGTGCCTGCTGATCGGGTGGCATGATCAGGGTTCTCAGTCAGTTGAGCGTCGCCGGCAGTCGGCTCTCATGGCGAGAATGCGGGCGCTTTCGATTGAAGAAGGCGCTTCAGGCGCGCAGGTTGAATGAAATGGCTCGTGCTGTATGTATCGTTCTTGAGTCGACAGAAGGCGGTTTGATCCCCTATATTTAGGGTGCCAATGGCTGCTGCGAGTGCAACGTTGTCGCGCAAGGTTTTGAGCTAAATGCGCAAGCCTTTGAGCAAAGGCAGCGCAGGGTATTGGGCTCGGACGGCCGGTTTTCCTCAATGACAGTATAGGCGCTGCGCAAGGTTACGCGCCGTCCTACACCGGCTGTCGGCACGCTGCTGTTCTGCGCGCTGTCCGGCATCGGCATTGATCGCCGCGTCGACCAGCGGCGCGGCGGCGGGTGCTGGTTCGCGTTCGATCTCGCGAACCGCCGGTCGCGGCATGGCTGGCAACCGATGGAAGCGCTGATGTCGGGCAACTGATGGCGCGCGGCGCGCGGCGGGATCTTGCCGCTGCGGCCGCTCTGCGGGTCTGGAACGGGGCGCGCTAGCTGATAGGTGTGGTGGGCCGGACGTCATGCAAGCAATCCACAGGCCAGCCCAATGATCCGTCGACCACCCGCACCACGCCACCCGGTGCCGATCGCCACGTCGTTTCGGGCGCTGCTTGTGATGGCGCTTCTCGGCCTGTCCGGCCCGGCGGTCGCCGTCGACCGCGGCGCGGTCGAACAGCAGTTCCGCGGCTGGCTCGAACACACGGTCTGGCCGCGGGCGCGGGGGGCCGGGGTGTCCCGCGGCAGTTTCGACGCCGCCTTCTCGGGGGTGACGCTCGATTGGGACTTGCCGGACCTGGTGCCGCCGGGCAGCGCGCCCGGCGTCCCGAAATCCCAGAGCCAGGCCGAATTCGGCAGCCCGGGTCGCTACTTCAACCGCGGCTCGGTCGATGGCGCCACGGCGGTCGGCCGGCAGATGGCGCAACGCCACGCCGCGACGCTGGCCGCCGTCGAGCGGTCGACCGGGGTGCCGGGGCGGATCATCCTCGCGATCTGGGGTCGCGAAAGCGGCTACGGCCGCGTGGCGATCCCGCATGACGCCTTCGCGGTGCTCGGCACCAAGGGCTTCATGAGCCGCCGTGCGGCGTATTTCACCGACGAGCTGGTCGCGGCATTGCAGATCGTCGAGGCCGGCCACGTCTCGGGGCGGGGGATGAAAAGCAGTTGGGCCGGCGCGCTTGGCCAGCCGCAGTTCATGCCGTCGAACTTCCTGGCCCATGCCGCCGATGGCGACGGCGACGGCCGCGCCGACATCTGGAATTCCGAGGCCGATACCATCGCTTCGATCGGCAGCTACCTGGCGCGGCACGGCTGGATTCCCGGGCGCGACTGGGGCTTCGAGGTCAGCATTCCGGCCGCGGTGTCCTGCGCGCTCGAGGGGCCGGATCAGGGCCGGTCGATCGCCGATTGGCAGGCGATGGGCATCGCGCGGGTGTCGGGCCGGCCGTTTCCGGCGGCCGAGCTGCCGGCCGAGGGTTTCCTGCTGATGCCCGCCGGCCGCAGCGGCCCGGGCTTCATCGTCACGCCGAATTTCTACGCGCTGAAGGCCTACAACATGAGCGACCTCTACGCGCTGTTCGTAGGCCACGTCGGCGACCGCATCCAATACGGTGTCGGCGATTTCGCCGGCGGCTGGAGCGCGGTCGGCGGGATGCTGCGTTCGGACATCGCGGCGATGCAGCGCGGTCTGGAATCGCGGGGCCATGATGTCGGCGGCGCCGACGGGCTGCCGGGCTTCAAGACCCGCCGGTCGATCGGCCGCTGGCAAGAGACCGAGGGCCGCCCCGCCACCTGCTTTCCCGACGCCGGTATGGCGGCGGCGCTGGCCCGCTAGGCCGGGGTCCGGCGCTTGACCGCGATCCAGATGGTGTGGCGCATGCCGCGCTTGGCGTGACCGGCGCGGACCGTCACCGCGGTCGCGTCGAAGCCGCTGTCCCCCAGCCGCCGCGAGAACGCCCGGTCCGGCGCCGCCGACCAGACCGCCAGCACGCCGCCCGGGGTCAGCGCCCGGTGCGCCGCGCGCAGCCCGGCCTTGTCGTACAGCGCGTCGTTGCCCTCGCGGGTCAGCCCGTCGGGGCCGTTGTCGACATCGAGAAGGATCGCGTCGAACCGGGCCGGCGTGGCGCGGATCAGCGCGCCGACGTCGCCCAGCTCGATCGTCACCCGCGGGTCCGACAGGCAGTCGCCGAACACCCCCGCCATGTGGGTTTTCGCCCAGCCGACCAGCTCGGGCACGATTTCGGCGACGACCAGCCGTGCGGTGTCTCCGGCGACCTCGCGCGCCGCGCGGAGGGTGAAGCCCATGCCCAGCCCGCCGATCAGGATGGTCGGCGCGGCCCGGTCGGTCAGGTGCTCCATCGGCAGCGTGGCCAGCGCCTCCTCGGAGCCGCCAAGCCGGCTGTTCATCAGCTCGTTGCCGCCTTCGAGACGGATCGAGTATTCATCGCCGCGCCGCAGCAGCCGCAGCGTGTCGCCGCCGGGCGCCTGCGCCGTCTCCAGCAGTATCCATGGCTGCATGTGGTAGATTCCCTTGGCCGCTTGGCTGGACCCCCTATCCGATCGGCCGCGGCAGTTGAAGGGCCGGCGCCGGGATCAGCGCGCCGGGCTGCGGCAACGGGCGGGCGCGCGGCGCCCGCCACGCCGGGTCACTTGCCCTTCTTCTCGCCCAGCGACACCGGCTTGCCGGCGCCGGAGTTCGCCGTGGCCAGCACCTTCGGCTTCTCCTGCTTGGGTTTCTTGACTTCCTTGTTGCCGCGCTTGTTGTCGCCTTTTCCCATCACGATCTCACATGTTGAAGTGCCCGCCCGGCGCCTTGCCGAACGGAGCGGTCCCGATGAAAATCAAGGTTGCCTGACAGCGGTCAGGGCGATGATCAGGTGGTTCGCGCGGACGGCCGGGTCAGGGCCGGGGCGCGCAGGAAAAATCTACGCCCCCGGCGCAGCGCCCGCAAGCGCCGCGTTGGTCCCGCTGCCGCCGGTTGCCGGACCCGGTCAGAACAGCCCCGAAATCCAGCCGGAAATCCCCTCGGGCTCGTGCCGGTGCTGGGCGTTGTTGATCAGCTCGCTGACGTAGAGCGCCGCGTTCGACGGCTCGAACTTCATGCCGTGAAACTTGCCGGCGAGCCGGCCGTCCATGTCGATCACATGCATCACCGCGCCGTGCATCTGCATCGGGCTGTCGCCGGTCATGGTGAACTGCAGCCCGTATTCGGCGGCCAGGTCGCGGGTGATCGCCTCGGGCTGGTCCGCCCCGGCGGTCAGGAAGCGCCAGTTGACCGGATCCAGCCCGTGCCAGTCGGCGTAATCGCGCAGCACCTCGGCGCCGTCATTCGCAGGATCGGTGGTGATCGAGAGGAACTGCACCATGTCGCGCATCGGGCTTGCGTTCACCATGCCTTGGATCTCGGCCATCGTCTCGGCGTGCAGCGGGCAGATGTCGGGGCAGTTCGCGTAGACGAAGTTCAGCACCACGATCTTGTCGGCGTAATCTTCTAGCCGCACCGCGGCGCCGTCGGCGTCGACCAGATCGAAGCCCGGCGCGGTGTCGTCGATCGCCTGGAAATACTGTTCCTTGTCGGTCATCCGCGCGTCGAGATCTTCGCCGGGATGATCGGCCGAGGCGGTGGCGGCCAGCAGGCTCAGCGTGATCGGCAGCAGGAGGGACCTGAGGGTCATCGGTGTCTCTTTCTTCTGTGGAACGGGTGCGGGCCGGGCGATCACCGCCCGGCCCCGGCCGACGTGGCGTCAGCCCTCGAGCGGTGACCGGCGCAGGTATTTCACCAGCGCCAGCACGGCGAGAACCGACAGCGCCAGAACCAGCAGCATCGCGCCGGCCATCACCGCGCCCATCGGCCCCATCATCATCGCCATGCAGTCATTCATCGGAATAGACCTGCGTGCCGGCCGCGTCGAAGGCGTAGACCCGCAGGGTTCCGGTCTTGGTTTCCGCCATGCCGGGCGCGTTGGCGGGCATGCCGGGCAGGGTGATGCCGTCGATGTCGGGGCGGTCGGTCAGTAGCCGCTCGATGATCTCGACCGGCACCAGCCCGCTCACCGCGTAGCCGTCGATCATTCCCAGGTGGCAGCCGATGCCGTCGGCCGGCACCCCGGCCTCGATCGAGCGGGCGTGGAATCCCCGGTCGTCGATCACCTCGACCGCGTAGCCATGCGCCTGCAGATAGGCGGCATAGCTGTCGCAGCAGCCGCAACCGGGCGCACGGAAGATGGTCATCTCCCGAGTCGTCTCGGCGGCGCCGGGGCCGGCGTCGATCTTGGCCGGCGCGGCCTGCGCCAGCGGCGCCGCGAGTCCGAGCCAGAGCCCGGCGGTTGCCCCGGCGATCAGCGCCTTGGGCAGGGGTGCGATGTGTCGTGCCATGTTCTGTCGTCCCGAATACAGGGTCTGTTGCGCGCCGCCGAAAGCGCGGCGCAGGTCACCCGGCGCGAGACGCAGCGCGTCCGCGACCGGTCAGATCAGGGCGGTGGTTCGCGGTGGCGACGGCGCGGGGTCGGGGATTATGCCAACCTGCCGGGTGGCGCGGATCTTTGCGCGAAGGGTCGACGGGCGGATCACCTGCAGCGGATCCGGCGCAGCGCCCAGATCGGCGAACGACGCGGTGCAGTCGGCGTCGCAGGCGATCCGGTCGGCCGCCTGGCCGCTGCAGTTGACGCACAGATCGTCGGATGCCTGCTCCGCGGCCGGACCGGCCATCGCTATCGCCATGCGCGCCGCGACCACCTCGCGCGCGCCCAGCCCGGTCACCAGGGTGACGGTCAGCATCAGTATCAACAGGCGCAGGACGCGGGTCATGGCGGCAGATCTAGAGGTGCCGGGGCCGGGTTGCCAGTGCCACCGCCCGCGCCCGCCATCACATGGCCGTGCGGCACGCGGCGCGACCTTGCGGCGTGCCATGCCGTCGGGCGTTGATCGGGCCGACATCGCACTACATATTGCCGGAACGCCCGGACCCGACAGGGGAGATGGGTCACCAACCGAGGTTGAAACGCTGTGCAGGACCAGTCGGATAAGACCTTCGCCGCTGACGATCAGCCCGGCCGGACCCGCCGCGATGATGCGCCGGAACGGTTCCGCAAGCAGGGCGGCAGCGTCGATTTCTCGGGCTCATCCGGGGTGCTTTTCGAACAGGCGATGGCGCAGACCCGGATGGCGATCTGCCTGTCGGACCCGGCGCAGCCGGACTGCCCGATCGTCTTCGTGAACCGGGCGTTCCTCGAGTTGACCGGCTACCGCGAGGACGAGGTGCTGGGGCGCAACTGCCGGTTCCTGCAAGGGCCGGGCAGCGACCGCGCGGTGGTCAACAAGATGCGTGAGGCGATCACCAACGAGGACGTGGTGATCGTCGAGCTGCTGAACTACCGCAAGTCCGGCGAGGCGTTCTGGAACGCGCTGCACCTTGGCCCGATCTACCATGACGACGGAACGCTGCGCTACATCTTCGGGTCGCAATGGGACGTGACGGACGTGCATGCGGCGCGGGCCGATGAAAAGCACGCGCGCACCATGGAGCGCGAGATCAGCCACCGGATGAAGAACATGTTCGCGGTGATCGCCTCGATCGTGACGATGACCGGCAAGCTCGACGGGTCGGAGGGCATGGCGGCGCGGATCTCCGAGCGGATCCGGTCGCTGGGTCGGGCGCATGAGGCGATGCTCGACATCTCGTTCAGCTCGGGGCCGACCGATCCGAACCGGCTGTTCGCCGACCTGCTGGCGCCCTACGCGCCTCAGGGCGCCGGCTCGCTGGAGCTGTCGGGCGGCGCGCTCCCGATGGATTCGAACACCATCTCGGTGCTGGCGCTGGTGCTGCACGAATTGGCGATCAACGCGGTGAAATACGGCGCCTTCTCGGTGCCGGAGGGCCGGCTGGAGGTCAGCTGGTCATTGCAGGACGACCCCGCCGGCAGCGAGCAGCTGCTGACCCTGCACTGGCGCGAATCGAACGGTCCGCGGATCGAGACTGCGCCGACCATCGAAGGTGCCGGCACCGGCATCATGACCCGGATGCTGCAGATGTGCGAAGGCAGCATCGAATTCGACTGGGACGACAGCGGGTTGCACGCGCAGCTGCTTTTCCCGATCAGTGTCTGAGGAAGAGATGAGCAAGTTGGAAAGCATCAAGAGACCCGACGAACGGCCGCTGGCCGGTCGCAGCGTGCTGGTGGTCGAGGACGAGATCCTGATCGCGATGGACATCAACGAGCATCTCGAAAGCGCCGGCGCCGCAGTGATCTACGGTCGCAACCTGTCGCAGGGTCTGGAGAAGGTCGAACAGCAGTTCGACGTGGCGCTGCTCGACGTGTCGCTGGGCCGCTCCGAGACCTGCCTGCCGATCGTCGAACGGCTGCGCGAGCGCGGCATCCCCTTCGTGCTGCATTCGGGCGATCTGCAGCGCTGGGGCGAGACCATCTCGAACATCAACGCGCCGGTGCTCGAGAAACCCTGCGACACCACGCGGATCGTGCAGAAGCTGCGCGAGGCGCTGGACCCGGTCTGATCGATCGGTGGTAGCGCCCCGGACCCAGTGGTTCCGGGGCGCTGCGCCGTCTCAGCCCTTTTTCAGCGCCTTCTGGCCCAGCACTTCGGCGATCTGCACCGCGTTCAGCGCCGCGCCCTTGCGCAGGTTGTCGGCCACGCACCACAGGCTCAGCCCGTTGTCGATCGTGCTGTCCTGGCGGATCCGGCTGACGAAGGTGGCGTAGTCGCCGACGCATTCGATCGGGGTCACGTAGCCACCGTCCTCGCGCTTGTCGATCACCATGATGCCGGGGGCCTCGCGCAGGATGTCGCGGGCCTCGTCCTCGTCGAGAAACTCTTCGAACTCGATGTTGATCGATTCGGAATGGCCGACGAAGACCGGCACCCGAACGCAGGTCGCGGTGACCTTGATCTTCGGGTCGAGGATCTTCTTGGTCTCGGCGACCATCTTCCATTCTTCCTTGGTCGAGCCGTCTTCCATGAAGACGTCGATCTGCGGAATCACGTTGAAGGCGATGTCGCGCTGGAATTTCTTCGGCGGCACGTCGGAGGTTGGGTTGTAGACCGCCTTGGTCTGGTCCCAAAGCTCGTCCATGCCTTCCTTGCCGGCGCCGGACACCGACTGGTAGGTCGAGACGACCACCCGCTTGATCGTGGCGCGGTCGTGCAGCGGCTTCAGCGCC
>JBFGEI010000128.1:0-8176 GCA_041580155.1 Limimaricola sp.
GCGCGGCACCGCCAAACCGCCACGCCGGCGCTGGCCGATCGGCACCTCGCGGGCTAGATAGCCGTCGAATGGACAGGAGCGAGTGACGATGCGGGTGATGGTGACGGGCGGGGCCGGGTATATCGGCAGCCATGCGCTGGTGGAGCTTCTGGGGCAGGGCCACCGGGTCTGCGTGGTCGACGATTACTCGAACGGCTCGCCGGTGGCGCTGGCGCGGGTGCGCGAGCTCAGCAATGGCGATCTCGAGGACCACGAGGCCGACATCCGCGACACCGACCGTCTGACCGCGATCGCCAGGGACTTCCAGCCGCAGGCCGTGGTGCATTTCGCCGGGCTGAAGGCGGTCGGCGAAAGCGTCGCGCGGCCGGTCGACTATTACGACGTCAACCTCGGCGGCACGCTGTCGCTGCTGCGGTCGATGGAGGCCTCGGGCTGCAACCGGATCATCTTCTCGTCCTCGGCCACGGTCTACGGCGACCCGGTGTTCCTGCCCTACACCGAAGACCACCCGCTGGCGCCGACCAACGTCTACGGCCACAGCAAGCGGATGGCCGAACAGGTGCTGACCGACTGGGCCGCGGCGCATCCCGGCAGCGCGGTGATGCTGCTGCGCTACTTCAACCCGGTGGGGGCGCATGCCTCGGGCCGGATCGGCGAGGACCCGTCGGGCGTGCCGAACAACCTGATGCCGTATCTGGCGCAGGTCGCGACCGGCCGGCAGGACCGGCTGCGGATCTTCGGCGACGACTACCCGACGCCGGACGGCACCGGGGTGCGCGACTACATCCATGTCACCGACCTGGCGCGCGCGCATGTCGCGGCGCTGGACCGGGCGGAGCGCACCACTGGCGCCGAGGTCTACAACATCGGCACCGGGCGCGGCTATTCGGTGCGCGAGATGCTGGCGGCGTTCTCGGCCGCGGTGGGCCGCGATCTGCCGCACGAGGTGCTGCCGCGCCGCGCCGGCGACATCGCCGAGATGCAGGCCGATTGCAGCCTTGCGGCCGAACGGCTGGGCTGGCGCGCGCAATACGGCATCGACGACATGGCGCGCAGCCTCTGGGCCTGGCAGTCGGCGAACCCGGCGGGCTATGCCGACTAGCCCGGCCTAGCCGACCGGCATCTGGTCGCGTTCGGCCGGGCGCCGGGTCAGCACCTTGCCGCATTCGACCCAGCGCGCCACCACCGCTTTCAGCGCCGGCACGTCGCTGTCGTTGATCGCCGCCTTCAGGGCCTTCAGCCCGGCGGCGATCTCGATCTCGCTCAGGTGTTCTTCGCGGGCCAGCAGGATCTTCGGGTGCGGCGTGGTGACCTGGCCTTCGCCGATCAGCAGCTCTTCGTGAAGCTTTTCGCCGTCGCGCAGCCCGGTCAGCCGGATTTCGATGTCGCCATCCGGGCTGGTCTCGTCGCGCACCGTGTAGCCGGCGGAGACGATCATCTGCCGCGCCAGCTCGTAGATCCGGATCGGCGCCCCCATGTCGAGCACGAAGACGTCGCCGCCGGTGGCGAAGGTGCCGGCGACCAGCACCAGCCGGGCGGCTTCGGGGATCGTCATGAAATAGCGGGTGACTTCGCGGTGGGTCAGGGTCACCGGGCCGCCCTTGGCGATCTGGTCGTGGAACAGCGGGATCACCGAGCCCGACGACCCCAGCACGTTGCCGAACCGGACCATCGAGTAGATCGTGCCGCCGGCGGTGCGGTCGGCGCGGCTGGCCAGGTCCTGCACCACCTGTTCGGCGAGCCGCTTCGACGCGCCCATCATGTTCTTCGGCCGCACCGCCTTGTCGGTCGAGATCAGGATGAACCGGTCGACCCCGGCGTCGCCGGCGGCCAGCGCCAGCGTCTGGGTCCCGATCACGTTGTTGGAGAACCCGGCGATCGGGTTCTTCTCGACCAGCGGCACATGCTTGTAGGCGGCGGCGTGCAGCACGATCTCGACCTGCTGTTCGGCCAGCACCCGGCGCGCCAGCGCCGCGTCGCAGACCGAGCCCAGCACCGAGACGATCTCGACGCCCATGTCGGCGGCCAGCGCCGACAGCTCCTGGTCGAGGTTGTAGAGCGCCAACTCCGACAGCTCGTAGAGCACCAGGCGGCGGGGCCGGCACGACAGCAGCTGGCGGCACAGCTCGCTGCCGATCGACCCGCCGGCGCCGGAGATCAGGATCGACTTGCCGCTGTAGGTCTCGGAGCCGCCGGGCAGCTCGGCATCGAGCGGAGCGCGGCCGAGGAACTGCCCCGGCACCACCGGGCGCAGCTGCTCGACCAGCCGGGCGCCGTTGCCGGCAAGCTGGGCGAAGGACGGCAGCGCCTGCACGCTGAGATCCATCTCCTCGAGCCGGCGTGACAGCTGCGCCAGGCGGGCGCGCGGGATCGACGGCATCGCCAGCAGCACCCGGTCGACCTGCTTGGCGCGGACCAGCCGGGTGATCTCGGCCGGGGCATGCACGTGCAACCCCTGAACGATCGTGCCCTGCAGCGCCTTGCTGTCGTCGACGAAGGCGATCGGCTTGACGGTGTCGTCAGTGCGCAGCGCCGCCACCAGCTGCTGGCCGGTGCGGCCGGCGCCGTAGATCAGCACCCGAAGCTGCGGGTTATGGCGCCGGTAGGCGGTCAGCACCATCTTCAGCATCACCACTCGGGTCAGCACCGCCAGCAGCAGGTAGACCATGGCGAAGGAGGCGAAGGTCGCGACCGGGGTGCCGTAGCCGGCGATGCCATCGAGCACCGCGGTCGCCAGCCCGAGCAGCGCCGCGTGCAGCGCGGTCATCGCGATGGCGCGGCTCTCATAGGCCTTGAGCTGGATCCGGTGGATGCCCATCGTCACCACCAGCAAGCCAGCGATCGCCATCAGCAACGGCACCGCCTGCCAGTGCCGCAGCATCTCGTGGACCAGCGGCAGCTCGTTGCGCTGCAAGGTGATCGCCAGCACCAGCGCCAGCGGCACCAGCGCCACATCGTTGGTGAGGACCAGGACCTGCTTGCCGCGTCGCGGCAGCCGCGTGAGAAGTCTGAGCATCGGCACCTTACCAACCACCGTTCCAGCGGTCCTGACGTGGGTCGAAATGGCCCGAAACCCGGCGCGCGCGAATCCACCCTGCATCACCGCAGCATACTCCTACCTATCGTGCCGCAGCGCGGCAGATCAATTTGAGGTGGCGGGAACCCGCCGATACCCGGCGTCCGCGATACTCTGCGGCGGATCACTTCGACACCTTGCGCGGCGTCGACCTGTGAAACGGCCGCCCGGCGGTTTCGGCCAGCAGCCGCAAATCAAGACACAACGTCCGGTTGCGCTGGTAAATCAGGTCTAGCCGGGCTTTCCGTGGCACGCAACGCCGCCGATAGACGGCGTCGGTCTCGGCGGGCGAGGCGCAGCCTTGCAGCAGCGACTCTTCGCGGGCGTGGAACCGCAGGCTGGCCAGCCCGGTGATCCCGGGCCGCGAGCGCAGCACCTTGGCGTAGAGCTCGGGGAAGGCCTCGACGTAGACCCGCAGCGGCGGCCGCGGTCCGACCAGGCTGATGTCGCCGCGGATCACGTTCCACAGCTGCGGCAGCTCGTCGGCGCGGGTCCGGCGCAGGATCCGGTGCAGCTTCGACATCCGGTCCGACTTGTCGCCGCCGGTCACCCCGGTGGCGCGGCCGCCGTAGGCCGCCGGGCGCATGGTGCGCAGCTTGATCAGCCCGAAGCCCTCGTCCGGGCTGCGCATCCGCTCGGCGATGTAGAAGATCGGTCGACCCTCGGTCAGCCACAGCAGCACCACCAGCAGCGCCAGCAGCGGCCAGAGCAGCGCCGCCAGCAGCAGCGCTACCACCAGATCGAAGGCGCGTTTCGCCGGGGTCACGGCAGGGCCCTCGCGGCGCCGGCGGCCAGCCGGGCCTCGTCGCGCAGCATCGCCGGCGTTGCCGGCTCCAGCGGCGGCAGCAGCGACGCCAGCCGCGCGGTGTCGAGACGGGTTTCCGGCAGCGCGCTTGCGGGCGCGTCGCGCCAGCGCCAGTCGGCGCCGAGCGCGTCGAGGATATCGGCCATCGCGACGCTGCCCGGCGAGGCCAGGTTCAGCACCGGCGGCAGCGCCGTGCCGGCTTCGGCCAGATCGATCAGCCGGCCGAGAACCCGCGCCAGCGTCAGCGGGCCGACATAGGCGCGGCGCGGACCGCGCCCGTCGCCAAAACGATCGAGCAGCACCGGCCCGGCCGCGGCGGCGTCGAACAGCTGGTCGCAGCCGGCGACATTGGCCAGCCGCAGGCAGCAGCAGGAAGGGGCCTCGGGGCCGAGCCCGGAAATCCGCGCCGCCACCGCGCGCTCCATCTCGAGCTTGGCCGTGCCGTAGGCGCCGGCCGGCTGCGGCGCCGGGTCTTCGCCCTGGGTGCCCGTGGCCCGGCCGTAGACCGCGGCCGAAGACATCAGCAGCACCGGGCCAAGCCCGTCGCGGCGAGCCAGGTCGATCGCGGACAGCGCGAGGTCGGTGTTGCGGGCCAGCTCGGCATCGGGTCCGGCGGTGACCCCGGCCAGCACGATCACGCCGCGCGCCGAGGCCAGCCCGGGGTGGTGCGGCGCCGGCTGCGCCAGCATGTCCCAGGTCAGGTCGGCGTCCGGGTCCCGACCGTGCCAGATCGCGGCGCGGCCCAGCGGCCAGTGGCCGTCGGCGCTCAGGGTGCGCAGCGCCCGGCCCAGCCGCCCGCCGGCACCCAGGATCAGCGGCCCTCGGGTGGATGGGGATAGCATCTCGGTCATGTTTTTCGGCTAGCCGATCGCGGCAGATCGCGCCAGTCGGGTCAGCCCCGGAACACGTTTCGGGCGCCAATTAGCCGCAAGATGCCGCTAAGATAACACAGTGCACCAAAGCTCCAGGCCAGCAGCGCGAACTGCCCCGGCAGCAGGCACAGCAGCACGAAGAAGATGATCGTCTCGGTGCCTTCCAGCAGACCGTTCGAGAAATACAGCGATTTCACGCCCTGCGCCTCGGTCGACATCTTGCGCTTTTCGGCGAGGATCGCGAAGCCGAGGAAGGTGGTGCCGTTGAAGTAGAACGCTGCCAGCAGGAACCCGCCCGCGGCGCCGTTGGCGGCCGGATCGGCCAGCACGAATGCCAGCGGCAGCGCGCCGTAGAAGGCGAAGTCCGATGCGATGTCGAGATAGCCGCCCCAATCGGTGCGCCGGGTTGCCCGCGCCACCGCGCCATCCAACCCGTCCGCCAGCCGCGAGCCAAGCAGCGGCAACAGCGCCCAGTAGCTTTCGCCGAAGGCCACCAGCGCCGCCGCCAGCAGCCCCAGCGCCAGCCCGACCAGCGTCACGCCGTCGGCCGAGGCGCCGACCCGCGCCAGCCCCCGGCCCATCCGGTTCAGCGGCGGGTCGATCAATCGGCGAGCGGCGGCGTCGAGCATCTGGGGTCCTTTGACGGGTGCGGCGGATCGGGACCGACCCGGCCGCTGGCGGTGCGGGATATTGCCGCGTCGCGCCGCCGGGCACAATCGTGGCAGGCCGATCTGACGCAAGCGTGACCGGGGCGGAGCCCGCTACAGCGTGTCGTCGATGATCGGCTGCATCGACACGTAGGTCGAGGTGCCGGCGACATGCGGCAGCGCCGAGATCTTGGTGCCCAGCACGTCGCGGTAGTCGCGGATGTCGCGGGTCCGCACCTTCAGCAGGTAATCGAAGGAGCCGGCGATCAGGTGGCACTGCTCGACCTCGCGGATCTGCCGCACCGCCGCGTTGAACGCGTTGAGCGACCGTTCCGTGGTGTCGGCCAGCCGGACCTCGACGAAGGCCACGTGGTCGAGCCCGAGCTTGGTGGGGTCGATCACCGTGCGAAACCCGCGAATCACGCCCTTTTCCTGCAGCCGTTTCAGCCGCACCTGGCAGGGGCTTTTCGACAGCCCGACCCGCGCCGCAAGTTCGGTCACCGGAAGCCGAGCATTTGCTGCCAATTCGGCGAGAATCCGGTAGTCGGTGCGGTCGAGATGGCTGCCGGTGTCCGAATTGCTCATCTGAATTCCCGCAAACGTGAAGAAAATCGGGCGAATTGGCCGCCAGCCATCGATCTTAAGGAAACTCGCCTTAGCTGGAATCGGATAGAATGAGCCGAAACATACCACAAGGGGTCCCATCATGAGCGAGCTTGTCGATCTGCGCTGCCGCATCCGTGCCGATCATCGACGCGACGAAGCGGCGCTGCTGGCCGACCTGCTGCGCGATGAGCCGCTGACCGCGGAGCTGCGCGCCAGCGCCACCGCGCGCGGCGCCGATCTGGTGCGGTCGATCCGCGCCGATACCCGGCCGGCGATCATGGAGGCGTTCCTCGCCGAATACGGGCTGTCGACCCGCGAGGGCATCGCTCTGATGTGCCTCGCAGAGGCCTTGCTGCGGGTGCCCGACGCCAAGACCATCGACGCGCTGATCGACGACAAGATCACCCCCTCGGACTGGAGCGCGCATCTCGGCCGCGCCAGCTCACCGCTGGTCAACGCCTCGACCTGGGCCCTGATGCTGACCGGCAAGGTGCTCGACGAAAAGGGCGAACGGCTGGGGCCGCTGCTGCGCGGCGCGATCAAGCGGCTGGGCGAGCCGGTGATCCGGGTCGCGGTCGGCCGGGCGATGCGCGAGATGGGCAAGCATTTCGTGCTCGGGCGCGACATCCAGGAAGCGGTGCGCCGCGGCACCTCGGAGGCGGCCAAGGGCGTCACCTATTCCTACGACATGCTGGGCGAGGCGGCGCTGACCGGCCATGACGCGGCGCAGTTCATGACCGCCTACGAGAACGCGATCGCGCATCTGGCGCAGCACGCCACCCATGCAGACATCCGCGACAACCCGGGCATCTCGGTCAAGCTCTCGGCGCTGCACCCGCGCTACGAGGAAAGTCAGCGCGACCGGGTGATGGCCGAACTCGCACCTCGGCTGAGCAAGCTGGCGCGCGCCGCCAAGGCGGCGAACATGGGGCTGAACGTCGATGCCGAAGAGGCCGACCGGCTCGAGCTGTCGCTCGACGTGATCGAGACCGTGCTGGCCGACCCCGAACTGGCCGGCTGGGACGGCTTCGGCGTGGTGGTGCAGGCCTACGGCCGTCGCGCCGGGGCGGTGATCGACTGGCTGCACGCGCTGGCCGAAAAGCTCGACCGCAAGATCATGGTGCGGCTGGTCAAGGGCGCCTATTGGGACACCGAGATCAAGCGCGCCCAGATCGACGGTCTGCCCGATTTCCCGGTGTTCACCCGCAAGGCTTCGACTGACGTCGCCTGGCTGTGCTGCGCCCGGCGTCTCCTGCGGATGACCGACCGGATCTACCCGCAGTTCGCCACCCACAACGCGCATTCGGTCGCTGCGGTGCTGGAAATGGCCGATGGCGCCCGCGATTTCGAATTCCAGCGGCTGCACGGCATGGGCGAGGCGCTGCACGACAAGGTGCGCGCCAAGGACGGCACCCGGCTGCGGATCTACGCCCCGGTCGGGGCGCATCGCGACCTGCTGGCCTATCTGGTGCGGCGGCTGCTCGAGAACGGCGCCAACTCCAGCTTCGTGAACCAGATCGTCGATGAATCGGTCGCCCCCGAGCGGGTCGCGGCCGACCCGGTCGACCAGCTCGGCGCCGAGCGGTCGTCGATGCTGCGCGATCCGATGGCGTTGTTCGAACCCGAGCGGCGCAACTCGCGCGGCTGGGACCTGACCGCGCCGGAGGTGCTCGACGCGTTCGACGCCGGCCGGGCGCCGTGGCGCGACGCGCGCTGGAGCGCCGGCCCGATGATCGCCGGCGAGGCGGTGGGCGGCGAACGTATCGACATCACCAACCCGGCGCGCCCCGAGGACGTGGTCGGCGAGGTGGTGCAGGCGGCGCCCGAGGACGTCGAGACCGCGCTGAGCATGGCGCGGCGCTGGCAGGCGCCGGCGTCGGACCGCGCCGCGGTGCTGCGCCGCGCCGCCGATCTCTACGAAGCGCACGCCGACGAGATCTTCGCGCTGGTCGCCCGCGAGGCCGGCAAGACGCCGCGCGACGCGGTGGCCGAGCTGCGCGAGGCGGTCGACTTCCTGCGCTACTACGCGGCCCGCGGCGAAGAGCTGTCGGAGCCGGCGCGCGGCACCTTCGCCTGCATCAGCCCGTGGAACTTCCCGCTGGCGATCTTCACCGGCCAGGTCGCGGCGGCGCTCGCCGCCGGCAACGCGGTGCTGGCGAAACCGGCGGAA
>JBFGEI010000129.1:0-8161 GCA_041580155.1 Limimaricola sp.
CAGCAGCTGTAGTACATCTTGAACTCGACCGGGTGCGGGGTGTGCTCGAAGGCGTAGATCTCTTCCCACTTGAGCTCCATGTAGCCCTCGATCTGGCCCTTGGTGAACACGTCGCCGGCCAAGAGGAAGGCATGGTCGCGCTCCAGGGTCTCCATCGCCTCGCGCAGGCTGGCGCAGACCGTCGGGATCCCGGCCAGCTCTTCCGGCGGCAGGTCGTAGAGGTCCTTGTCCATCGCCTCGCCCGGGTCGATCTTGTTCTTGATCCCGTCGAGGCCGGCCATCAGCAGCGCCGCGAATGCGAGGTAGGGGTTCGCCGACGGGTCCGGGAAACGCACCTCGACCCGCTTCGCCTTCGGGCTCTCGGTCCACGGGATCCGCACCGAGGCCGACCGGTTCCGCGCCGAATAGGCGCGCAGCACCGGAGCCTCGAAGCCCGGGATCAGCCGCTTGTAGGAGTTGGTGGACGGGTTGGTGAAGGCGTTCAGCGTCTTCGCGTGCTTCAGGACGCCGCCGATGTACCACAGCGCCTCCTGGCTCAGGTCGGCGTACTTGTCGCCCGAGAACAGCGGCTTGCCGTCCTTCCAGATCGACTGGTTCACGTGCATGCCCGTGCCGTTGTCGCCGGCGATCGGCTTCGGCATGAAGGTCGCCGACTTGCCGTAGGCCTGCGCCACGTTGTGGATCACGTACTTGTACTTCTGCAGATGGTCGGCCTGCTCGGTCAGCGTGCCGAAGATCAGGCCCAGCTCGTGCTGGCAGCTCGCCACCTCGTGGTGGTGCTTGTCGACCTTCATCCCGATCCGCTTCATCGTCGACAGCATCTCGGAGCGGATGTCCTGCCCGTCGTCCACCGGCGGCACCGGGAAGTAGCCGCCCTTGATGCCCGGACGGTGGCCGGTGTTGCCGACCTCGTATTCGGTGTCCGAGTTCCAGGCGCCGTCGATCGCGTCGACCGAGAACGACACCTTGTTCATCGTGACCGCGAAGCGGACGTCGTCGAAGATGAAGAATTCGGCTTCGGGACCCATGAAGGCGGTGTCGCCAATGCCGGTCGACTTCAGGTAGGCCTCGGCCTTCAGCGCGGTGCCGCGCGGGTCGCGGTCATAGGGCTCGCCGGTGTCGGGCTCGACCACGGTGCAATGGATGCACAGCGTCTTCTCGGCGTAGAACGGGTCGACGTAGATGCTGTCCGGATCCGGCATCAGCTTCATGTCGGACTGGTCGATCGATTTCCAGCCGGCGATCGACGAGCCGTCGAACATGAAGCCTTCTTCGAGGAAATCCTCGTCGACAAGGTCGGCCACCACGGTCACGTGCTGCAGCTTGCCCTTGGGGTCGGTGAAGCGGATATCGACGTATTCGATCTCCTCGTCCTTGATGGTCTTTAGAACCTTGCTGTTGCTCATCTCGTGAAATTCCCCTGGAAGAGTCCGTTGGATTGTCGTGTCGGGCCGCCGTGGCGGCCCGTGGCGGCGGCCGCGATCAGATCGCGTCGTCGCCGAATTCACCGGTGCGGATCCGGATCGCCTGCTCGATCGACGATACGAAGATTTTGCCGTCGCCGATCTTGTCGGTCCGGGCCGCGGCGCTGATCGCCGCGATCGCACGGTCGAGCTGGTCGTCCGGCAGCACGACTTCGATTTTCACCTTGGGCAGGAAATCGACGACGTATTCGGCACCGCGATACAGCTCCGTGTGGCCTTTCTGGCGGCCAAACCCCTTGACCTCGACCACGCTCAGGCCCTGCACGCCAGCTTCCTGGAGCGCCTCCTTCACCTCGTCGAGCTTGAACGGCTTGATGATCGCCTCGATCTTTTTCATGTCGCGCGACTCCCTTGCATCCGCGTTCCTGAGCGTGAGACCATGTCCTCGGGGCCACCTCAATTGAGCCGGTAAAGCTTGGCAAGCAGGACCGCGGAAATCCTGATTGGACGCCTAAAATATGTGCAACATGCCTGAACAGTTGGCGATTGGCGAAGCCTTGGGCATTCGGCATGGCCAGTGATGCCCAGATGAGCGGTTCTGCGACCGCGATCGGTGGCAGGCTCGACGGCCGGCCGCTGCTGACCGGCGCCGCGATGCGCGCCACCGAAGCCGCTGCGATCACCGAGGATTGCCCCGGCGCCGAGCTGATGCGCCGGGCCGGCGACGCGGTGGTGTCGGCGATTCTGGCGCAGTGGCGCGGCTTCGCGGTGGCGCCGGCACGGGCGGTGGTGCTGTGCGGGCCGGGCAACAACGGCGGCGACGGCTACGTCGTGGCCCGGCTGCTGGCGCGGCGCGGCTGGGATGTCGCGGTGTTCAGCCTCGGCGACCCGGCGGCGCATCTGCCGGACGACGCCGCCGCAGCGCGCGACGCATGGCGCGGCCACGGGCCGGTCGGCACCTTCAGGCACGCGGCGCAGGCGATCGCCGCCGCCGATCTGGTGGTCGACGCGATGTTCGGCATCGGGCTGAGCCGGCCGCTCGACGACCCGGCGCTGAAGGCGGTGCTGGCGGCGATGGCCGACAAGAAGGTGGTGGCGATCGACATTCCGTCGGGGCTCTGCGCCGACAGCGGTCGGGTGTTGGGCGAGGCCTGCGTGCGCGCCGGGCTGACCGTCAGCTTCCATGCGCCGAAACCCGGGCATCTGCTGGCCGAGGGGCCACGCCACTGCGGCGCGCTGCGGGTGATGCCGATCGGGCTGTCCGACATCGTCGATGCGCCGCTGCTGACCCGGGCGCCGGCCGGGCTGTCGAAGCAGGGCGACGCTCACAAGTACGGCCATGGTCACGCGCTGGTGCTGGCCGGTGGCGCCGGTCGTGGCGGCGCCGCCCGGATGGCGGCGCGGGCGGCGCTGCGGGTCGGCTCCGGGTTGGTGACGCTGGGCTGCCCGCCCGAGGCGCTGGCGGAAAACGCGGCGCGGCTCGACGCGATCATGCTGCGCAGGGTGGCCGACCCCGGGGCGCTGACCGATCTGCTGGCCGACGGCAGGCTGAACGCGCTGTGCCTTGGGCCGGGACTGGGGCAGGGTGCGGCGGACCTGGCCTGCGCGGCGCTGGCGGCGGGGCGCGGCTGCGTGCTCGATGCCGATGCGCTGAGCGGTTTTGCCGAGGCGCCGGATCAGCTGTTCGGCCAGCTGCATGAGGACTGCGTGTTGACCCCGCATGGCGGCGAGTTCGCCAGGCTGTTCCCGGACCTGTCCGAGCGGCTGACCGGGCCGGTCTGGAGCGGCCCGGCGGATTCGAAGATCGACCTGGTGCGCGAGGCGGCGGCGCGCGCCGGCTGCGTGGTGCTGCTGAAGGGCGCCGACTCGGTGATCGCGGCGCCCGACGGCCGGGTGCGGGTCAACGCGGCGCGCTATGATCGCGCCGCCCCCTGGCTGGCGACGGCCGGCGCCGGCGACGTGCTGGCCGGGATGATCTGCGGCCTGCTGGCGCGCGGCTGGCCGGTGCTCGAGGCCGCCTCGGATGCGGCCTGGCTGCATGTCGAAGCGGCGCGGCGGATCGGGCCGGGGCTGATCGCCGAGGATCTGCCCGAGGCGCTGCCCGGGCTGTTCGCGGCGCTGCCACCGCGCTGAGCCCGGCGGCCGGTTCGATTTTCGCGACGTTCCGCCCGGGCCGCGTTTTGTCGTGGCATCCCTGCACCGGCTTTGCTAGACAGCGCGCAGTTTTCGGAGGTGGGTCGTGGCCCGCCTTCTGCAATAATGCGGGTGTGGCGAAATTGGTAGACGCACCAGATTTAGGTTCTGGCGCCGCAAGGCGTGGGGGTTCAAATCCCTTCACCCGCACCAGTGACACCGACAGAGTGAAAAAAGGACTTCAGATGCAGGTCACCGAGACCCTCAACGACGGCCTCAAGCGCGGCTACACCATCACGCTGCCCGCCGCCGAGCTGGACGCCAAGGTTCAGGAAAAGCTGGTCGAGGCGCAGCCCGAGATCGCCATGAAGGGCTTTCGCAAGGGCAAGGTGCCGCTTTCGCTGCTGAAAAAGCAGTATGGCACCCGGCTGATGGGCGAAGCCATGCAGGAAACCATCGACGGCGCGCTGTCGTCGCACATGGAGACCTCGGGCGACCGTCCGGCGATGCAGCCCGAGGTCAAGATGACCAACCCGGACTGGAAGGAAGGCGACGACGTCGAGGTCACCGTGGCCTACGAAAAGCTGCCCGACGTGCCGGCCACCGATTTCTCGGACATCGAGCTGACCCGTCTGAAGGTCGCCGCCGATGACGCCGCGATCGACGAGGCGCTGGGCAACCTTGCCGAGACCGCGCAGAACTTCGAAGACAAGGACGGCGCCGCCGAAGAGGGCGACCAGGTGGTGATCGACTTCGTCGGCAAGATCGACGGCGAGGCCTTCGAGGGCGGCTCGGCCGAGGACTACCCGCTGGTGCTGGGTTCGAACTCGTTCATCCCGGGCTTCGAAGACGGGCTGAAGGGCGTGAAGGCCGGCGAGGAGAAGGCCGTCGAGGTCAACTTCCCCGAGGACTACCAGGCGCCGAATCTGGCCGGCAAGGCCGCCGTGTTCGACTGCACCATCAAGGCCGTCAAAGGCCCGCAGAAGGCCGAGATCGACGACGAGCTGGCGAAGAAGTTCGGCGCCGAGGACCTTGCGGCGCTGAAGAGCCAGATCGCCGAGCGTCTCGAGGCCGAATACGCCGGTGCCTCGCGTGCCGTCGCCAAGCGGGCGCTGCTCGACGTGCTGGACCAGAAGGTGTCGTTCGAACTGCCGCCGAGCCTGGTCGAGGCCGAGGCCAGCCAGATCGCGCACCAGCTCTACCATGAAGAGCACCCCGAGGATCATGGCCATAACCACGGCACCATCGAGCCGACCGAGGAGCACAAGACGCTTGCAGAGCGTCGGGTGAAGCTGGGCCTGCTGCTGGCCGAGATCGGCCAGAAGGCCGAGATCAAGGTCACCGATCAGGAGCTGACCCAGGCGATCCTCAACCAGGCGCGGCAGTACCGCGGCCAAGAGCGGCAGTTCTTCGAATTCGTCCAGCAGAACCCGCAGATGCGCCAGCAGATCCAGGCGCCGATCTTCGAAGACAAGGTCATCGACCACATCTTCGCGCAGGCCAAGGTCGACGAGAAGACCGTCACCAAAGAGGACCTGCAGAAGGCCGTCGAGGCGCTCGACGAGGAGTGATCCCGCAGCGCCTTCCGGATTTCCGGTAGCGAGGGGCCGTCCGCAAGGGCGGCCCCTTTCGTTTGCGATGCGACCGGCGCCGTGGCGTCGGGGCGTCGGGGCGGCCTTGGGACCGCCCCTCTTGGGTCAGAGCCGGATCTCGAAGCGGGCGAACCCCTCGGGGCCGTCGCCGGCCGGCGCGATCTCGACGCCCTTGATGCTGTCGATGTAGCCCGCCGCCTTCGGGCCGGTGTCGAACAGCACCGTGGTGCCGTCCATCGGCAGGAAGCTCCAGTTCGCGTCGGCCGAGGGGCTGACCGTGCCCTTGTCGACGATGTAGCGCACGATCACGTCGCGGTTGGTGTCGGGCCCCTCGAACACCGTGGTGCTGCCGTCGGCGCCGGGGAACGACCCGCCGCCGCCGGCGCGGTAGTTGTTCGTCGCGATGATGAACTGCTGCGCCGGGTCGATCGGCTGGCCCTGGAACTGCAGGTCGGTGATCCGGTTGGTGTCCGGATTGATCACGTTGCCGTCGCGGTCGAACTTCATCGGCTGGCTCAGGTCGATCTTGTAGCTGACGCCGTCGATCACGTCGAAGTTGTAGCTGGGGAAGTCGTCGTTCAGCAGCACCTGGCCCTGCTTGCCGGGTTCGATCTGGTTGAACATGCCGGCCGAGCGTTCGAGCCAGTCCTTGACCTGCGCCCCGGTCACCTTCACCGCCCGCACCGTGTTCGGGTAGAGGTAGAGATCGGCGACGTTGCGGATCGCCACGTCGCCGGCGGGCACGTCGGTGAAATACTCCGGGCCGCCGCGACCGCCGGCCTTGAACGGCGCCGCCGCCGACAGGATCGGCAGGCCCTCGTTCTCGGTGCCCTGCATCATCTGCTCAATGTACCAGGTCTGGGCGTTCGACACGATCTGCACCGAGGGGTCGTCGGCGACCAGCGCGAAGTAGCTGTGCAGCGGCGCGTCCGACTTGCCGACGGCGCGGCGCACGTAGTCGAGCGTTTCCTGGTGCTCCTGCGCGATCGAATCGAGCACCTCGGCGTCGCTGTCGACCAACGCGGTGATCGAGCGGTCCTCGCCGCGGGCGTAGATCGGCCGGGCCTCGACCTGCGCGCCGGCGACCGTCCAGCCCTCGCCGTCATGCTCGAGCATCAGGTCGATCAGCCCCATGTGGCTGCCCCAGAACCCGGCCATCACCGCCGGCTTGCCGTTGATCAGCCCGGCCTCGGCGTCGACGCCTTCGGTGTCGGCGTAGTCGGGGCCGGGGAACACCAGGTGGCTGTGGCCGGTCAGGATCACGTCGATGCCCTCGACCCCGGCCAGCGGGATCGCGGCGTTCTCCATGCCCTCGGTATGCGCGGCGGCGCCGATGCCCGAATGGCACAGCGCCACCACGATGTCGGCGCCCTCGGCGCGCAGCCGCGGCACCCAGGCGGTGGCGGCGTTGACGATGTCGCGCGCCTCGACCTTGCCCTCGAGATGCTTGCGGTCCCAGTTCATGATCTGCGGCGGCACGAAGCCGATGACGCCGATCCGGATCGGGCGGGTTTCGCCGGCACCGTCGGTCAGCGTGCGCTCGAGGATGACGTAGGGCGGCACGAGGGTTTCGTCCTCGGTCGGAATCGTCCCCATCGTCGTGACCACGTTAGCCGAGACCACCGGGAAGGCGGCGCCCGAGACCGAATTCATCAGGAAATCTAGGCCGTAGTTGAATTCGTGGTTGCCCAGCGTCGAGGCGTCGAAGCCGAGCGTGTTCATCGCGGTCACCACCGGGTGCGTCGCGCCCTCGGGCATGCCGCGCTCGTAGGCGATGTAGTCGCCGAGCGGGTTGCCCTGCAGGAAGTCGCCATTGTCGAACAGCACCGAATTGGTCGCCTCGGCGCGGATATCGCCGATCAGCGACGCGGTGCGGGCGAGGCCGACGGTGTCGATCTCGGCATCGGCATAATAGTCGTAGGGGTAGACATGGACGTGGATGTCCGTGGTTTCCATGATGCGCAGATGCGCTTGGCCGGCTTGCGCTTTGACCGAAAACGGATGCAGCGCGATCATCGCCGAGCTGCCGGCGATGAACCCGCGGCGGCTGAGAATCAATGTCATGATCGTGTCCCTGTTGCTTTTCGGAGGTCGGGCCTCCGCTCTTGGTGGCCGAAGGTTAACCGGAACCCGTCATATCGCCACGATTTTTCTCCTCCTGATTGCCGGATCCCGCGCAAGCCGCTAGCGATGCGCTGCGAGCATTTGGAGAGGCGGGATGCCGAGCGAGAAGGACAAGATGCTGGCCGGCGAGCTGTACCGCGCCGGCGACCCCGAGCTGCAGGCCGATGCCGCGCGGGCCAAGACCTGGATGGCGCGCTACAACGGCATGATGGCCGAGGGCACGGCAGAGCGCCGCGCCGCGCTGCGCGAGATCATGACCGAGGTCGGGGATGGTGCGGTGGTCCGGCCGCCGTTCTTTTGCGACTACGGCATGAACATCCGGCTTGGCGCCGGGGTGTTTTTGAACTTCAACTGCGTGCTGCTCGACGTGGTCGAGATCTCGATCGGCGACCTGACCCAGATCGGGCCGGGCGTTCAGATCCTGACCCCGGACCACCCGCGCGATCCGCAGGCGCGGCGCGACGGGCTCGAGTTCGGCAGGCCGATCCGGATCGGCGCCAACGTCTGGATCGGCGGCGGCGCGCTGCTGATGCCCGGCGTGACGGTGGGCGACGATGCGATCATCGGCGCCGGGGCCGTGGTGACCCGCGACGTGGCGGCCGGGGCGACCGTCGGAGGCAACCCGGCGAAGGTTCTGGGAAAGCGCGCCGAAACGCGCTGACGGCCGGTCACCGATGCCGGGCGGTGGGCCGGGTCATCGCATCGGGTGATCCAGATCAACCCGCCTGGCCGGCGAAGCGGATACCCTGTCGCCTCACCGAAGTGGGAGGCCGACATGCAGACCAATGCAGTTCCGCATTACGATGACAGCGTCAACACCACCGGCTGCTGCCCGCGGTTCAATCCGGAGGGATGGGACGGGCAGGAGCTGCACTTCGAGAACAAGCC
>JBFGEI010000130.1:0-8136 GCA_041580155.1 Limimaricola sp.
CCGACCCCGGCCAGGACGACGCGGTGGCGATCCTTCTGGCGCTGGCCTCGCCCGAACTCGAGGTGCTCGGCATCACCGCGGTGGCGGGCAACGTGCCGCTGGCGTTGACGGCGCGCAACGCGCGGCAGGTCTGCGAACTGGCCGGGCGCCGCGAGATCCCGGTCTTCGCCGGCTGCGACGCGCCGCTGTCGCGCAAGCTGGTGACCGCCGAGCACGTGCATGGCAAGACCGGGCTAGACGGCATCGCCCTGCCCGAGCCGCAGATGCCGCTGCAGCCGCGCCACGCGGTCGATTTCATCATCGAGACGCTGCGCGACGAGCCCCCCGGCAGCGTCACGCTCTGCGCGCTCGGCCCGCTGACCAATCTCGCGACCGCCTTTGCCAAGGCGCCCGAAATCGTCGGCAACATCGCCGAGATCGTGCTGATGGGCGGCGCCTATTTCGAGGTCGGCAACATCACCCCGGCCGCCGAGTTCAACATCTACGTCGACCCCGAGGCCGCGAAGCTCGTGTTCGACTGCGGCCGGCCGATCACCGTGATGCCGCTCGACGTGACGCACAAGGCGCTGACCTCGAAGCAGTGGATTGCCGGGATGCGGTCGCTGGGCCGGATCGGCGAGGTGGTCGCCAGCTGGACCGACTTCTTCGAGCGCTTCGACGTCGCGAAATACGGATCCGAGGGCGCGCCGCTGCATGATCCCTGCGTGATCGGCTGGCTGCTGCGGCCCGAGCTTTTCTCGGGGCGCCGGATCAACGTCGAGATCGAGACCGGCTCCGAGCTGACGCTCGGCATGACCGTCGCCGACTGGTGGGGCGTCACCGACCGGCCGGCCAATGCCTTCTTCATCGGCGATCTCGACGCAGCCGGGTTCTTCGCGCTGCTGACCGAGCGGATCGGTCGGCTCTGACCACAGGCCTGTGCGGCGGCTGCGTCCGGTCGCCATGCGTATTTGCGGAACAAAATAGCGGGCCGCGTCGATTTCGGCGCCATGCCGCTTGGTTCGGCCGCGCAACGACATAGATCGGGACCATGAACCTGCACATCCCCTTCGACAACAGCTACGCCCGGCTGCCAGACCGCCTGTTCACCCGGCAGGCGCCGGTGCCGGTGGCCGCGCCTGGCTGGATCGCCCTGAATGCGGGCCTGGCCCGCGAGCTGGGGCTCGACCCGGAACTGCTGCGGTCGGACGCGGGGCTGCAGGTCTTCGCCGGCAACGCGGTGGCCGAGGGGTCGGAGCCGCTGGCGCAGCTTTACGCCGGGCACCAGTTCGGCAGCTGGAACCCGCAGCTTGGCGACGGCCGGGCGATCCTTTTGGGCGAGATCGTCGGACCCGACGGGCAGCGCCGCGACCTCCAGCTGAAGGGCTCGGGGCGGACGCCCTACAGCAGGATGGGCGACGGCCGGGCCTGGCTCGGGCCGGTCCTGCGCGAATACCTGACCAGCGAGGCGATGGCCGCGATGGGGGTACCGACGACCCGCGCGCTCGCCGCCGTCAGCACCGGCGAGCAGGTGCAGCGCGAGACCGCGCTGCCCGGCGCGATCCTGACCCGGGTCGCCGCCAGCCATATCCGCGTCGGCACCTTCCAGGTGCTGGCGGCGCGCGGCGACATCGAGGGGCTGTGGGCGCTGGCCGATCACGTCATCGAGCGGCATTACCCGGACGCCGACGGCATCCCGGCGCTGCTGGCGCAGATGGTGGCGCGACAGGCCGAGCTGATCGCGCAGTGGATGAGCCTCGGGTTCATCCACGGGGTGATGAACACCGACAATTGCTCGATCGCCGGCGAGACCATCGATTACGGTCCCTGCGCCTTCATGGACGCCTACCACCCGGCGCGGGTGTTTTCGTCGATCGACGTGCAGGGGCGCTATGCCTACGGCAACCAGCCGCAGATCGCGCTGTGGAACATCGCCCAGTTCGCCACCGCGCTGGTGCCGCTGATGCCGGACCAGCAGCAGGCGGTCGACGCGTTCACCGCGATCATCAACCGGTTCGCCGATCTCTACCAGTCGGCTTGGCTGCGCCGGTTCGGCGCCAAGCTCGGCATCGCGGCGCCGGTCGAGGCCGACCGGGCGCTGATCGAGGCGCTGCTCGGCCGGATGACCGAGGAGCGGGCCGATTTCACCAACACCTTCCGGGCGTTGACTGAAGACCGGCCCGAGACCGGCTTTGCCGATCCGGTCGGCGCCAGCGGCTGGATCGACGCCTGGCGGGCGCGCGGCCCGGACCTGCGGCTGATGGCCGCCGCCAACCCGGCGGTGATCCCGCGGCTGCACCGGATCGAAGCTGTGATCGCCGCCGGCACCGCGGGCGACCTGGCGCCGTTCCGGGAAATGCTGGCGGTCGTCACCGATCCCTACGCGGCGATCGACGGCCCGCGCGCCCGCTACGCGCAGCCGCCCGATCCGGACGAACAAGTGGACAAGACCTACTGTGGTACTTAGAACCGGCGTAGCCGCGGTTCGGGCATGATGCGCCGGACCAGTGATTTTGATGCGAGGGTCCCGAGTTTGCGCGACTGTTTCGATGACCAGACCCACCAGCGGGTCGACGCGATCCGGTCGCTGGGAATCATGGACAGCGACGACGAGGCCGATTTCGACGAGATCGCCGCCTATGCCTCGGAGATCTGCGGCACCCCGGTGGCGCTGATCACCCTGGTCGACGGCGAACGGCAATGGGCCAAGGCGGCGCATGGCACCGACCAGCGGCACTACACGCTGACCGAGTCGATCTGCGCGCATGGCTTCGACGGCACCGATTTTCTCGAGATCGAGGACACCCTCCTTGACGAGCGGACCCGCAACAACCCGCTGGTCCAGGGCGAAACCAACCTGCGGTATTACGGCGGCGCCGTGCTGAAGCTGGGCGACACCACGCCGATCGGCGCGCTCTGCGTGCTTGATACCCAGCCGCGCAAGCTGCCCGAAAGCAGCAAGCGGCTGCTGCGCATCCTGGCCCGGCAGGTGACCCGGCGGATGGAGTTGCGGCGCGCTCTCACCGCGCAAGAAACCCTGGCCCGCGAGGTCGATCACCGGGTCAAGAACTCGTTGCAGATGGTGACCTCGATGGTGCGGATCCAGCGGTCGCGGGCGCAAAGCGAGGAAACCCGCGACGCGCTGGGCGAGACCATCGACCGGCTGTCGGCGATTTCGCAGCTGCATGCCGAACTGCACCGGGTCTCGGCGCGCAACGAGATCGCGCTCGACCGGTTTCTCGCCGACATCCTGCGGCACCTGGGCGCCAACCTGCCCGAAGGGGTGACGCTCGACAGCCGTCTGGTCCCGCTGACCGTGCCGTCGGAGATCGCGGCCTCGCTGGCGCTGATCATCAACGAGGCGGTGGCGAACTCCGTCAAGCACGCCTTCGGCGGCGGATCGGGCGGGCGCATCACCGTGGAGCTGTCGGTGACCGGCAGCACCGCCAAGGTGGTGATTTCCGACGATGGCGACGGCTCCGTTGCGGAGCCGGACCCGGCCGGGCGCGTCGGTCTCGGGCGGCAGATCATCGACGCCTCGGTCAGCCGAATCGACGGCGAGATCCACCGCAGCACCGGCAGCGACGGCATGTCGATCGAGATCAGCTTTCCGGCGGCGCCGCTGGCCGCGGTCCCGGTCTGATCACACAGTATTCCTGAAGCGGGTTGCCCCCGGTCCCCGCGAGAGGGTCCGGGGGCGGTCGCGTCACTCGGTGACGCGGACCTCGACCATGCGGTCCGGTTCGCCGACGACGGCGCCGTTGGCGCCCTCGCCGCGCTTGATCGCGTCGAGCACCTCGAGACCTTCGGTCACCTCGCCGACCACGGTGTACTGCCCGTTGAGGAAGTCACCCGGCGCGAACATGATGAAGAACTGGCTGTTGGCCGAGTTCGGGTCCTGCGACCGCGCCATGCCGACGACGCCGCGGGTGAACGGGATCTCGGAGAACTCGGCTGCCAGATCCGGCTTGTCCGAGCCGCCCATGCCGGCCATCGACAGATCGCCGTCGCCGCGGCCGAACTCGACATCGCCGGTCTGCGCCATGAAGCCGTCGATCACCCGGTGAAACACGACGCCGTCATAGGCGCCCTCTTCCGCCAGGGCGGTGATCTGCGCCACATGCGCCGGGGCCACGTCGTCGAACAGGTCGATCTTGATGACGCCCTGGGCCTGGCCCGCGACGTCGACCTCGAGCCCGGTGGCAAGCGCCGGGGAACCGGCCAGCGCGGCCAGGATCGCCAGGCTACGCATCGGCGGCAACCTTGACGCTGATCATCCGGTCGGGCGCTGCGGGCGGCTCGCCGCGGGCGATCTTGTCGACATGCTCCATGCCCTCGATGACCCGGCCGTAAACGGTGTACTGGCCGTTGAGGAAGTGGTTGTCGCCGAAGTTGATGAAGAACTGCGAGTTGGCGCTGTTCGGGTTCGACGACCGGGCGGCGCCCAGCGTGCCGCGGTCGTGCGGCAGCTTGGAGAACTCGGCCGGCAGGTCGGGCATGTCGGAGCCGCCGGTGCCGGCGCGGCGCAGGTTGAAGTCCTTTTCCATGTTGCCGTTGGCGACGTCGCCGGTCTGCGCCATGAAGCCTTCGATCACCCGGTGAAAGGCGACGTTGTCATAGGCGCCGGCGCGGGCCAGTTCCTTCATCCGCGCGGTGTGCTTTGGCGCCACGTCGGACAGCAGTTCGATGACCACCGGGCCGTTCTTCAGCTCGATGATGATCGTGTTCTCGGGATCCTTGATGTCGGCCATCGGGCCCTCCTATCTCTGTATCTGCGGCAAGACATATGGTGCGGGGCCAGACTTGCCAACCGGCTTGAGAGGCTGACCTGCAAGCGGTATCGAGAGGCAGCAATGAACCGGAAAGGGCACGGCATGGGCTGGAAGACACTGGACGACATGGATCTCGCGGGACAGCGGGTTCTCGTGCGGGTGGACGTCAACGTCCCGATCGAAGGCGGCCGGGTCACCGATGCCACCCGCATCGAGCGGATCGTGCCGACAGTGACCGACATCGCCGACAAGGGCGGCCGGGTGATCCTGCTGGCGCATTTCGACCGGCCCAAGGGCAACGTGGTGCCGGAAATGTCGCTGCGCCAGATCATCCCGGCGCTGGTCCAGGCGCTGGGCCGCAACGTGGCCTTCGCCGACGACTGCATCGGCGACGCGGCGCGCGCCGCGGTCGCGGCGCTGGACGACGGCCAGGTGCTGCTGCTTGAAAACACCCGGTTCCACGCCGGCGAAGAGGCCAACGACGCCGGCTTCGCCGAGGATCTTGCGGCGCTCGGCGACATCTACGTCAACGACGCCTTCTCGGCGGCGCACCGCGCCCATGCCTCGACCGAGGCGCTGGCCCGGCTGTTGCCCTCGGCCGCCGGCCGGCTGATGGCCGAGGAGCTGTCGGCGCTCGACAAGGCGCTCGGCAACCCCGAGCGCCCCGTCGTCGCGGTGGTCGGCGGCGCCAAGGTGTCGACCAAGCTCGACCTGCTGTCGAACTTGGTGGAAAAGGTCGACACGCTGGTGATCGGCGGCGGCATGGCCAACACCTTCCTCGCGGCGCAGGGCATCGACGTCGGCAAGTCGCTGTGCGAGCACGACCTGGCCCAGACCGCGCGCGACATCGCGCAGAAGGCCGCCGACAAGGGCTGCACCATCCTGCTGCCGCGCGACGTGGTGGTGGCGCGCGAGTTCAAGGCCGGCGCCGACAGCGAGGTGGTGATGGCCGAGAACTGCCCGGCCGACGCGATGATCCTCGACGCCGGCCCCGACAGCGTGGCGCATGTCGAGATGGCGCTGGAGAACGCCAAGACGCTGGTCTGGAACGGCCCGCTCGGCGCCTTCGAGATCGCGCCCTTCGATCGCGGCACGGTGGCGGCGGCGCGCAAGGCCGCCGAGCTGACCCGCGCCGGCAAGCTGGTCTCGGTGGCCGGTGGCGGCGATACCGTGGCGGCGCTGAACGCGGCCGGGGTGTCGGGCGACTTCTCCTACGTCTCGACCGCCGGCGGCGCCTTCCTCGAGTGGATGGAAGGCAAGACCCTGCCCGGCGTCAAGGCGCTGGGCGCATGAGCGGCGCGGCAGAGCGGCCGGCGGCGACGCGCGGCTGGACCCTGATCACCGGCGCCTCGTCGGGCCTGGGCGTCGAATTCGCACGGATCGCGGCGCGCGGCGGTCATCGGCTGATCTTGTCGGCGCGCTCCGAGGACAAGCTGCAGGCGCTGGCGCGCGAGTTGGGCGACAAGGTGTCGGTCGAGGTGATCCCGGCCGACCTGTCGAAGCCCGGCGCCGCCGCCAGGCTGTGGGACGCGGCCTGCGACGGCCGCGAGATCGACATCCTGGTGAACAACGCCGGGCTTGGCCACAAGGGCGGTCTCGGCGCGGCGCTCGAGAAGGAATCCGACATGGTGGCGGTCAACGTCACCGCCGCGACCGAGCTGATGGGCCGCGCCGTGGTGGCGATGCGCGCCGCCGGTCGCGGGCATGTCCTCAACGTCGCCTCGGTCGCGGGCTACATGCCCGGGCCGCGGATGGCGGTGTACCACGCCACCAAGGCCTACCTGCTGTCGCTGTCGCAGGCCGCGTCCTTCGAATGCGACGACACCGGGGTCAGCGTCACCGCGCTGTGCCCCGGGCCGGTCGAGACCGGGTTCTTCGAGGTCGCCGGGCTTGGCGACGGTCCGGGCGGCGCCGCCGGTCGGCCCGCCAAGGCAAGCGACGTGGCGCAGACCGGCTGGGAGGCCATGCTGGCGGGGCGCCGCGTGGTGGTGCCGGGCGCCATGATGAAGCTGGTTGCCGCGACCTCGGGCGTGGTGCCGACCAGCGTTCTCGCCGCGATGGTCACCCGCAGCTACAGCGCCGATTGACGCCGCGACGGCGGCTTTGCCACCACCCGGAAAATAGCCGATCGGGTGGTGGCGCTAACAGCATTGCCCCCTTGTCTGCCCCGTCCTATCCCGATGGAAAGTGACGATTTTGATAGGGATATCACGATGCAGATGACCGATACCGTGCGCGCCATCCTCCGCAACTACGAGGGCGAAACCCCCGGCGTGAAGGCCAATCTCGCCCGGATGCTGATGGCCGGCAAGCTGGGCGGTACCGGCAAGATGATCATCCTGCCGGTCGACCAGGGCTTCGAGCACGGCCCGGCGCGCAGCTTTGCCGTCAACCCGGCCGGCTACGACCCGCATTACCACTACCAGCTGGCGATCGACGCCGGGCTGAACGCCTTCGCGGCGCCGCTCGGCATGATCGAGGCCGGCGCCGACACCTTCGCCGGGCAGATCCCGACGATCCTCAAGTGCAACAGCGCCAACTCGCTGATGTCCGACACCGCCGGCAAGAACCAGGCCGTGACCGCGAGCGTCGACGACGCGCTGCGCCTGGGCTGCGCGGCGATCGGCTTCACCATCTACCCGGCCTCCGACTGCGCGCTCGACATGTTCGAGGAGATCGTCGAGATGCGCAAGGAAGCCGCCGCCAAGGGCGTGGCGACGGTGATCTGGTCCTACCCGCGCGGCGAGGCGCTCGACAAGGACGGCGAGACCGCGATCGACATCGCCGCCTACGCGGCGCAGATCGCGGCGCTGATCGGCGCCCATGTGATCAAGATCAAGCTGTCGACCGACCACCTGTCGCTGCCCGAGGCCAAGAAGGTCTACGAGGCCGAGAACATCGATATCTCGACCCAGGCCGCGCGGGTGCGCCATTGCGTCGAATCGGCGTTCGGCGGCCGCCGGATCATGGTGTTCTCGGGCGGCGCCAAGAAGGGCGCCGACAGCGTCTACGACGACGCCCGGGCGATCCGCGACGGCGGCGGCAACGGGTCGATCATCGGCCGCAACAGCTTCCAGCGGCCGCGCACCGAGGCGCTGGAGATGCTCGGCAAGCTGCAGGACATCTATCTCGGCAAGGGCTGACGCCCGACCCGGCCCCCGCGTCGCGGCGCGGGGGCCGCATTTGCGCAACGCCGGCAACTTGCCGATGTGAAAGTGATTCCATCGGCCGCGCGGTTGTGCGACGATCCGTCCAACGTCGCCGGACCGTGCGGCGGGGCTTGAGGCAAGGCAGATGATCCGACGCAACCGACCCTCGCTGGGTCCGCTTCTCTTCGTGCTCAGCATGGTGCTGATCGGGCTGTATTTCACCTTTGCCGCGGTGC
>JBFGEI010000131.1:0-8066 GCA_041580155.1 Limimaricola sp.
ATGCCGTTCGCCACCACCCGCAATGCGTCGATGTCCAGGCCCGAATCGGTCTCGTCCAGCACCGCGAGCGTCGGTTCCAGAAGCGCCATCTGCAGGATCTCGTTACGCTTCTTCTCACCGCCCGAGAAGCCGACGTTGACGGGACGCTTGAGCATCTCGGCGTCGATCTTCAGATCCTTGGCCTTCTCGCGCACCAGCTTGAGAAACTCGGCGGCGCTGGCTTCGGGCTCGCCGCGGGCCTTGCGCTGCGCGTTGTAGGCGGTGCGCAGGAAGGTCATGTTGCCGACGCCGGGGATCTCGACCGGGTATTGGAACGCCAGGAACAGCCCGGCGGCGGCGCGCTCCTCGGGCTCCATCTCCAGCAGGTCGACGCCGTTCAGCGTCGCCGACCCTTCGGTGACCTCGTATCCGTCGCGGCCCGACAGCACGTAGGACATGGTCGACTTGCCGGAGCCGTTCGGCCCCATGATCGCGTGCACCTGGCCGGCGCCGACCTCGAGGTCGACTCCTTTCAGGATCTGCTTGTCTTCTTCTTCAAGTTTGACCTTCAGGCCTTTGATATTCAGCATGATTATCTCCTTCCGCACTTACTGCCTGCGGGTGAATGTCTCGAGAATCCAGGCCAGGTCGTCGGCCGGGATCGGGGTTGGGGTCAGGGCGAACTCGGCCATCCGGCCATGCATCGCCACCGGGGCGCCGTAGCGTTCGACCGCGTGGTAGCCGGGTCGCTCGGCGTAATCGTCGAAGAACAGCCGCACCGGGCGGCTGATCCGGAACAGCGTGGTCAGGAAGCAGCCGGCGCGAAACCGGCCGTCGACCAACACCACGTCGGGATGGACGAAATCGTCACGATCCCAGACCGCTGTCGGATAATGGTGGAACCGGCGCCAGGCGGAGTCGCCGTCGGGTGCGCCCCATTTGCCGGTCGGTCCGATGTCGGCGTGGTGCAGCACCAGCGCGGCGCGCGGCGGGTGCGCGTCGAACCAACGCTGCAGATTGGCGATCCAGGCCCTGTCGCTCTCGACCGAGAACACGGTCCCGGCCAGGTCGCCGGCCATCACGGTGGAGCCGCCCGACCCGTATTCCAGCACCACGCCGGCCCCGGCATAGGCCGCGCGCAACGCGGCGGCCTCCTGCTCGGGGAGCGTGAGCTCGGGGGGCGACATCACCGTCATCAGCCGACGGAGCCTTCCAGCGAGATCGCGACCAGGCTCTGGGCCTCCATCGCGAATTCCATCGGCAGCGCCTGCAGCACTTCCTTGCAGAAGCCGTTGACCACCAGCGCGACGGCCTCTTCTTCGTCCATGCCGCGCTGACGGCAGTAGAACAGCTGCTCGTCGTCGACCTTCGACGTCGTCGCCTCGTGCTCGACCCGGCTCGAGTTGTTGCGCACCTCGATATACGGAACGGTGTGCGCCCCGCACTTGTCGCCGATCAGCAGGCTGTCGCACTGGGTGTAGTTGCGGCTTTCCTTGGCTTTCGGGTGCATCGACACCAGGCCGCGATAGGTATTCTGCGCGTGGCCGGCGCTGATCCCCTTGGACACGATGCGCGACTTGGTGCGCTTGCCCAGGTGGACCATCTTGGTGCCGGTGTCGGCCTGCTGGTAGTTGTTGGCGATGGCGATCGAGTAGAACTCGCCCTGGCTGTCGTCGCCGCGCAGGATGCACGACGGGTATTTCCAGGTCACCGCCGAGCCGGTCTCGACCTGGGTCCACATCACCTTGGCCCGGTCGCCGCGGCAATCTGCGCGCTTGGTGACGAAGTTGTAGATCCCGCCCTTGCCGTTCTCGTCGCCCGGATACCAGTTCTGGACGGTCGAGTATTTCACCTCGGCGTCTTCCTCGACGATGATCTCGACCACCGCCGCGTGCAGCTGCGCAGTATCGCGCTTGGGCGCGGTGCAGCCTTCGAGGTAGCTCACATACGAACCCTTGTCGGCGATGATCAGCGTCCGCTCGAACTGGCCGGTGTTCTCGGCGTTGATCCGGAAGTAGGTCGACAGCTCCATCGGGCAGCGCACGCCCGGCGGCACGTAGACGAAGGAGCCGTCCGAGAACACGGCCGAGTTCAGCGTGGCGTAGAAGTTGTCGGACTGCGGCACCACGGTGCCGAGATACTTCTTCACCAGCTCGGGGTGTTCGCGGATCGCTTCCGAGATCGAACAGAAGATGACCCCGGCCTTCTTCAGCTCGGCCTGGAAGGTGGTGCCGACGCTGACGCTGTCGAACACCGCGTCGACCGCGACCCGACGCTCACCGTCGGCGGGCGCGGCCTCGGCGCCTTCGACACCGGCGAGGATCATCTGCTCTTTCAGCGGAATCCCGAGCTTCTTGTAGGTTTCCAGCAGCTTGGGGTCGACCTCGTCGAGAGACTTCGGCTTGACCTCCATGCTCTTGGGCCGGGCGTAGTAGAAGATGTCCTGGAAATCGATCTTCGGGTAGTTGACCATCGCCCAGTCGGGCTCGTCCATCTTTTCCCAGCGTGCGAAGGCCTGCAGACGCCATTCGGTCATCCATTCGGGCTCTTCGTTCTTGTCCGAGATCAGCCGGACGATATCGGTGTTCACGCCCTTGGGGGCGTAATCCATCTCGATCTCGGTGTTCCAGCCGTGTTTGTAGGTGCCCGAAAGCGCCGCCACCGCATCGACCGTATCCTGGTCGACGCCGTCCTTGGCTTCTTTCGTCATGTCCGTCTGCTCGAGGATCGCCATCGCCGATCTCCTTTTCCACTCACGCCGCGCGGGCGCGCATTTTCCTGTAGGCCGCGGTCCAGGCATCCGCGAAACGCAGCACCTCGTCCTCGGTCGTCTCGGGGCCAAGCGACACCCGGATCGCCGACGCGGCGACCTGCGGGTCATGGCCCATTGCCGTCAGCACCCTGCTGGCGCGGACCTTGCCGCTGGAGCAGGCCGACCCGGCCGAAATCGCAAAACCCGCGAGATCCATCGCCATGACCTGGGTCTCGCCCTTCCAACCCGGCGCCGCGAAGCAGCTGGTGTTGGGAAGACGCGGGGCATCTCTGCCCGCAAAGATAAGATCTGGGGCAGCGGTCTCAATGGCTGCCTCGAGGGTATTTCGCAAGTCCTCGACCCGCGACCAGACGCCGTTTTCCAGATCGCGCTGTGCCGCGCGCGCCGCGGCGGCCATGCCGACGATGCCGATCACGTTCTCGGTGCCGGCGCGGCGGCCCATTTCCTGGCCGCCGCCGCGGATCCGCGCCGCGACATCGGTGCCGCGGGTCACGATCAGCACCCCGATCCCCTTGGGACCGCCGAATTTATGCGCCGACAGGATCGCCATGCCGATGCCGGACCAGTCGAAGCCGAACGGCACCCGGCCAAACCCTTGCGTGATGTCGCTGACCGCGAGACCGCGTGGCAGCGGCTGGATCACACCGGTTTCGGAGTTGGCCAGCTGCAGCGCCGCGGCGTCGGGCCGCAGTACCGTCACCAGGCCCCGGCCGTCGACCGGCAGCGTATCCGTCACCCAGGCCGAAACCGCGTCGTGCTCCACCGCCGCGCCGTCCAGGTCGCGGCCCTGCAGCGCCAGCGCGGCGGCCTCGGTGGCGCCGGAGACGAAGACGATGTCGGCCGCGGCGGCGCCGGCGGCCTCGGCGATCTCGGCGCGGGCCTTTTCGACCAGCGACTTGGCGGCGCGGCCCTCGGCATGCACCGAGGACGGGTTGCCGGTAACGTCCATCGCCGCGATCATCGCGGCGCGTGCCTCGGCGCGCAGCGGCGCGGTGGCGTTGTGATCGAGATAGACCCGAGTCATTCGTCCACCACCTCGAACAACGACGGCACCGCCGGGCATGGCGCCAGCCCGTTGCAGGTCACGTCGGACAGCCGGGTCTGGTGCAGGAACACGTAGACATGCGCCGACAACCCCTCCCACAGCCGGTTGGTCAGCGATTGCGCCCGGCTGCCGGAGGCGGCGCCGGACGCGCCGGCGCCCTTGTGCATCGCGCTCACCGTCTCGTCGACCGCGCCGAGAATCTCGGCGACGCGGATTTCCGAAGCCGGCCGCGCCAGCCGGTAGCCGCCGCCCGGGCCGCGCACCGACTCGACCAGCCCCTCGCGGCGCAGCTTGACGAACAGCTGTTCGAGATAGGGCAGAGAGATGTCCTGACGCTTGGCGATCTCGCCCAGCGTCACCAGCGACCCCGACGGCTGCAGCGCCAGATCGGCCAGCGCCACCATCGCGTAGCGTCCTTTGGTCGACAGCTTCATCAAGCCCTCCGAACGCCCGGCAAACGGGCAAGATCATTGACGCCGCCCAAGGGCCGTTCTAAGCCCTTGCAGCCGCTCCGACGCGTTTGCGCTCCGGAGTTAGAACCGTTCTAAGGTGTCCGAGAGTTTTCGTCAAGAATGCCTCGCGCGCACCGCAGCCGCAAGGGACGCCCATGCCCGAAGTCATCTTCCCCGGCCCCGAAGGCCGGCTTGAAGGCCGCTACCATCCGCAGAAGGACCGCGACGCGCCGATCGCCATCGTGCTGCATCCGCACCCGCAGTTCGGCGGCACGATGAACAACCGCGTGGTCTACAACCTGCACTACGCGTTCTACCAGATGGGCTTCACCGTCCTGCGGTTCAATTTCCGCGGCGTCGGCCGCAGCCAGGGCGAATACGACCAGGGCATCGGCGAACTGTCCGACGCCGCATCGGCGCTCGATTACCTGCAGTCGATGAACAACAACGCCAAGCATTGCTGGGTCGCGGGCTTCTCCTTCGGCGCCTGGATCGGCATGCAGCTGCTGATGCGCCGCCCCGAGATCACCGGCTTCGTCTCGGTGGCGCCGCTGGCCAACATGTACGACTTCTCGTTCCTGGCGCCCTGCCCGTCCTCGGGCCTGATCATCAACGGATCGGCCGACCGGGTCGCGCCGCCGGCCGACACCGTCGGGCTGGTCAACAAGCTGCACGACCAGAAGGGCATCACCATCACCCACGACGTGGTCGAGGGGGCCGGGCACTTCTTCGAAGACCCGCACATGGACACGCTGATCGGCACCGTCAAAGGCTACGTCGGCCGCCGGCTGACCGAGTCCAGCCGCTGATGGGCACCACCGAGGATCTTGCCGACGCGCTGGCGCGCGATGCCATCGCCGCCGCGGCGCGGCTGGGCGACGAGACGCTGATCGACGATATCGGCCGCGCGCTCGGCGCCTCCTCGACCACCACCCAGGAAGCCTACAACACCGCGGTCCGCGTCCGCCTGGCGGAACAGCGGGCGCGGCAGATGCTGGACCAGCGTCTCGCCAAGGCCGGCCCCGCGACGTGACCGACAGGCTCGAGGCGCAGCTGGCCTTCCTGGCCGAGGCCGACCGGCTGAAATCGGTGCAGCGCGCCACCACGCTGCACGACGCCTCGCGGCGCGAGAACTCGGCCGAGCACAGCTGGCACGTGGCGCTGCACGCGCTGATCCTCGGCGACGAGGCGACCCGCGACGTCAGCATCGACCGGGTGATCCGGATGCTGCTGCTGCACGACCTGGTCGAGATCGACGCCGGCGACACGCCGATCCACGGCGATCACGACGCGTCGGCGCAGGAGGCGGTGGAACGCGCCGCCGCCGACCGGATCTTCGGGCTGCTGCCAGCCGATCAAGCCGCGTCGCTGCGCGCGCTGTGGGACGAATTCGAAGCCGCCGAGACCCCCGACGCGGTGTTCGCCAAGTCGATCGACCGGGTCCAGCCGGTGCTGTCGAACCTCGCCAGCGGCGGCGGGACCTGGCCGGAATACAAGGTGACGCCGGACCAGCTCGAGACCCGGGTCGGGGTCAAGGTGGCGCGCGGCGCGCCGGGTCTGTGGAGCCATCTGCGGGTCCGGATCGACGCCTGGTTCACCGGCTCCGGGCGCTGAGCCCGGCCTAGCTGCGCGGCGTCACGTCGCGCGGCGGCGCCTGGCCCTCGAGATGCTCGCGCAGGATCGCCGCATTGCGCAGGTTGGCCTTGAAGCCGAAGTCGATCAGGTCGCCGATCAGCGGGATCGCCCCCACCACGTAGTCGATGCCGGTGTTCGCCGCCATCCGCGCCAGCTTGGACTTCGGCGCGCCAAGTCGGTGCGCCTTCCAGATCATCCAGGCCGAGGGCGCCAGCATCACCGTGTCGCCGATGCCCGGCATGAGCCCGATCACCGAATCCAGGCCGAAGCGAAAGCCCAGCAGGCTGAAGCGCGAGTCCAGCAGCACCGCGAGACGGTCGAGCCGCGCCAGCTCGGCTTCGTGGGCCACGGTATCGGGCGCGCGGCGGTCGGTCGATGTCGCGAGGTCGGGGTGCATGTCGGATCTCCTTTGGCGACACAACACCGCCGCGCCGCGCCGGTTCACTGCGCGCCGTGGAATGTGCCGGATCGGCCCCAGATCAGCGCCGGTCAGGACTTCAGCCGGCTCAGCGACTTGGTGAGCAGCCGCCGGGTCTTGATCGCAAGGTAGTTCACCCTGCGCCGCGGCCGGTATTCCTCGGGCGCCATCGGCAACACCGAGGCGTCGACCACCGCGCTGTCCAGCGCGCGGATCCCGTCCCAGTCGTCCCAGATCGCCGGCGTGCGCGGCTGCAGCGCCCGCGCCACCGCATCACGGGTCCGGTAGTTGATGAAGCCGGCGTGGCGCACCTGCCCCGGCACCAGGTTCAGCCCCGGCGCATGCGCCAGGCAGTTGTGGAACAGGATGATATCGCCGGCCCGCCCGGTCAGCTCGACCGGGATCGTGCGGTTGATCCGGTGGAACGCGCGGCGAAAGCCCCAGCGCTTGGTGCTCGGCTCGGTCACCGCCAGGGTCTGGCTGTGGTAGAACAGCGTCCGGTGGCTGCGCGGCCAGACCGTGAAGCCGCCGCCGCGCGGCACCACCGTGTCGAAATACGCCGCGACGCAGACCTGGAACGGCAGATCGCGGGTGTGGTCGACATGCGCGATCACCGGCATCCAGCCGTGCTCGGGCGTCGGAAAGGTCGGGTAATAGCCGCGAAACCGGTCCGGCATCTCGACCCGACCGGTGCCGAGCAGCTGTTCGACCATGCCGTGGATCTCGGTGTTGCGGGTCAGCAGTTCGTCGAGCAGCGGCTGGCCCCAGACCTCTTCGCGCAGCTTCACCTGGCCCAGCCGTTCGCGCAGGGTCACCGCGCCGCGCAGGTCGGTCACCTTGCCCCGCCAGGTCGCGGGATCGTCGCGCCGGAACTGCTCCGGCATCAGCGACCACATCAGGTCGACGGCGCGGGCGGCATCGCCGGGGTCGAGCACGCCGCGCTTGACCACGTAGCCCTCGAGCGCGAAATGTTCGATCTCCTGCCGGGTCAGGCGGACCCGCAGCGCCGGCGCGGCGCCGCCCGGATCGACCCTCGATGACGCGTCGGTGACGGTGCTGGGGCGATGCGGCATGGCAACCTCGTACAGTCTACACAAGAAGGTGGACTGGTTTCCGCGCGGCCCCCGTCGGTCGGATCCCGAAAACGCCCCCAGCATAGAGTGACGCAGGGGAACCCGGCAAGCCCGTTCGCCGCGCCGCCGGGCGCCGCCGTCCGGATTTCGCCGAAACATGCGCGTATACCGTAGCATACTGGCTTTCGCAGCGGCGTGGATTGCGCTATTGCGCGCACAACCCACCCAGTCAGAGGAACCCCCATGACCAAGATCAAGGTTGAGAACCCGGTCGTCGAGCTCGACGGCGACGAGATGACCCGGATCATCTGGGACTTCATCAAGCAAAAGCTGATCCTGCCCTATCTCGACATCGATCTGAAATACTACGACCTGGGCATCGAGAAGCGCGACGAGACCGACGACCAGATCACCGTCGACGCGGCGCATGCGATCCAGAAATACGGCGTCGGCGTCAAATGCGCGACGATCACCCCCGACGAGGCGCGGGTCGAGGAGTTCGGCCTGAAGCGGATGTACCGCTCGCCGAACGGCACGATCCGCAACATCCTCGGCGGCGTGATCTTCCGCGAGCCGATCATCTGCCGCAACGTGCCGCGCCTGGTGCCGGGCTGGACCCAGCCGATCGTCGTCGGCCGCCACGCCTTCGGTGACCAGTACCGCGCCACCGACTTCCGCTTCCCCGGCAAGG
>JBFGEI010000132.1:0-8066 GCA_041580155.1 Limimaricola sp.
CGCCGCCAGCTCCTGCACCAGGGCGGGCGGCGTCGCGCCGTCCGCCGACCCGGCCAGGCAGAGCGTCGGAGCCGCGATGGCGTGTGCCGCGTCGGTCAGGTCGGCGTCGCGGATCGCGGCGCAGGTCGCGGCGTAGCCCGCCGCGGGGGTCCGGACCAGCATGTTGCGCCAGCCAGCCAGCATCTCGGGCTTCGCGGCCCGGTAGTCCGGCGACAGCCAGCGCTCGAGGATCGGCGCGGCGATGGCGGCGATGCCGTCGCGGGTCACCGTGTCGATCCGGGCGTTCCAGCTTGCCGCGTCGCCGATCCGGTGCCCGGTGTTCGAAAGGATCAGCCCGGCGGCCAGCTCGGGCCGGTGCTGCGCCAACTGCTGCGCGATCATGCCGCCGACCGAGACGCCGCAGACCAGCGCATCGCGCAGGCCGCACAGATCCATCAGCCCGGCGAGATCGGCGGCCAGCCCGGCCATGTCGACCGGCCCGAGATCCGACAGCCCGTGGCCGCGCTTGTCGTACATCAGCAGCGGCGTCTCGGGGTCGAGCCGCGTCACCACGCCCTGCCAGATCCGCAGATCGGTGCCGAGCGAGTTGGCGAAGACCACCGGGCGGCGGCCGGCGGCGCCGGGCCGGTGGATGAAATGCAGCACCGCGCCGTTGGGGTTTGCGAAATTCATGGCCATTCCTTTCGGTCCCGTTCTCAGCCCGGCTGCCGCAGCCCGAGGATCTCGCGGGCCTGCTGCCAGGTCGCGACCGGGCGCTGGTGTTTCTCGCAAAGCGCCACCGCCCGCTGCACCAGCGCCGCGTTCGACGGCGCCAGCGTGTCGCGGTCGAGCCGGACGTTGTCCTCGAGACCGGTGCGGGTGTGGCCACCCTTCGAGATCGCCCACTCGTTGACCACCGCCTGGCCGGCGCCGACCCCGGCGGCGCACCACTGCGCATCGGGCGCCAGCCGCTTCAGCGTCTCGATGTAGAAGTCGAAGATCGGCTCGTCGACCGGCATGGCGTTCTTCACACCCATCACGAACTGCACGTAGAGCGGCCCCTTGATCCGGCCGTCAGCCGCCATCCGGGTCGCTTGGACTATATGTGACAGATCAAAGGCTTCGATCTCTGGCTTCACGTGATGCATGAGCATTTCCGAAGCCAGCCAGTCGACCAGCTCCGGCGGGTTCTCGTAGACCCGGGTCGGGAAGTTGTTCGAGCCGACAGACAGCGACGCCATGTCGGGTCGCAGCCCCAGCATGCCGCCGCGTTCGCGCCCCGCGCCCGATCGGCCGCCGGTCGACAGCTGGATGATCATCCCCGGGCAGTGGGTCTCGAGGCCCTGTTTCAACCGCGCGAACCGCTCGGGGTCCGAGCTTGGATTCCCGGCGTCGTCGCGGACGTGGCAATGCGCGATGCTGGCGCCGGCCTCGAACGCCTCCTGGGTGCTTTCGATCTGCTCGGAGATCGTGATCGGCACCGCCGGGTTGCTGGATTTGGTCGCCACGCTGCCGGTGATCGCGACGCAGATGATGCAGGGATCTGTCATGATGGCCTCACAGGTCGAAGAAGATGGTTTCGGCCGCGCCGTGCAACCGGATGTCGAAGCGGTAGCCGCCGTCGCCCTCGGGCTGGGCCAGCAGCGTCGCGATCCGCGACCGGTGCTCGATCCGGGTCAGGATCGGGTCGGCGGCGTTGGCCGCGGTCTCGTCGGCGAAATACATCCGGGTCTGCAGCCCGATGTTGATGCCGCGCGCCACGATCCAGACCGAGACATGCGGCGCCTGCATCCGGCCGTCGCGGAACCGCACCGGGCCGGGCTTCACCGTGTCGAAGGCGAATTCGCCGGTCTGCATGTCGCCGGCCTGTCGGCCCCAGCCGGTGAAGCCCGGATCGGCGCCCGGTTGACCGGGATAGCGCCCCCGCGCATCGGCCTGCCAGATCTCGATCATCGCGTCGGTCAGCGCCGCGCCGGTGCCGTCGAACACGGTGCCGCGGATCGTGATCCGCTGGCCCGCCGCGTCGCCGGTGATCATCCGATGCCCGAGGTCCGTCGGATAAACCCCTTCGATGCCTGCGAAATTCGGCAGAGCGCCGATGTGCACATAAGGGCCTGCGGTCTGGCTCGGACTTTCCTTCAGCCGGTCGATGCGCTGCATCACAGCCCCTCCATGCGGTTTTCGAACAGGGTCTGGCGGCGGCCGCGCAGCACGATGTCGAAGCGGTAGACCCGCGCGTCCATCGGGATCGTCGCCTCCATGTCGAGCCTGGCCACCAGGCTTTCGATGCCGGCGCGGGTCGGGATCGTGCCGACGATCGGGCAGTGCCAGATCATTGGGTCGCCATCGAAATACATCTGGGTGATCAGCCGCTGGCCGAAGCTCTGCCCGAACACCGAGAAGTGGATATGCGCCGGGCGCCAGTCGTTCGGCCCGTTAGGCCAGGGGTAGGGTCCGGGCTGGATCGTGCGGAACTCGTAATTGCCCGAGGCGTCGGTGATGCAACGGCCGCAGCCGCCGAAATCCGGGTCCAGCGGCGCCAGGTAGCCTTCCTTCTTGTGCCGATACCGCCCGCCGGCGTTGGCCTGCCACACTTCGATCAGCCCGCCGGGTACGCCGCGGCCGTCCTGGTCGAGAACCCGGCCCTGCACCACGATGCGCGGGCCGATCGCGCCAGCTTCGGAGGTGGCGAAATTGTGGATCAGGTCGCCGTCGAGCGGCCCGAGAATGTCGCGGGTGAACACCGGCCCGGTTTCCTCGCTGAGCGTGGTCGGGAAGGAAATCGGCGCGCGGCTCGGGCTGCGCGCCACCGAGGTCTTGTAGGCGGGCGTCAGCGGCGCCGGGTGCCAGCCCCGGTCGCGGGCGTAAAGCCCGCCGCCCGCGACCGCATGGCCGCCGCGGGTCCGGGTCACCGGCGCGCTGGGGTCGGAGGGGTCGGTCATGCCGCCTCCGGTTCCGCGAAGACCCGCTTGGCGATCGCGATCGCGTGGTTGGCGCGCGGCACCCCGGCGTAGATCGCCACGTGCAGCAGCGCCTCGAGCACGTCGTCGCGGCTGGCGCCGGTGTTGGCGGTGGCGCGGATGTGCAGCGCCAGCTCGGCGTCGTTGCCCAGCCCCGCCAGCAGCGCGATGGTCAGCATCGACCTTTCGCGGTCGCTGATCGTGCCGCGCGACCAGACATGGCCCCAGGCGGCGTCGGTGATCAGCGCCTGGAACGGCGCGTCGAACGCGGTCTTGCCGGCCTCGGCTCGGTCGACATGCGCGTCGCCCAACACCCGGCGCCGCGTCGCCGTCCCGGTTTCGGTGATCTCGGTCATCGCTCGGCTCCTTTCTCGGGCCTCAATATGGCAGGCCGACATAGTTCTCGGCCATCGCCTGCTGCGCGGCCCGGTTGGATTTCAGAAACTCGATCTCGGCGCGCTGCATCCGCAGATCGAACGCGCTTTGATGCGGGTAGCGGTGCAGCAGCGAGCTGAACCACCACGAGAACCGCTCGGCCTTCCAGACCCGCGCCAGCGCCCGTTCGGAGTAGCGGTCCAGCCCCTCGGGGTCGCCCGCCTCGTAGAACCGGCGCAGCCCGTTGTAGAGGTAATGCACGTCGGAGGCGGCGGTGTTCAGCCCCTTGGCTCCGGTCGGTGGCACGATATGCGCCGCGTCGCCGCACAAAAACAGCCGGCCCCAGCGCATCGGCTCGGTGACGAAGGAGCGCAGCGGCGCGATCGACTTCTCGATCGACGGACCGGTGACCAGCGCCTCCGCGACCTCGCCCGGCAGCCGCCGCTTCAGCTCCTGCCAGAACGCCTTGTCGGTCCAGTCCTCGGGCTTGTCGCTCAGTGAACACTGGATGTAGTAGCGGCTGAGGTTGGCGTTGCGCATCGAGCAGAGCGCAAAGCCGCGCTCCGAATTGGCGTAGATCAGCTCGTCGCCGACCGGGGGCGTTTCGCTGAGGATGCCGAGCCAGCCGAACGGGTAGAGCTTCTCGAATTCGCGGCGCGAGCGCAGCGGGATGCTTTGCCGGCTGACACCGTGAAACCCGTCGCAGCCGGCGATGAACTCGCAGTCGATCCGGTGCTCGCTGCCGCCGCGGTGAAAGCTGACGAAGGGCGCGTCGCGATCGGCGCCATGGATCTCGACGTGGTCGACTTCGAAATCGATGCGGCCGCCGGCCTTCTCGCGTGCGTCGTACAGGTCGCGCGTCACCTCGGTCTGGCCGTAGACCATCACCGAATGTCCAGTCAGCGCCTTGAAATCGATATGGAACATCTCGCCGTCATGGGCGATCAGCGTGCCGTCGTGCGGGTCGCCCTCGCGCAGCATCCGCTCGGCGATCCCGGCCTCCTGCATCAGCCCGAGCAGGCCGCGTTCCAGCACCCCGGCGCGGATCCGCCCCAGCACATGCGCGCGGGTCTTGCGTTCGAGCACGACGCTGTCGATGCCGCGGATGTGCAGCAGCTGCGACAGCAGCAGCCCCGACGGCCCGCCGCCGATGATGACGACCTGCGTTCTCACGATCGGCCTGTCCTTCGCTGGGTTGCCCCGAGACTAGCCGCGAATTACTGGCAAGTGAAATGATGTCTCGTGCAGCTTTCTTGCCGAAATTGGAAACCAGATGGACCGCCGCATCAAGATCCGCCATGTCGAGGTCTTCGTCGAGATCGCCCGTCACCGCAGCTTCAAGCGGGCGGCGGCGCTGCTCAACCTGACCCAGCCGGCGATCTCAAAGACGCTCAAGGAACTCGAGGCGCTGCTCGGCGCGCAGTTGCTGCACCGCGACCGGGGCGGGGTCACGCTCAGCCGCGAAGGCACGGTGTTCCTGCAATTCGCCGAGATGAGCCTGGCGTCGATCCGGCAGGGCGTGACCAGCCTGTCCGAGATGGCGTCCGGCACCGCGGCGCGGATCTTCGTCGGCGCGCTGCCCAGCGTCGCCTCCAAGCTGCTGCCCGCCGCCAGCCGGATTCTGAGCGGCTACGCCCCCGGCGCGATCCTGCATCTCGAGGACGGTCCGCATGGCTATCTCACCGACCGGCTGCGCGCCGGCCATCTCGACATGGTGGTGGGTCGGCTTGGCGAGGCCGAGACCATGACCGGCCTGTCGTTCACCCAGCTCTACTCGGAGCATGTGGTGGCGGTGGTGGCGCCGGATCACCCGCTGGCGACCGCGACGGAGCTGTCGCGACTTGCCGACGGCCCGGTGGTCTACCCGTCGGAAAGATCGGCGATCCGGCCGCTGGTCGACCGGGCGATGATCGCCAGCGGCGCCGGGATTCCACGCAACCGGGTCGAAAGCGTCTCCGGCGCCTTCGGCCGGGCGATGGCGCTTGGCGAGGCCCGGGCGGTCTGGATCATCTCGCACGGGGTCGTTGAACGCGACATCGCCGAAGGGCGGCTGGTCGCGCTGCCACTCGACCTGTCGGCCGCGGCCGGGCCGGTCGGGATCATGGTGCGGGCCGAGGAAGAGCCGGCACCGGCGCTGCGGCTTCTGCGCCAGGCGCTTGGCGACGCGGTGCGCGACCTTGGGCTGGGTTGACGCCGTTTGGGCCGGGAACGGGATGAAATCCGTGACGCGACAAGACCATATCAGCAGGCCAGGCACCTCGTTTGGGCAGGTCGGCCGACAGACACCGGACATTCGATTTCGGGGTCGCGGCGTTGAATGCTTGATGCGTCCTGTCTTTGCAGCCGTCTTGTCGTTGCCCGCCTACCTGTCCATCGCCCCGTCCCAGTCGTAGATCACGAAACCCTCGGTTTCGCGCGCCTTCAGCTTGCGGTAGAGCCCGCGAGCTTCGTCGTTGTCCACCTCGGTCGCAAGCCAGATGCCCTGGCAGCCGCGTCTGCGGGCGACGTCCAGCAGCTTTTGCAGAAGTGCGGTTGCGATCCCCTTCGACCTCATGTTCGCGTCGACGCCGACCTCGTTGACGAAGAAGATCGGTGGCTTGTCGGGATGCAGCAGGATTGCTCCCGACGCCAACCCGACGACCTTGGTTTCGGAAATCGCGAATATCAACTCGTGGTGCGTGTTCTCGACAAAGGCCGATAGCTGCGCCGGATCGACCGGATGATCGAAGACATCCGCTCCCATCAGGAGATGGGCATTCTCGAGCGTTAGTTGATGCAGTGTGAAGATAGGCTGCATGGCTCGGTGCATACCACAAATCTTGCCCAGCCGCCTTCGTGCTGGCGACGCGGCATGCCAACAGGACATCCCTTGTTTTCAAACGCAGACCTGCTGGACCGGCTGCAACAGATGTCGGTGCTACGCGGCACGAGGCCGGATGCGGCCCGACCAACCCTGCACCGTCCGGTCGCATGAACCCGGCAACACCTGCCCGATCCGCCGCATCCGTGGCCGGTTTATCTGCTTTCACATGGTCAGCAGACGCAGTAGGCATCCCGATCTTCGCAATATTGGAACGAACCATGGCGCTAAAGGCCACGATCTACAAAGTTGAGCTTTCGGTGTCCGACATGGATCGTCACTACTACGAGACCCACAAGCTGACGGTCGCCAGGCACCCCTCGGAAACCGACGAGCGGCTGATGGTGCGCATCGTGGCTTTCGCGCTGAATGCCCATGAGCATCTCGAGATGACGAAGGGGCTTTCGACGGATGACGAGCCGGACATCTGGCAGAAAAGCCTGAGCGGCGAGCTTGATGTTTGGGTGGCTTTGGGGCTCCCGAGCGAGAAGTTGATGCGTCAGTCCTGCGGCAAGGCCGACAAGGTGATCGTCTATCCCTACGGCGGCAGGACCGCCGAGATATGGTGGGAAAAGATCAAGAACAGCACCACCCGGTTCGACAACCTCCAAGTGATCAACTTTTCCGAGAACGACACAAGCGAACTCGCGAAGCTGGCAAGCCGCGCGATGAAGCTGCAGATCAACATCCAGGACGGTGAGGTGATGGTCAGCGTCGGTGACAGCATCGTCTACGTCACCCCGGTGAAATGGAAGAGCGCCGCATAATCCACGCGGGCCCGCCACCAGGCGGGCTTGGGTGGCTCGGGACGCCGATCCTTGTCGGACGCGGCGCGCCGATCTCCTCAGCGGGGACGCTGCACCGCAGCAAGCTGTGCCAGCGTCATGCATCGCAAGAGCGGCACGGCCCATTTCTTGGTCTGCGCGATCAGGATTGCCCCCAACAGGCGGCGGACGGCCGCCACGTTGTGCAAGACGCCGATGGCAATGCGCCATGTCGCGCGACCGGGTCGGGCAGGATGGCGAATCGTGACGGGCACGATGCGCCCGCCTTGCCGGATCTCGGGAGAGGTCGCGTCGATCCAAGGACAGGGCCACAGGTCATGGATCGGCCGGGTCGGGAAGGCGTCGACCCGAAGCCGACCCGGCGCCGACCCGGCGCCGAGCCTACGCCAGTGTCGAGACCCTCTGCGGCACAAGTCCACCCATCTCGCGCAGGCGCCCGAGCACCTCGTCGACCCCGACGCCGTGGCGCAGGCTGCTGAACACCACGGGCCGGTCGCCGCGCATCCGCGAGGCGTCGCGGGCCATCACCTCGAGAGAGGCGCCGACATGGGGTGCGAGGTCGGTCTTGTTGATCACCAGAAGATCCGAACGGGTGATCGCCGGACCGCCCTTGCGTGGGATCTCCTCGCCCGCCGCGACGTCGATCACGTAGACCGTCATGTCGGCCAGCTCGGGCGAAAACGTGGCCGAGAGGTTGTCGCCGCCGCTCTCGATCAGCACCACCTCGATCCCGGGATGCCGCCGCTCCAGCTCGGCCACGGCGGCGAGGTTGAGGCTCGCATCCTCGCGGATCGCGGTGTGCGGGCAGCCGCCCGTTTCGACACCGATCACCCTGTCGCCGGGCAGGATCTGCATCCGCATCAAGGCCTCGGCGTCCTCCTGCGTGTAGATGTCGTTGGTGATGACGCCGATCGAGTGATCCGGCGACAGCGCGCGGGCCAGTGCGGCGGTGAGCGTGGTCTTCCCGGCGCCAACCGGGCCGCCGATGCCTATGCGCAAGGGGCCGTTCATTGTCATGTCGCGAAGATCCTCGGTTGCTGGGTCTCGTGGCGCATCGACGCGATGTCGCCGAGAAAGGATGTGGAGGAGAGGTCGTCGAGCGTGCCG
>JBFGEI010000133.1:0-8034 GCA_041580155.1 Limimaricola sp.
ATCGGGTGGATCCCGTGCTTCTTGAACACGCTCAGCAGCTCGCGCATCGTCAGCTCGATGCCCTCGATCAGCGCGGCCTGCGCGGCGCGCTGGTCCTCGGCGATCGCGTCGAGCGCGCGGCGCAGGTTGTCATGCACCGGCAGCAGGTCGCGCGCCAGCTTCGAGCCGCCGTAGTTCTCGGCCTCGCGCCGGTCGCGCTCGGCGCGCTTGCGGGTGTTCTCGGCATCGGCCAGCGCCCGCATGAAACGGTCGCGAATCTCGTCGCGCTCGGCGCGCAGCGTCTCGAGCTCGTCGCTGTCCGGCGCCGGCTCGGAGAACACCTCGCCGGATTCGTCCACCTCGGCTGCCAGCTCGTCCAGGCTGCGCGGTTCGTCTTGCTCTGCCATCACTCTATTCCCTTCAGGACCGGTCGGAGACCAGCTTTCCGACCAGCTGTGCTGTGTAGTCCACGATGGGCACGATCCGTCCGTAGTTGAGACGGGTCGGCCCGATGACGCCCACGGCGCCGATGATCTTACGGTCGGCGTTCATATAAGGAGAAACGACGAGAGAGGAACCCGAAAGTGAGAAAAGCTTGTTCTCGGAGCCGATGAAAATCCGCACCCCGTCGCCCTCCTCGGCCAGGTCGAGGAACTGCGCGATGTCGCGCTTGCGCTCGAGATCGTCGAACAGCGACCGGATCAGGTCGAGATCGGCCTCCTGGCCGGCCCCGCCCAGCAGGTTGCCGCGACCGCGCACGATCAGCCTCTCGCCCTGCTCGCCCGGGTTGACCCAGGTCGCCAGCCCGGATTCGACCAGCTCGGCGGCCAGCCGGTCGATCTCCTGGCGCCGCGCCTTGATCTCGCGGCCGATCACCCCGGCCAGCTCCGACAGCGTCCGGCCACCGGCCAGCCCGTTGAGAAAATTCGCCGCCTCGCGCATCGACGACGGGGTCTGGCCCGGCGGCGGCGCGAACAGCCGGTTTTCCACGTGGCCGTCGGCGAACACCAGCACCACCAGCGCCCGGTCCGGCGACAGCGACACGAATTCGATATGACGGATCGGCGCCTCGTGCTTCGGCGTCAGCACCAGCGACGCGCCGCGGGTGATCCCCGACAGCGCGCTGCCGACCCGGTCCAGCAGCGTCGCCACGTCGCCGTCACCACCGCCGGTCTCGTCGAGCCGCTTGCGATCCTCGCCGTCGAGGTCGCCGACCTCGAGCAGCCCGTCGACGAACATCCGCAACCCGAGCTGGGTCGGAATCCGGCCGGCGCTGACATGCGGGCTGCCGAGCAGGCCGAGATGTTCGAGATCCTGCATCACGTTGCGAATCGTCGCGGCGCTGACCTGTTCGGACATGTGCCGGGTCAGGGTCCGCGACCCGACCGGCGCGCCGGTTTCGAGATAGCCTTCGACGACGCGGCGAAACACCTCGCGCGAGCGTTCGTTCATGTCGTCGATCAACGGGGATCTGTCGGCCATTAGGTTCCATCCCGGACAGGGCACGGCAAACTAGCCGCGCCCCGACCCGAGGTCAATGTGGCGCGCCCAGCGGTCGCAACCGCGCGGTTCCACGGTCGCGCCGCCACGGCGCGGCTTGGATTTGCGGCGCCACAGGCGTATGCGCGTGACCAATAGTTGAAAGGAAGACCCCGATGCGCCCCTCCGGCCGGACTACCGACGAAATGCGCCCGATCGTGATCGAAACCGGCTTCAGCCGGCACGCCGAAGGCTCGTGCCTGATCAGGGTCGGCGACACCCATGTGATCTGCACCGCGACCGTCGAAGAGCGGGTGCCGCCGTTCAAGCGCAATTCGGGCCAGGGCTGGGTCACCGCCGAATACGGCATGCTGCCGCGCGCCACCAACACCCGGATGCGCCGCGAGGCCAAGGACAAGCAGTCCGGCCGGACGCAGGAAATCCAGCGGCTGATCGGCCGGTCGCTGCGCGCCGGCGTCGACATGGTGGCGCTTGGCGAACGGCAGATCCTGATCGACTGCGACGTGATCCAGGCCGATGGCGGCACCCGCTGCGCCGCGATTACCGGCGGCTGGGTGGCGATGAAGCTGGCGGTGCAGAAGCTGATGAAAGCCGGTCTGGTGACCAGCGATCCGCTCGGCACCCCGGTCTCTGCGGTCAGCTGCGGTCTCTATGCCGGGCAGCCGGTGCTCGATCTCGACTACCCCGAGGACAGCGAAGCCGGCACCGACGGCAACTTCGTGATCACCGGCCAGCGGCTGATCGAGGTGCAGATGTCGGCCGAAGGCTCGACCTTCTCGCGCGATCAGATGGGCATCCTGCTCGACCTCGCCGAGGCCGGCTGCGCCAGGCTCGCCGAAGCGCAGATCGCGGCGGTGTCGTGATGCGGCGGTTCGACGGCGACAGGCTGGTGATCGCCACCCACAACGCCGGCAAGCTCGACGAATTCCGCGCCCTTCTCGGGCCCTACGGCGTGACGCTGACCAGCAACGCCGACCACGGCCTGCCCGAACCCGAGGAGACCGAGGACAGCTTCATCGGCAACGCCCGGATCAAGGCCCGCGCCGCGGTTGCCGCGACCGGTCTGCCGGCGCTGGCCGACGACAGCGGCATCGAGGTCGCGGCACTGGACGGCGCGCCCGGTGTCTACACCGCCGACTGGGCCGAAACCCCGACCGGCCGCGATTTCGGCGCGGCGATGGCGAAGACCTGGGGTCTGCTCGAGGAACGCGCCGCGCCGGCGCCGCGAACCGCCCGGTTCTGCTGCACCCTAATCCTGGCCTGGCCGGACGGCCACGAGGAGATCTTCGAAGGCCGGGTCGACGGCCAGGTGATCTGGCCGCCGCGCGGTCAAGTCGGTCACGGCTACGATCCAATGTTCCAGCCCGACGGCAAGACCGAGACCTTCGCCGAGATGTCGGCGGACCAGAAGAACGCGATGAGCCACCGCGCCGATGCCTTCGGCAAGCTGATCGCCGGCTGTTTTGCCTGATCCGCGGCTCGAAAGCTGGCAGATCGGCGGCTTCGGGCTCTATGTCCATTGGCCATTCTGCCAATCCAAATGCCCGTATTGCGACTTCAACAGCCATGTCGCGGCGCGGATTGACCAGGACCGCTGGGGTCGCGCCTACCTGGCCGAGCTTGACCGGGTCGCCGCGGAAACTCCGGGCCGGGTGCTCGGCTCCGTGTTCTTCGGCGGCGGGACGCCAAGCCTGATGGACCCGTCGCTGGTCGCTGCGATCCTCGATCGGGTCGCGGCGCGCTGGACTTTGTCCAACGACATCGAGGTGACGCTCGAGGCCAACCCGACCTCGATCGAGGCGGACCGGTTCTCGGGCTACCGCGCCGCCGGCGTCACCCGGGTGTCGATGGGGATGCAGGCGCTGAACGACACCGACCTGCGCAAGCTGGGTCGGCTGCACAGCGTCGCCGAAGGCCTGGCCGCCTTCGATATCGCGCGAACCGCCTTCGACAGGGTCAGTTTCGACCTGATCTACGCGCGCCAGGACCAGACTCTGTCCGACTGGGAGCGCGAGCTGCGCCAGGCGTTGGACTTCGCCGTCGATCACCTGTCGCTTTACCAGCTGACGGTCGAGGACGGCACCGCCTTCGGCGACCGGCTGGCCGCCGGCCGGCTGCGCGGCCTGCCCGACGAGGATCGGTCGGCCGACATGTACGCGCTGACCCAAGAGATCACCGCGGCGGCCGGGCTGCCAGGGTACGAGATCTCGAACCACGCCAAGCCCGGTCTCGAAAGCCGGCACAACATGATCTACTGGCGGTCGGGCGACTGGATCGGCGTCGGCCCGGGGGCGCATGGCCGGTTGACGCTGGACGGCCGGCGGATCGCCACCGAGGCGCCGAAAGCGCCTGGCGAATGGTTGAAGATCGTCGAAGGCGGCGGCGCCGCCGAGCTGCCGCGCGAGATCGTCGACCCGGAAGCAGCGCGTGAAGAGCGGCTGATGATGGGTCTGCGGCTGGCCGAGGGCATCGACATCGCCCGGGTGATGCCGCGCGACGCTTCGAAATTCCTGAGCTCTATCCGCGAGTTGCAGGATATGCAGCTGGTCAGCCTGGACGACGACCAGCTGCGCGTCACCGCGTCAGGACGACCGATCCTGAACGCGGTGCTGCGGGCGTTGCTGGTCGATTAATCGCCCGACAGAGTGCGCAGAAGATCGTCGAGCTGCTCGAGATTGCGATAGCGCAACACCAGCTTGCCGCCCTCTTCGCCGGCGCTGTGATCGATGCTGACGCCCATATTGAGCGCCGCGGACAGCTCGCGTTCGATCTGGATCGTGTCGGCGTCTTTCTGACTATTGCGCGCCGCCTGCGGCGTGTCCGGCTTGCCCGGCTTGCGCACCAGCGCCTCGGCCTGGCGCACCGACATGCCGCGCTGCAGCATCTGCTGCGCCAGCAGCGAGGCTTTTTCGTTGCCAACCAAAGTCCTGGCGTGGCCCGCGGTCAGCTGGCCCGAGGTCAGCAGCCCCTGCACGTCGTCGGGCAGCGACAACAGCCGCATCAGGTTGGCGATATGGCTGCGGCTCTTGCCAAGCGCGCTGGCCAACTGTTCCTGGGTATGGCCGAAGCGGTCCATCAACTGCCGATAGCCCGCGGCCTCGTCGATCGCGTTGAGATCGGCGCGCTGGATGTTCTCGATGATCGCGACTTCGAGAACTTCGGTATCGGTGTACTCGCGGACGATCACCGGCAGCTCGTGCAGCTTGGCGATCTGCGAGGCGCGCCAGCGGCGTTCGCCGGCAACGATCTCGAAGCCGCCGTCGCGGTTCGGGTCGCGCCGGACGATCAGCGGCTGGATCACGCCCTTCTCGCGGATCGAGGCGGCGAGCTCGGCCAGCGCCTCTTCGTCGAAATGCCGCCGCGGCTGGTCCGGATTGGGCCGGATCTTCTCGACCGGGACCGTCAGATCCGGCCGGCGCGGGCGGTCGGGCGCCACGATATGGTCATTGGTCACGTCGGCCATCAATGCGGAAAGTCCTCTGCCCAGCCCTCGGGTCCTGCTCGTCTTCTCGACCATCTGCCGCTCCTCAGCGCTCACGTTCCAACAGTTCCGCGGCCAGGGCCTGGTAGGCCCGGCTGCCCGACGACGCCGGGTCGTAGTCGAGCACAGGCATCGCATGCGACGGGGCCTCGCTCAACCTCACATTGCGCGGGACCACGGTGCGGAACACCAGATCGCCGAGGTTCTGCCGCGCATCGGCTTCGACCTGCTGCGACAGATTGTTCCGGCGGTCGTACATGGTCAGCACGATGCCCTCGATCCGCAGCGACGAATTCGCGGTCTGCCGGACCTCGCGCAGGGTCAGCATCAGCTGCGACAGACCCTCGAGCGCGAAGAATTCGCTTTGCAGCGGCACGATGATCGAATGCGCCGCCACCATTGCGTTGACCGTCAGGATGTTCAGCGCAGGCGGGCAGTCGATAAAGATATAATCATAGGCCGCCGCCGAAATACCGTTGCCGCGCAGGGCGTTATGCAGCAGGTGGCTGCGCCGGTCATGCGACAGCAGCTCGACATCGGCCGAGCTGAGGTCGGTCGTCGCCGGGACGATCGACAGGCCGTCGACATTTGTGGCTTGGATCGCTTCTTCGGGCGCCATGTCGCCCAGCAGCAGATCATAGGTGCTGGCTTCGCGGCGTTCGGCATCGACGCCGAGCCCGGTCGAGGCGTTGCCCTGCGGATCGAGATCGACCAGCAGCACCTTGCGGCCCAGCTTGGCCAGCGACGCGCCGAGGTTGATCGCGGTGGTGGTCTTGCCCACCCCGCCCTTCTGGTTTGCGATCGCGATGATCTTGGTCGATGCGGTCGCGGCGGTCTCAGTCACGCGAGATCCTTTCGATCTTCAGAATGCGGCCCTCGGGGTCGGTCCGGCTTTGCTGGTCGTCGAGATCGAAGGACCAGAGCTTGCGTGCCGCTGCGATCTCGTCTTCGGCGCGCCGACCTTTCGGGAAGAGGCAGATGCCATCCGGGCCGAGATGGCGTGCCGACAGCTCGAGCAGTTGATCGAGCACCGCCAGCGCCCGCGCCGAGACCACATTGGCGCCGAGCGGCGCGACCGCCTCGATCCGCTCGGACAGCACGACGGCATTCAGCCCGAATTCGCGGATCGCGGTCCGCAGAAATGCCGCCTTGCGCTGGTCGCTCTCGATCAGCGTAAACCGGGATTCCGTCAGATTTCGCTTTGAAAGCAATGCCATGACTACGCCGGGGAAGCCTGCCCCGCTGCCAAGGTCGACCCAATGGTCGAAGCGGTCCGGCGCAAAGCGATAAAGTTGCACCGAGTCGACGACATGGCGCTGCCAGATATCGTCGAGGCTGCGCGCCGACACCAGGTTGATCTTCGGCGACCACTTCTGCACCAGCCCGGCGAAGCGTTCCAACTCGGCCATTGTTTCACGTGAAACAGCGACGCCCGCAAGATCCAGATCTTCCATCATGCCGACCGGGCAACCTTATCGCGCCGAACCGCGGCCAGCAGGATCATCAACCCGGATGCGGTCATCCCGTCAATCCGCGAGGCATGGGCGATGGAGACCGGCCGCGTCTTGGCCAGCTTCAGCTTCAGCTCGGTCGACAGGCCGGCCAGCGCATCGATGTCCAGATCGGCGGGAATCGTGACCGCCTCGTCGCGCAGCATGGCGTCGACATCCTGCTGCTGCCTGGTGATGTAGGTCGCGTAGGTGGCGTCGCGTTTCAGCTGGTCGCGAACATCGGGCGCCACCTGGTCAAGCTCGGGATCGAGCGCCAGCAGGGTCGGGAAATCGGCATCGGCCAGCGACAGGATCTCGTAAGCGCTGCGGTTCGGCTTGTCGGGGTTGATGTTGACCCCGGTCGCGGCGATCGATCGCGCCGTGTAGCTGCGCTGGTCGAGCAGCGCCCTGCCCGCCTTCAGACGATCCGCCTTGGCCGAATAGCTGCTCCAACGTGTCTCGCCGACGCAACCGGCGGTGCGGCCGAATTCGGTGAGCCGCTGGTCGGCGTTGTCGGCGCGCAGCGCCAGCCGGAATTCGGCGCGCGAGGTGAACATCCGGTAGGGTTCGGTGACCCCGCGCGTGATCAGGTCGTCAATCATCACACCGATGTAGCTGGTGGCGCGGCTGAACACGACATCGTCGCGGCCCTGCGCCCGGCGCGCCGCGTTCAACCCGGCGACCAGGCCCTGCGCCGCCGCCTCTTCGTAGCCGGTGGTGCCGTTGATCTGGCCGGCCAGGAACAGCCCCGGGACCTGGCGGACCGCCAGAGCCGGGCTCAGCGCGCGCGGATCGACGTAGTCGTATTCGATGGCATAGCCGGGCTGTTCGATGATGACGTCGGACAGGCCGGCAATCGACCGGACATAAGCCTCTTGCACGTCGACCGGCAGCGAGGTCGAGATCCCGTTCGGATAGACCGTGTGGGTATCAAGTCCTTCCGGCTCAAGGAAAATCTGGTGCGAGTCTTTCTCGGCGAACCGCACCACCTTGTCCTCGATCGACGGACAGTAGCGCGGACCGACACCTTGGATATGGCCGCCGTACATCGCCGATCGCGACAGGTTCTGCCGGATGATCTCGTGGGTCTTCGCGTTGGTATGGGTGATGCCGCAGGAAATCTGCCGCGCTGCCGGAGCACCGGACAGGAACGAGAACAGCACCGGATCATCGTCGCCGGGCTGCATCTCCAGCGATGCCCAGTCGATGGTCCGCCCATCGAGCCGCGGCGGCGTGCCGGTCTTGAGCCGCCCGAGTGGCAGGTCGAACCCGTCGAGCCGCTCGGCCAACCGCACCGAAGCATTGTCGCCGACCCGGCCACCTGGCCGGCTGACGTCGCCAAGATGGATCACGCCGCGCAGGAACGTCCCGGTGGTCAGCACCACCGACCGCGCCGGAATCGCGCTGCCATCGGCCAGGACCACACCGGCGACCTCGCCGTTTTCCATAGTAAAATCCGCGACTTCGCCTTCGACAATCGTCAGGTTCTCGCATGACTGCATTTCGCTCAGCATGGCGCTGCGATAGCGCATCCGGTCGGCCTGCGCCCGCGGGCCCTGCACCGCCGGCCCCTTGCGACGGTTC
>JBFGEI010000134.1:0-8022 GCA_041580155.1 Limimaricola sp.
CCGCCGGCGGTCTGCGGGTCGAACATCAGATCGGCGCGGGCGCCGCCGGCCCCAAGAACCACCGCGCCAGCCCCGGCGAGATTGTCGGCAAACAGCGTCGAGCGGACCCCCGCCTCTGCCAGGTCCAGCGCGCCGGGCAACAGCGGGACCTCCGAAAGCCGCAGCTCGGCGCCGCAGCCCGAGGCCTCGCAGATCCCCGACAGATGCCCGGCCAGGCCAAAGCCGGTGACGTCGGTCATCGCCTGCGCCCCGCCCAGGATCGCCGCGGCCTCGCCCTGCGGCTGCAGCATCGCGGCCCAGGCCCCGGCGACCACCGCGCCGCCGGCACGGCCGGCCATCTCGGCCGCGAGGATGGTGCCCGACCCGATCGGCTTGGTCAGGATCAGCGCCGCCCCGGGCCGCGCCCCGGCCAGCGTCACCGGGTCGGCATCGCAGATCCCGGTGACGGTGAAACCGACGGTGAACTCGGATCCGAGCGAGCTGTGGCCACCGACGATCGCCGCGCCGGCCGCGTCCATCACCGACCGCGCCGCGGCCATGACCTCGGCCATGCTGCGGCGCTGCAGATCGGCCGACATCCGCGGCAGGATCAGGCTGACGGTGGCGGCCTGCGGCCGCGCCGCCATCGCCCAGATGTCACCCAGCGCATGGATCGCCGCGATCCGCGTCATCAGCACCGGGTCCTCGACCGCGGCGCGCAGGTGGTCGGTCGAGATCACCTGCCGTGCGCCGCCGGTGCGCAGCATCGCCGCGTCGTCACCGGGCAGCGCCGCGACATCGTCGCGCGACAGCGGCGGCAGCGTCGCCAGCGCCTCGCGCAGCGCGCCGCGACCGACCTTGGCGCCGCAGCCGCCGCACATCGGCTTGTCGCCCAGCGCCGCGGCGACGCCGTCGGCAACCCGCGCCGGCAATTGCGGCTGCGCCATCGCCGGCAACTCCGACAGGCGGTCCATGAAGCGAGTGTCGATACGGTCCTTCCAGCGCCACAGCAGCGGATGCGCCAATGGCCGGCCCCATTTCTCGGCCATCGCCGACCGCGCCCCGAGCGACACCAGCTTGAGATAGTCGCGCTGCGGCCGGTAGCGCCGCATCCGCCCGCCCGACAGCGCCGCGCGCAGGTTGTGCAGCAACACCGGCGCCTGCCGGACCGCGTAGACGCCGGCCTTGCTGCGCGGCGTCTCGACCATATGGGCGCAATCGCCCACCGCGAAGACCGACGCGTCGCTCGACCGCAGCGTCGGGTCGACCGCGACAAAGCCGTCGTCCAGCGCCAGCCCGCAGCCGGCCAGCCAGCCATGCGGCTGCGCCCCGGCGGCGCCGATGGTGAAGTCCGACGGCAGCTGCCGGCCATCGGCCAAGGCCACGTGGTCGGCGGCCACCCGGGTCACCTGCGCCCGCTCGACCACCTCGATCCCGAGCGCCGCCATCCGGCCGAGCACCAGGTGCCGCGCCCGCTGCGACAGCGCGCCCAAAACCGGGCCCTGGTCTAGGATCGTCACCCGCGCCGCGCGCGTCCGCAGCCCATGCGCCGCCGCCATCGCCAGCTCGGCCCCGGCGACGCCGCCGCCGATCACCACCACCCGCGCCGGGCCCGCGCCGTCGCGGAACGCGCCCCAGCGCGCGGCGAACGGCCCCAGCGGCTTGGCCGGCACGCCGTGCTCGGCGAAGCCCGGCAGCCGCGGCATCGCCGAGGTGATGCCGACATCGAGCGAGGCCAGGTCGAAGCCGATCGGCGGTCGCCCGGCCACGGTGACGCTGCGCGCCGCCAGGTCGATGTGTTCGGCCGGTCCGAGGATCAGCCGCGCCCCGGCGAAGCGCGCCAGCTTCACCAGGTCGATCTGCAGCGCCTGGTGCGGGTAATGCCCGGCGACGAAGCCGGGCAGCATGCCGGAATAGGCGGTGGTCGGGCCGGGATCGATCAGCGTCAGCCGCGCCCCGGGCAGCGGGTCCATGCCCCAGCGCCGCAGCAGCAGCGCATGGGCATGGCCACCGCCGATCAGAACGAGGTCGCGGGTCAGGGGCAGGATCGGTGTCATGCGCGCCGGTCTAGCCCGCGCACACCGGCCACGCCAGAGCGCCGAATGTCACGGCTATGGCACCAGCCAACCGCCCTGCCAGCCGGTCTCGCGCTCGAACCGCGCGCGGCGGTGCCGATTGCCCAGATGCAGCGCCTCGATCCGAGTGACGCGGCAGCGCAGCACCGCGAAGCGGGCCGGCCGCGGGTTCGGCCGCCAGGCATCCGCCGCCGGGATCGACGTGCCCGGCGGCGGCACCGCGCCATAGGCCTCGCGCGAGGACTCGGGCACCTTGTCCCACAGCGCCGCCACCTCTTCGCCGTGCAGCCGGGTCACATGCGCGCGTAGCCGGATCTGCAGCTGCACCTGCGGGTCCCAGACATGCAGCATCGCCCGCGGATCGTCGGTCAGCTGCAGCACCTTCGACGCATCGGCGTCGCTATGCAGATCGAGCACCCAGTCCTGCGGGTCGAACCGGCGCAGCACCAGGGTCCGGACCGCCGGCCAGCCATCGGAGTCGCGAGTCGCCAGTGCCGGGTGCCGCGCCGCCGCGGTCTGGTCGACGACCCCGGCCTGCAGCCGCGCCATGGTCAGGGCGCGCAACTCCGACAGCGTCGTCGGATCGTCGGTCCTCGGATCGTCGGTCACGGTTTCATCAGTCATAGCCGGTCATCTCCAGATAGCCGCGCCCGGCGTGGCTGCCCGTCACCAGCACCGGTCCTTCCCAATATGGCGGCGTCACCGCCATCCAGGCGTCGGGGTTCAGCGCCGCCACCTGCAGATCGACGCCGCGATCGGGCAGCGTCACGCGCCACAGCAGCGGCACCTCGCGCCCCGCCACCGTGGCCTGGTCCAGCGGTTCGGCGGCGAAGGCCCCGTCGGGATAGGCGGTGACGCTGCCGTCCGGCTCGATCCAGCTGGCATAGGTATAGCCGGTCGCGGCGCCTTCGCGCAGCCTGAATCCCATCAGCCGGGCGCCGTCGTCGAATCCCAGCGAGAACCAGTCCCAGCCGGTCTGCCGTTCCGACAGCGGTTGCGACGACCATTCATGGTCGAACCAGGCGGTGCCGGTCACCGGAATCCGGCCCTCCGGCAGGTCGAGCTCGCCGCTGATCTCGAAGAACGGCTGCGAGTAATACCAGCTGGCCTGGCCCTCGGCGGACTTGACCGAGAACCCGGCATCGCCGTGCAGCACCAGCGGCCCGTCGGCGCGCAGCGTCATCTCGTAGCCGAAGTCGGGACCGCTGGCCGAAAGCTGCAAGCCGTCGAAATCATCGCCCGCCATCCGCCAGTCGTCGATCCAGGCCTCGAACGGCGCCGCGTCGACCCCGGCCTGGCCGATGCCGCCGCGCGCCAGCCGCTCGGCGACGTGCTGGCGCACAGGCGTGGTGACCGCGGCGTGGCCCAGCCAGATCTGCGGCGACGCCCAGCCCTCGGCCTCGACCGGCGCCAGCGCTGACCGGAACAGCGTCCATTGCAGCCCGTAGGCGGTGCCGTCCGGGCCGGTCAGGTTGGCTGTCAAATACCACCATTCGATCCGGTAATCGGGATGCGCGCCGTGATCGCGCGGGAACTGCGGGGTTTCGCCACGCTGCGGCACCGAGAACTCGCCGGCGGCGCCGGCCAGGCCGGCGAAGCCCTGCGTCAGCCCGGCGCCGGGGACCAGCAGCAGCGTGATCAGCAGCGCCCTAGCGTTCATTGGCAAACACCCCCAACAGCGCCGCCGGCGGCGTTCGCGCCAGCCGCCAAGCCGGCCACAGTGCCGCCAAGGCCGCCGCGACCAGCGCCAACCCGGCCAGCACCGCGTAATCGGCCGGGAACAGGAACATCGGCAGCCGCCAGCCGAAGGCGGCGACGTTGACGATGCTAAGCAACACCCAGGCCAGCGCCAAGCCCAGCGGCAGCGCCAGCGCCGTCGTCAGCGCCGCCAGCAGCACCGCCCGCGCCATCTCGAGCCACGCCAGCCGCGCGCGGGTCAGCCCGAGCGCCCAGACCGGCGCCAGCTGCGGCAGCCGCAGCGCCGCCAGCGTCAGCAGGCTCATCAGGATCGCGAAACCGGCCACCGCGAGGGTCAGCACGTTGAGCGCGGCGGTGACCGAGAACGTCCGCTCGAACACCGACAGCGAGAACGCCTTCAGCGCCGCCTGGTCGGTCATCGCCGACGGGTCCAGACCCCAGGCCTCGAGATCGCGGCGCAGCGCCGGCACCGCGCCCGGATCAAGCCGCAGCCCGAAGCGCAGCGGGTCGATCCCGGGGTGCAGCCTGGCGAACAGCGCCTCGGTGACGATCACCTGGCCGACCGGGTTGCCGTAATCGCCGTAGATCCCCAGCACCGGCAATGGCGCGTCGGCGCCGACCGGCACCGGGTCGCCAAGCCCCAGCCCGGCGCGGCGGCCGAGCTGTTCATTGATCAGCACCCCGTCGCCCGCCGCCAGCCGCTCCCAAGCGTCGGGCGCCGATTGCAGGAAGCGCCAGTTCTCGGCATAGGTCGGATCGGGCCGCGCCATGTTCAGCTGCGCAGGCACCCCGGCCACGCTGGTCTCGACCGAGGCCAGCGGCAGCACCGACCGGACCCGTGGCGCCAGGAACGCCGCGAGCGCCGCCGCCTGCGCCGCGTCGTCGGCCTCGAGGTAAAGCTCGGGCGCCAGCCGCTGGTCGAGAAATCCGGTGAAGGTCTGGCGGAACGAACTCACCATGGTCGAGACCCCGACGTTCGCCGCCATCGCCAGCAGCAGCGCCATCAGCGCCAGCGACAGCCCGGGCAGCTGCTGCCGGGTGTCGGCCCAGAACCATTGCGCCACCGGCCCCGGCGCCAGCCGCGCGCCCAGCGCCAGCGCCGCGCCAAGCAGCACCGGCAGCGCCAGCGCCGCGCCGACCAGCCCCGCGCCCAGCAGCGCGAAGCCGGCGGTCAGCCCGTCGCCCCAGAGCGCCAGCCCGGCGGCGATCGCCAGCAGCCCCAGCGCGACGCCGCCCTGTCGCCGGGCGCCGCGCGCGTCGGCCATCGCCCAGGCCCGGCCCTGCCCGGCCGCCAGCAGCGGCATCCGCGCCAGCCGCCACAGCGCCGCGCCCGAGGCCAGCGCGGTGCCGAGCAGCGCGATGCCGAGCCCCGACAGCCACCAGATCGGCCGCAACGACAGCGCGCCGCCGACCTCGGCCCCATACAGCCCGCGCAGCGTCGCCGCGACGTCGGGCAGCAGGCTTGCCGCCAGCAGCCAGCCGAGGCCGACGCCAAGGCCGCCGGCGACCAGCGCCAGCACCAGAAGCTCGGCCAGCATCAGGCCGATCAGCCGGGTCAGCGGCACCCCGAGCGCCCGCATCGTCCGCAGCACGGTGCGGCGCTGCTCGAACGCCAGCCCGACCGCGCCATGCACGATGAAGATCCCGACCGCGAAACACAGCAGGCCGAAGGCGGTCAGGTTAAGGTGGAAGCTGTCGGTCAACCGGGCGATGTCGGACCCGCCCTGCGCCGCGCGTCGGGTCAGCCCCGGCGCCACGGTCTCGAGCGGAGCGATGCCGCGCGGCTGCACTGGTGCGACCAGCAGCCGGTCGATCCCGGCCCGGCCCAGCAGCCGCTGCGCCAGCCCGATGTCGGTGATCGCGGTGCCCGGCGCGACATCGGCGTCGGTGATCAGCGCGGCGCCGGTGTCGGGCAGCGCGCCCAGCACCTCGGCGCGGCCGAAGATCTGCCCCGACCCGGCCAGGAACTCGGACACCTCGGCGCCGTCGTCGGCCACCGGTCCGACGTCGCCCGGCGCGGTCAGCGGGTCGATCCCGACCAGCCGCACCCCGTCCAGCCGGCCCTGCACCACCGGGCTGACCTGCCAGCCGGCGCGGCGCAGCGCCACGTAGGTCGAAAGCGGGATCTCGGCGCCGCTGTCGGGCAGCAGCTGGTCGAAGCTGCCCTCGCCCAGCACCGCGGCGGCGGCGCCGTAGCTGGCCCGCGCCTCGGCGTTGATCGCCTGCACCCCGGACCACAGCCCGGTCGCCAGCGCCAACCCGGTGATCAGGGTGATCAGTTGCAGCGGCGACCGCAGCCAGTGCGACAGCAGCGCCTGCAGCACCGCCCGGGTCACGCGACCCGTCCGCCGTGCAGGTGCAGCCTTCGGCCCATCCGCGCCGCCAGCCGTTCCGAATGGGTCACCATCAACAGCCCGGCCCCGGTCTCGGCCACCAGTTCCAGCATCACCGCCAGCACCTGGTCGGCGGTGTCCTCGTCGAGATTGCCGGTCGGCTCGTCGGCCAGCACCAGCTGCGGCCGCGCCGCCAGGGTGCGGGCGATCGCGGTGCGCTGCTGCTGGCCGCCGGACAGCTGTTCGGGGTATTTGCCAAGCTGGTCGGTCAGCCCGAGCCGGTCGGCCAGCGCCGCGGCGCGCGACGGGTCGTGGCGTCCGGCCAGCCGGGCTTGGAACGCGATGTTGTCGACGATCTTCAGCGACGGGATCAGGTTGAACTGCTGGAACACCACCCCGACGGTGCCGCGGCGCAACGCCGCGCGGCCGCGGTCGTCAAGCGCGGTGATCTCGGTGCCGGCGACCTCGATCCGGCCGGAGTCCGGCCGGTCCAGCCCGCCGATCAGATGCAGCAGCGTCGACTTGCCAGAGCCCGACTCCCCGGTCAGCGCCAGCGTCTCGCCGGCCGCGAGGTCGAGATCGACGCCGCGCAGCACCGGAATATCGGCGCCGGCGGAGCTGTAGGATTTGGCGATCTGGCGCAGGGTCACGAGCATGACGGCCAAGGTAAGCCGAACCGCCGCGGGGGAAACGACAAAAGCGCCGATGCGGCCCGGCGCTTTTGTCGCAGCCTTGCCGGCTGGCGCGGCGCCAAGGCCGTCACGAAATGCAGCTGACACCCCCGGAACAGGTTTGCACACCCCGCGTTATCGGCCTTAATAGCCCTACCGCGACAGGCCGGATCCTCTGGCCCATGGAGGACACGCCGCTCTTGCACCCGAGCACTCCGTCCCTGCGACACCGGCTGCGCCAGGATCTGGCGTCGGACCACGCAAAGCTGGATGCAGCTTTTGCGCCGCTCGACCTGCGCCATGCCGCGGATTTCGAAGTGTTTCTCGGGGCGCAGCGGCTGGCCTTCGCGGCGATCGACCCAGGCCCGGCCGGGGCCGGCGACCGGGTCGACGCCGCGCTGATCGGCCGGCTGGTATCGGCGCTCGACCGCGATCTCGACAGACTTGGCGCCACGCTGCCGGCGCCGCTGCGGCGGATTGCGGTGATGCCGGGGCTGGCGCTCGATTACGTAGTGCTCGGGTCGCGGCTCGGCACTCAGATGCTGCGCCGCCAGTGGCAGACCAGCAAGGACCCGGCGGTACTGGCCGCCGATGCCTACATGGCGCTGCCGCCGATGACCGAGGCTTGGCGTGGGTTTTGCGACCGGGCCGGCCGCCTGCCGGCGGACGGTGCCGACGCGGCCCGTGCCGTGCAGCAATCCCGCGCCCTGTTCGACCTGTTCGGCGCCGCGCAAACCCTGATGACCACCTCGCGCCGCGACACGTCGCCGATGACCGCGCGCCTAGCCGGAACCGCCTGATGACCGATCCCCGCACCCCGCCGCTCGACCTGACCAACTGCGACGTCGAGCCGATCCAGTTCCTGGGCCATGTGCAGCCCTATGGCTGCCTGATCGCGGTCTCGTCGGACTGGAACGTGCTGCACGCCTCGGCCAACACCGGCGCCATGCTCGGACTCGAGGCCGAAGCGATCATCGGCAGCCGGCTGATCGACCTGCTGCCGCACGAGGTGGTGCATCACCTGCGCGGCCGGATCCAGGTTCTGGGCCAGGACGCCGGTGGCGCCCGGATCTACGGCGTCGATCTGTTCGAGGATGGCCGCAGGTTCGACGTCTCGGTGCACCAGACCGACCGGTGCTACCTGTTCGAATTCGAACCCAAGATGCCGCAGCCGCATCGCGACGAGATGTCGCTGGTCGCGCCGCTGATGGCGCGGGTCCGGCGCAAGACCGACATCACCGGCATGGCGCGCGAGGCCGCGCGGGC
>JBFGEI010000135.1:0-7846 GCA_041580155.1 Limimaricola sp.
CGTTCTCTCCGTCACTCCGGCGAAGGCGATGTCGCTCAGGAGGGTCAGTCTCTGGGCAAGTACCTTCGCTTCAGTGAGGACGTGTGTCCGCAACGGGAAGAGCAGGGCGGATTTGACTGAAGGGGTGCAGTCCCCCCCTGAACCGAGCAGAGCTCTCGGCCAGCGTCGGCGCCAATGGAAGCCCGAGACGCGGTATTCGAGATGTCGTTGGGAGATGTCGCGCGATCGCACGTCTTCGACTCCTGTGCCAGCGGTTGTGCCAGGCGGAGAGACAGGAATCGCAAGCAAAAAGGGCTTCTTCGACGCCATGTCGAAAAAGCCCTTCAGAAGCAGTAGCTTAGAATTTTTTGGCTCCGGCGGTAGGGATCGAACCTACGACCAATTGATTAACAGTCAACTGCTCTACCGCTGAGCTACGCCGGAACACGGGGCCGATATAGCGTCGGGTGGTCGGGACTGTCCAGAGGGGATGGCAAAGAAAATGCAGGCCTCCGCTACGTCAAGCCGTAGCGGCTGGTCATCGGCGAGCCGGATTCCGCGGTCACGACATTTCTTTCCGCCAGATCAATAAGATGCGCCAGAATGTTGCGCATCGCCGCGGGGCGGAGCGCGGCCGGGGTGTCCGCGTAGATCCGCGCGGTAAGCGCATCGGGCGAAGCCGGACCGTCGCTGAGCGCCGCGAGAATCTGCGCTTCGCGGCCGCGCCGATGCGCGATCAGCCAGTCGATCCGGTCGACCGCGTCGACGACCGGTGCGCCGTGGCCAGGGTACAGGATTCGCGGCGCCAGGTTCCGCATCCGCGCGCAGGACCGCATGAAGCGGGTCAGATCGCCGTCCGGCGGCGACACCAGCGAACTGGCCCAGCCCATCACCAGGTCGCCGGTGAACAACGCGCCATTCCATTCGAGGCACAGGTGATTGCCGAAATGGCCGGGCGTGTGGAAGGCGCGCAGGCTCCAGCCGGTGCCGTGCAACGATTCGCCGTCGCGCAGCTGGATGTCGGGGGCAAAGCCCGCGTCGACTCCCTCGCCGCCGCCGATCCCTGCGCCGGCCAGCCGCTGCATCGCCGGGCTGCGGCCCGAGGTCGCGTCGCCGAACGCCAGCACCGGGGCCCTGGTCGCGGCGGCCAGCGCCCGGGCCAGCGCCGAATGGTCGCGATGCGCATGGGTCACCACGATGCCGCGGACCGGGCGGCCGTCGATCGCGGCCAGCAGGGCCCGCAGGTGGCGCGGATCGTCGGGGCCGGGGTCGATGATGCAGACCTGGTCGTGGCCCAGAAGGTAGCTGTTGGTGCCTGCCTCGGTCATCGGCGACGGGTTCGGAGCCAGCAGCCGCAGCAGCCCGGGTTCCAGTTGCAGCGGTGGGGTGGGGTCTTCGGTCATGCTTTTCCTCGGTCGCGCCTGGCGCTAGCTTGCACCATGATCTTCGAATGGTTCAAACGCATGGCGCCGCGCGGGCTTTATGGCCGTGCCGCGCTCATTCTGCTCCTGCCGGTCGTCACCCTGCAACTGGTGATCTCGGTCAGCTTCATCCAGCGTCACTTCGAGGGCGTCACGCGGCAGATGACCCGCTCGGTGATGCTCGAGCTGCGCTATCTCGAGACCGAGGTGTCGGGCGCCGAAACCGTCGACGCGGCGCGGCGCGAGGCGGCCGCGGTCGGCGCGCCGCTCGACCTTGGCACCCGGCTGCCGGCCGCCGATCTGCCCCCGCGCGACCTGGTGAAGTTCTTCGACCTGTCGGGCCGGGCGGTGATCGCGACGCTGCGCGACGGGCTGGGCGGGCTGCTGGCGGTCGACATGACCCGGCGCAGCCAGGTCGCGGTCTGGGTCGACACCAGGCACGGACCGCTCGAGATCTCGTTCGACCGGCGCCGGGTCAGCGCCAGCAACCCGCACCAGCTGTTGGTGCTGATCATCGTGCTGGGCGCGCTGCTGACGCTGGTCTCCTACCTGTTTTTGCGCAATCAGCTGCGGCCGATCACCCGGCTGGCCAGCGCCGCCTCGGCCTATGGCCGGGGCCGGGTGGTGCCGTATCGGCCGTCCGGGGCGGCCGAGGTCCGGGCCGCGGGCGGCGCGTTTCTGGACATGCGCAACCGGATCGAACGCCAAAGCCAGGCCCGGGTGCTGATGCTGTCGGGAATCAGCCATGACCTGCGCACCCCCTTGACCCGGCTGCGGCTCGGGCTGTCGATGCTGGCGGACGAGGAGGAGGCGCAGCCGCTGATCGGCGATGTCGACGAGATGCGCCGGCTGCTCGACGCGTTTCTCGACTTCGCGCGGGGCGATGCCGCCGACGCGGTCGAGGATGTCGATCCGGCGGCGCTGCTGGCGCGGGTGGTCGAGGACGCGCAGCGCGCCGGGCAGGCGGTGGTGCTGCTGCCGATCGAGGGCAGCTGCGGCCCGGTGCCGCTGCGGCCGGTGGCGCTGCGCCGGGCGCTCGAGAACCTGATCGGCAACGCGCTGCGCTATGGCAACCGGGCCGAGGTGGCGCTGCAGATCGGGCCGCGCAACCTGCGGATCACCGTAGAGGATGACGGCCCCGGGATCCCGGCGGATCTGCGCGACGAGGCGCAGCGGCCGTTCACCCGGCTCGACCCGGCGCGCAACCAGGATCGCGGCTCGGGGGTCGGTCTGGGGCTGGCGATCGTGGCCGACATCGCGCGCACCCATGGCGGCACGCTGCGGCTGTCCGACGGCGCCAAGCTGGGCGGGCTTCATGCCGAGCTGGTGCTGGCCCGCTGAGATGGGCGGCAGGCGGGTCGCGACCCGTGGCCCGTTCGGCCGCTGCGCCTCGTCGCGCTGGTGCTGTCGGGGATCGGGGCGATCACGATACGGGTGCTTCGCCCGGCGTTTTTCTCGGGACCTGTATGAGAGCGTCAGGCGGCACCGACCGCCCGCAGAACGGCACGCGGCGCAGCCAGGGCGCGACGACGCCGGTGCTTTCGACAATCCGCGCGCGCAGCGGCGGGCTGCCCGATGCCGATCAAGGCCCGCGGGTTGCGTCACGCTACGCGTCACAAGCCGTTGATGGCGCAGGAAAACCTGGGAGTTTGGTAGGCCCGGAGGGATTTGAACCCCCAACCAAACCGTTATGAGCGGTCTGCTCTGACCGTTGAGCTACGGGCCCCCGTTGCCTGTCCTAGCAGACGCCGCATCTTGGTCAAGTTGACGCTGGCCCTCGCGGCGTCGCTGGGGTATCGCGACGGCAATCTGGCATAGGCTTTGCGACGGGGGATGCGATGACGAAGGACGGGCTCACCTACGCCCAGGCGGGCGTTGATATCGACGCGGGCAACGCGCTTGTGGATCGGATCAAGCCGGCGGCGAAACGGACCGACCGGCCCGGCACCATGTCAGGGCTCGGCGGCTTCGGCGCGCTGTTCGATCTCAAGGCCGCCGGCTACTCCGACCCGGTGCTGGTCGCGGCGACCGACGGGGTCGGCACCAAGCTGCGGATCGCGATCGACACCGGCCATGTCGACGGCGTCGGCGTCGACCTGGTGGCGATGTGCGTCAACGACCTGGTCTGCCAGGGCGCCGAGCCGCTGTTCTTCCTCGACTACTTCGCCACCGGCAAGCTGGCGCTCGACCAGGCGGCGCGGGTCATCGAGGGCATCGCGACCGGCTGCGCCGAGTCGGGCTGCGCGCTGATCGGCGGCGAGACCGCCGAGATGCCCGGCATGTACCCGGCCGGCGACTTCGACCTAGCCGGCTTCGCGGTCGGCGCGATGGAGCGCGGCGCGGCGCTGCCCGAAGGCGTCGCCCAAGGCGACGTGCTGCTGGGTCTCGCGTCCGACGGGGTCCATTCGAACGGCTATTCGCTGGTCCGCCGCGTCGTCGAGCGCGCCGGTCTGGAGTGGGACTCGCCGGCGCCCTTCGCCGACGGCCCGCTCGGCGAGGCGCTGCTGGCGCCGACCCGGCTATACGTCAAGCCGGTGCTGGCGGCGATTCGCGCCGGCGGCGTGCACGCGCTGGCGCATATCACCGGCGGTGGCCTGACCGAGAACCTGCCGCGCGTCCTGCCCGAAGGCCTCGGCGCCGAGATCGATCTCGACAGCTGGTCGCTGCCGCCGGTCTTCGCCTGGCTCGCGGCCGAAGGTGGCCTGGCGCAGGCCGAGATGCTCAAGACCTTCAACTCCGGCATCGGCATGGTCGTGGTGGTCGCCGCCGACCGCGCCGACGCGATCGCGGCGCTGCTAGCCGATGCCGGCGAGACCGTGCACCGGATCGGCCGGGTCGGCGCCGGGCAGGGGGTTGCCTACACGGGCAGCCTTTCGTGAACGAGACCAAGCGCGTCGCGATCCTGATTTCGGGCGGCGGGTCGAACATGCTGGAGTTGGTCCGGTCGATGACCGGCGACCATCCGGCGCGGCCGGTGCTGGTGGCGTCGAACGATCCCGAGGCCGGCGGGTTGGCTCGCGCCGCGGCGCTTGGCATCGCCACCGCGGCGGTCGACCACCGACCGTTCGGCAAGGACCGGACCGCCTTCGAGGCGGCGCTGCAGGCGAAGATCGCCGAGGCCCGTCCCGACATTCTGTGCCTGGCCGGGTTCATGCGGATCCTGACGCCGGGGTTCACCGCGGCCTGGGAGGGGCGGATGCTCAACATCCACCCGTCCCTGCTGCCGAAATACCGCGGGCTGCACACCCATGCCCGGGCGCTCGAGGCCGGCGACACCGAACACGGCTGCACCGTGCACGAGGTCACCGCGCTGCTCGACGACGGGCCGGTGCTGGGCCAGGCCCGGGTGCCGGTGCGGCCCGACGACACCGCCGACAGCCTGTCGGCCCGGGTGCTGGAGCAGGAGCACCGGCTTTACCCGGCGGTGCTGCGCCGGTTTGCCGCCGGCGACCGGAGCCCGCTGCTGCTGTGACCCTGCGGGCGGCGCGGGCGCCCGTCTTTTCATCACCACTCCAATCGCCTAAGACGGGATGATCCGGCGCCGCGCGCCGCCCCTTTTCCTTTCTGCGGGCAGACATGAAGACCATCACCACGACCGAAGAGCTGGCTGCCTTCTGCAAGACCGCCGCAAAATTCCGCTATGTCACCGTCGACACCGAGTTCCTGCGCGAGCGGACCTACTACTCCAAGCTGTGCCTCGTGCAGCTGGCGCATCCCGGGGTGGACGGACCCGATGGCGGGCCGGACAGCGCGGTGCTGGTCGATCCGCTGGTCGAAGGGCTGAGCCTGGCGCCGCTGCACGAGCTGTTCCGCGATCCCGGCGTGGTCAAGGTGTTCCACGCGGCGCGGCAGGATCTGGAGATCTTCCAGGTCGAGGCCGACCTGATTCCGGCGCCGCTGTTCGACACCCAGGTCGCGGCGATGGTCTGCGGTTTCGGCGAGCAGGCCGGCTACGAGACGCTGGTGCGCAAGATCGCCAAGGCCGAGATCGACAAGTCGTCGCGCTTCACCGACTGGTCGCGCCGGCCGCTGTCGGAGGCGCAGCAGACCTACGCGCTGGCCGACGTCACCCATCTGCGGGTGATCTACGAATGGCTGGCCGAGAAGATCGAGAAGTCGGGCCGCACCCGCTGGGTTGCCGAAGAGCTGGCGGTGCTGAACGACCCGGCCACCTATCGCACCGACCCCGACGAGGCCTGGATGCGGATCAAGACCCGTTCGACCACGCCGAAATTCCTTGCCGCGCTGCAGGAGCTTGCGAAGTTCCGCGAGAGCTACGCCCAGACCCGCGACGTGCCGCGGTCGCGGGTGTTCAAGGATGACGCGATGGTCGAGCTGGCCTCGACCCGGCCGACCTCCGAGAAGGACCTGGGCCGGTCGCGGTTGCTGCTGCGCGAAGCGCGTCGTGGCGAGATCGCCGACGGCATCATCGCCGCGATCACCCGCGCCGCCGAGCTGCCGGCCGACCAGATGCCGAAACCCGACCGGGTCCGCGAACAGCCGCAGGTCAACCCGGCGCTGGCCGATCTGCTGCGGGTGCTGCTGAAGGCGCGGTCCGAGGCCGAGGGCGTCGCCGCCAAGCTGATCGCCACCTCGGCCGATCTCGACGCGATCGCCGCCGGCGGCCGCGACGTCCACGCGCTGACCGGCTGGCGCCGCGAGGTGTTCGGCGAAGAGGCGCTGGCGCTGTGCGAGGGCCGGGTGGCGCTGGCGGCGAAGGGCGCGCAGGTCGTCACGATCCCGATCTGATCCGGCAGCGCCGCGGGCGCGGCTGCGACCCTGGCGCGCCTTGGCAATCGGGCCGGGCGCGCTTACCTGTTGCATCGACAGCCACGACAGGAGACGCAGATGGCCACGCACGCCTTCGAGGACATCGCCGAGACCTTCGAGTTTCTCGACGACTGGGAAGACCGCTACCGGCACGTGATCGAGATGGGCCGGGCGATGGACCCGCTCGAGGAGGCGCTGAAGGTGCCGGCGACCAAGGTGCAGGGCTGCGCCAGCCAGGTCTGGCTGGTGCCGGCGCCGAAGGACGGGGTGTTTCACTTCCGCGGCGACAGCGACGCGATGATCGTGCGCGGGCTGATCGCGGTGCTGCACGCGCTCTACGACGGGGTGCCGCTGATCGAGGTGCCGCGGATCGACGCCGCCGCCGAGCTGGGCCGTCTCGGGCTCAACGATCACCTCTCGGCGCAGCGTTCGAACGGCCTGCGGGCGATGATCGAGCGGATTCGCCTGACCGCCGCCGGGGCGATGGTCTGACCGGCGCTCTCCCGCCCGTCTTCGCCCCTGCGGGGCTCATCCCGTTGGGCCGTGCCCGTTCCGGGCACGAGCGCTAGCGGCCGGCGACCCGCGCCAGCGCCGGCGCGAGATCGCCGTAGCCGGTGACCCGCCTCTCGAACGCCAAGCCGAGCCGTTCGGCGCAGGAACGGGCGCTTTCGGTCAGCCCCGGATCGTCGGTCTGCGCCTGGTACACCAGCTTGGTGTAATTGCCGAAATACATCTCGCGCAGCTCGGGGTGCCGGTCGAGCCCCAGCGGCCGCCAGACGAAGGCGTCGAACTGCCGGGCGAGGAAATCGGTGAGGTAGAAGGCGGTGATCTCGTCCCGGGCGGCGAAGGCGTCGAGCCCTTCGTAGAAGGCGTAGCAATGCGGCCCGGCGATCATCTCGACGCCGAGCCGGTCGCAGGTCGCGCGCAACCCGCCGCCGGTGCCGCAATCGGCGTAGACCACGAACACGCTCTGGTAATCGCCGCGCCGCGCCGTCACCGCCGCCTCGACCGCGGCGGCGATCCGGTCGGGCCGGTTGTGCAGGATCGCAGGCAGGCAGTGCAGGTCGAGATGATCCCAGCGGTTGGCGGCGATCAGCGCCAGGATCTCGCGCGCCAGCGCGCCGCAGGCGATGAGCAGCACCCGGCCGCCGCCGTCGGGCGCCAGCCCGTGTCGGGTCAGCTGGTCGTCGTCGATGCCGAAGGTGTCATCCATGGTCCCGATCCGGGTGGGGCCGCGCGCGCCTGGCGCGCGCGGTCAGGGTCAGCCGGCCGCCATCTGGTTGTGGCGCCGCGACATGTAGTCCTTGGCGGTCTCGACCGCGACCGCGGCGTCGCGGCAATAGGCATCGGCGCCGATCGCGCGGCCGAATTCCTCGTTCAGCGGCGCGCCGCCCACCAGCACCACGTAGTCGTCGCGGATGCCTTTTTCCTTCAGCGTGTCGATCACCACCTTCATGTAGGGCATGGTGGTGGTCAGCAGCGCCGACATGCCGAGGATATCGGGCTTTTCGGTCTCGAGCGCCTCGAGGTATTTTTCGACGGCGTTGTTGATCCCGAGGTCGATCACCTCGAAGCCTGCGCCTTCCATCATCATCGACACCAGGTTCTTGCCGATGTCGTGGATGTCGCCCTTGACCGTGCCGATCACCATCTTGCCGACCGGCGGTGCCCCGGTC
>JBFGEI010000136.1:0-7704 GCA_041580155.1 Limimaricola sp.
CAACCACCCGAGCTACATCGAGCCCTACCAGGGCGCGGCGACCGGCGTCGGCGGCATCCTGCGCGATGTGTTCACCATGGGCGCGCGGCCGATCGCGGCGATGAACGCGCTCAGCTTCGGCAGCCTCAGCCACCCCAAGACCCGCAGCCTGGTATCCGGCGTGGTGTCGGGCGTCGGCGGCTACGGCAACTGCTTCGGCGTGCCGAATGTCGGCGGCGAGGTGCGGTTCGACCCCAGCTACAACGGCAACTGCCTGGTCAACGCCTTCGCCGCCGGTCTCGCCGACGCGGATGCGATCTTCTATTCGGCGGCCTCCGGCGTCGGCATGCCCGTGGTCTATCTCGGCGCCAAGACCGGCCGTGACGGCGTCGGCGGCGCGACCATGGCCTCGGCCGAATTCGACGACACCATCGAAGACAAGCGCCCGACGGTGCAGGTCGGCGACCCGTTCACCGAAAAGCGGCTGATGGAAGCCACGCTGGAGCTGATGGCCTCCGGCGCGGTGATCTCGATCCAGGACATGGGCGCTGCCGGTCTGACCTGCTCGGCGGTCGAGATGGGCGACAAGGGCGATCTCGGAATCCGGCTCGATCTCGACCGGGTGCCGGTGCGTGAAGAAAACATGACCGCCTACGAGATGATGCTGTCGGAAAGCCAGGAGCGGATGCTCATGGTGCTGCGCCCCGAAAAAGAGACCGTGGCGCGGGCGATCTTCGACAAGTGGGATCTCGACTTCGCGATCGTCGGCGAGACCATCCCCGAGGACCGGTTCCTGATCGTCCACCAGGGCAATGTGATGGCCGACCTGCCGCTGAAGGCGCTGTCGGGCACCGCGCCGGAATACGACCGGCCCTGGGTCGCGACCCCGGCGGCGACGCCGTTGCAGGACGCCCCCGAGGTCGATCCGATCGACGGTCTGCGGGCGCTGATCGGCAGCCCGAACCACGCCCACAAGGGCTGGGTCTGGGAGCAGTACGACCACATGGTGATGGGCGACACCGCCCGGGCGCCGGGGATCGGCTCCGGCATCGTCCGGGTGCATGGCACCGAGAAGGCGCTGGCCTTCACCTCGGACGTGACGCCGCGCTACGTGAAGGCCAACCCGAAGGAAGGCGGCAAGCAGGCCGTCGCCGAGGCCTGGCGCAACCTTGTTGCCACCGGCGCGACGCCGCTGGCCGCGACCGACAACCTGAACTTCGGAAACCCCGAAAAACCCGAGATCATGGGCCAGCTGGTCGGGGCCATCGAGGGCATCGGCGAAGCCTGCCGGGCGCTCGACTTCCCGATCGTGTCGGGCAACGTGTCGCTCTACAACGAGACCGACGGCACCGGCATCCTGCCGACCCCGACGATCGGCGGCGTCGGTCTGATCGCCCGGCCCGACCTGGCGATCGGCCACCGCGTTGCCGAGGGGGACGTGGCGCTGCTGCTGGGCCACACCAGGGGCCACCTGGGCCAGTCGGCGCTGCTGGCCGAGATGTTCGGCCGCGCCGAGGGCGACGCGCCGCCGGTCGATCTTGCGGCCGAGCGGGCGCATGGCCACTTCGTCCTTGCCAACCACGCGTCGATCCGCGCCTGTTCCGACCTGTCGGACGGCGGGCTGGCGCTGGCGGGCTTCGAGATGGCCGAGGCCGCCGGGCTTGGGCTGACGCTGGATGACGGCGCCACCGCGGCGCTGTTCTCCGAGGACCAGGGCCGCTACCTGATCGCCGCCGACAAGGCTGGCGCCGCCGCGCTCGAAGCCGCCGCCGCGACTGCCGGGGTGCCACTGGCGCGGGTCGGCAGCTTTGGCGGCGACCAGGTCCGGCTCGGCGATGCCACGGCGCCGCTGCGCGATCTGTCGGCGCTGTTCCGCGGCGCTTTCGCGACCGCGCTGGCGATCCCCGACGCCGCCGCGGAACTCGCGGTCTGACACCCTGCCCCGACGGCGGCGCCCTTGCGGCGCGTCGCCGCGGGGCCTACATCTTATGCGAATAACGGCGAGGACGACCCATGGCGATGACGGCGCAGGAAATCGAGGACGTGCTCCGCGAGACCTTTCCCGAGGCAAAGATTTCCATCACCGACCTTGCCGGCGACGGCAACCACTACGCCGCCGAGGTGATCGACGAGAGTTTCCGCGGCCAGAACCGCGTGCAACAGCAACGCGCGGTCTACGCCGCGCTCAAGGGGCGGATGGACGGCACCAACGGCGATCTCCACGCGCTGGCGCTGACCACCAAAGCCCCCGAATAACCCATTCCCGGAAGGACCACGCATGACCATGCAGGACAAGCCGACCACCGACGCCAACGCCACGATCCATGACATCGTGACCGCCAACGACGTCGTGTTGTTCATGAAGGGCACCAAGACGATGCCGCAATGCGGCTTCTCGAGCCGGGTCGCCGGGGTGCTGAACTTCATGGCGATCGAGTATTCCGACGTCAACGTGCTTGCCGACGAGGCGATCCGCCAGGGCATCAAGGACTACTCGGACTGGCCGACGATCCCGCAGCTTTACGTCAAGGGCGAATTCGTCGGCGGCTGCGACATCATCACCGAGATGACCCTCTCGGGCGAGCTCGACCAGCTGTTCGACGCCAAGGGCGTCGCCTTCGACAAGGCCGCCGCCGACAAGATCCGCGAAGCCAACAACGGCTAAGCCTCTTTCGGCACCGCAACGCAAAAGGCCGCGCTTCTGGCGCGGCCTTTTCGTTTGGTCCCGGCCACCGCCGCTCAGCCGGCGCGCCGGCAAGCCATGTAGAGAAACACCTCTTCGCCGATCTCGGCGTCGAACCAGGCGAGCGTCGCATCACCGCCCTTGGTCCACCAGACATGGCCGGACTGGCCCGCAGGCACCGAATAGCGGACCCCCGTCGCGCTTGGCCGGCGCTGCAAGGCTCGCAGCCCGCCTTCGACATCGAGCACCGCCACCTCGGCTTCGGTGACGTAGGCCACCTCGATCCGGGCGCCGTGTTCGCAGTCGTAGGACACCACCGACAGCTCCGCCGCCGCCCCGGTCGCGAACAGCGCCGACCCGAGGGCCAGCGCCGCCTTCATGCCCGGGCCGCCTCGGAGGGCTCGGCGGCAGCCTTGCCGTCGGTCGCGGCCTCGGCGTCGGTCTTGTCCTCGACCGTTTCGTCTTCCGCCGCCGCTTCGGGTTCGTCCTCGATCGCGGCGCGCTCGGCCAGCGCCTCGGCCCGGGCGGTCAGCTTGGCGAAGCTGTCGATCAGCGATTTCGGGATCACCGGAACCTCGACGATCTCGGGGTTCGCCCGGGCCTTACCCAGCGCCGCCTCGGTCGCCACCAGCCGCTTCTCGACGGTCTGCAGATGCGCTTCGGAGGCGCGCAGCTTGTCCTCGAGACCGGCGGTGCGGTCGGCCAGCATCAGCCCGGCCATCAGCAGCATCCGGGTCTCGGGCATCCGGCCGATCTGGGTCGACAGCGCCTCGGCCTCGGTGTCGAGCATCCGGGCGGCGGCGTGCAGATACGGCTCTTCGCCGGGCTGGCAGGCGACCTCGAAGGTGCGGCTGCCGATGGAAATCTCGATCTGCGGCATCAGACGCTCTCCTCGACCAGCGGTTTCAGCTCGGCCAGGACGGCGTCGAGCTCGGCGACATCGGCCTCGCGGGTGGCGCGCAGCGCGTCGAGCTCGGCCAGCATCGCGGCGTTGACCAGATCGGGATCGGCGAGATCCGCGGCCATCGCCTCGCGCAGCCGGGCCACCACCCCGCGCAGATCGGTGTTGGAGCGGCGCAGCCGCTGCAGCTGGCCATCGAGATCGGCCATCTGCGCGGTCTGCGCCTCGAGCCGCGCCTCGAAGGCGGCCAGCCGGTCGTCCGGCGCGTCGCTGATCGACTTCATCTGCGCCTCGAGCAGCGCGTTCGCGGCCTGCTGCGCCTCGAGCTTCTCGGCCAGCTCGCGGGTCTCGGAGTCGTCGGTCTCGGCAACCGCCGCCTCATCCCGTCGGTCGAGACCCTGGCCAATCCGGTCCAGCGCCGCCGACAGGCGGGTTTCCAATTCGGTGATATCGGTCATCGCGTTCCTGCCTGCCGTTCCTGCCACGTCGTCGTGCTGCGCGGCACCGCGTGGCACCTCGGCCCGAATCGCGCCGCATCGGCAGGAGCCTAGCCGACCCCCCCGCGACCCGCAAACCTCGCGGGTCCGGGCCAAGCCGCTTTGCGCCGGGCGCCTGCCGCGCGCTTGAACTTGCCGCGCGCCCCTGTCAATACCGACCGCGAAAACGGGGCACCCGCCCCGGTCTCGAAACCCCGGAGGATTTCAATGGACATCGCCGCCCTGCGCGCCAAGCACCCCGAGCACTGGATGAAGGCAGCCGCCATCCGTACCCTGACGCTCGACGCCGTCGCCGCCGCAAATTCCGGTCACTCGGGGATGCCGATGGGCATGGCCGACGTCGCCACGGTGCTGTTCCAGAACCACCTGCGGTTCGACCCCAAGGCGCCGAGCTGGGCCGACCGCGACCGGTTCGTCCTGTCGGCCGGCCACGGCTCGATGCTGTTGTATTCGCTGCTCTACCTCACCGGCTACGAGCAGACCACGCTGGAAGAGCTGAAGAACTTCCGCCAGTGGGGCGCCCGCACCGCCGGCCACCCCGAGGCCGGCCATCTCGAGGGCGTCGAGACCACCACCGGCCCGCTTGGCCAGGGCATCTCCAACGCGGTCGGCTTCGCCATCGCCGAAGAGATCCTGCGCGCCCGCTTCGGCGCCAAGCTGGTCGACCACCACACCTACGTCATCGCCGGTGACGGCTGCCTGATGGAGGGCGTCAGCCAGGAGGCGATCTCGCTTGCCGGGATGCAGCAGCTGGGCAAGCTCGTGGTGCTGTTCGACGACAACGGCATCACCATCGACGGCAAGGTCGCGATTGCCGACAAGACCGACCAGGTCGCGCGCTTCGAGGCCTCCGGCTGGCACGTGCAGGCGATCGACGGTCACGACCCCGAGGCGATCGACGCCGCGATCGCCGCCGCCAAGGCCGATCCGCGCCCGTCGATGATCGCCTGCAAGACCCACATCGCGCTCGGGTCCTCGGCGCAGGACACCGCCAAGGGCCACGGCGCGCTGACCGACGCCAAGCTGATCGCCGACACCAAGGCCGGCTACGGCTGGACCCACGGCGCCTTCGAGGTCCCCGGCGAGATCAAGACCCAGTGGGAAGCGATGGGCCAGCGCGGCGCCAGCGCCCGCGCCGAATGGCAGGACCGCAAGGCCGGGCTGCCGGAAAAGCGCCAGGCCGAGTTCGACCGGGTGGTCGCCGGCGAGATCCCGAAGGCCTTTGCCGGCAAGATCCGGTCGCTGAAGAAGCAGGCCACCGAGGACGCCGCCAAGGTCGCGACCCGCAAGAGCTCGGAGATCGTGCTCGACGCGATCAACCCGGTGATGCCCGAGACCGTCGGCGGTTCGGCCGACCTGACCGGCTCGAACAACACCAAGGCCGGTGACATCACAGTGTTCACCCCCGAGGATCGCAAGGGCCGCTACATCCACTACGGCATCCGCGAACACGGCATGGCGGCGATCATGAACGGCATCGCGCTGCACGGCGGGCTGCGGCCCTACGGCGGCACCTTCATGTGCTTCACCGACTATGCCCGCGGCGCGATGCGGCTGTCGGCGCTGATGGGCGCCCCGGTGGTCTACGTGATGACCCATGACAGCATCGGCCTGGGCGAGGACGGCCCGACCCACCAGCCGGTCGAGCATCTGTCGATGCTGCGCGCCACCCCGAACACCTACGTGTTCCGCCCGGCCGACACCGTCGAGACCGCCGAGGCCTGGGAAATCGCGCTGACCACCACCGACCGCCCGTCGGTGCTGGCGCTGAGCCGGCAGAACCTGCCGCTGGTGCGCACCGAGCACAAGTCCAAGAACATGACCCAGCAAGGCGCCTACGTGCTGCGCGAGGCCGAGGCCAAGCGCCAGGCGATCCTGATGGCCACCGGCTCCGAGGTCGAGGTGGCGCTTGCCGCCCGCGAGATCCTCGAGGCCGAGGGTATCGGCACCCGGGTGGTGTCGGTGCCCTGCATGGAGCTGTTCATGGCGCAGGACGAGTCGGTGCGCAAACGCGTGCTGCCGGCCGGTCCGGTCCGGGTCGCCATCGAAGCCGGCGTGCGGCAAAGCTGGGACCGGCTGCTGCTGGGCGAGCGCGGCCGCGAGCCGAAGGCCGCCTTCGTCGGGATGGAGGGCTTCGGCGCCTCGGCCCCGGCCGAGACCCTGTTCGAGAAGTTCGGCATCACCGCAGAACACGTCGCCGCCAAGGTCCGGGCGATGCTCTGATCCCTATGGGGTGGCCGTCAGGCCACCCCGCGCTCGGGCCGCAAGGCGAAGCGGCCCGAGCCTGCCACCGCCAACGCCAGGCAGCCCCCGGCGATCGCCCAGTTCTTCACGAAGATCGTCATCTGCCACGGATCCTCGGGGATCAGGTGGAAAATGCTGGTGACGCCGCAATAGGCGGCCAGCAGCAGCGCCAGTGGCCGCACCCCGACCCCCAGCACCAGTGCCAGCCCGGCCGCCGCGTTGAACGCCAGCGCCGGCCAGACCAGCAGCCCCGGCAGGCCGCGCCCCGCAAGCAGGCCCGCGACCTCGTCCGGGTTCACCGCCTTCTGCGCCGCGCCGCCAAAAAACAGCACCGCGATCAGCAACCTGGCGCCCAGCAGCAACGCCCCCGCCGCGCGGTCATTCATCACCGCACCGACGCCGCGCATGCGCGGTCCGGGCGCCCGGCCCCATGGCTGGACCGGCCGGCACGACCAACAGGCTCGCCATCTTCATCGTCGCTCTCGTCATCCTGTTTTTCGTGGCGGACCACTCTGTGCTACATTTCGATGCGGGGCTGGCGCTGGCGCGGCGCGGTCCGGCGTCGATCCGCGTGCTGGCGTTCCGGCGTTGGCGCCGGAACGCGATCTTCGGTTGACGTTCCGGCATAAATACCGATCTTGGCGCCGAACCCAAAGCACCGCAATACCGAGGAGACGACCATGGCAGTCAAGGTGGCAATCAACGGCTTCGGCCGCATCGGGCGCAACGTTCTGCGCGCCATCATCGAATCCGGCCGCACCGACATCGAAGTCGTCGCGATCAACGATCTCGGCCCGGTCGAGACCAACGCGCACCTGATCCGCTTCGACAGCGTGCACGGCCGGTTCCCCGGCGAGGTGACCACCACCGAGGATACCATCGACGTCGGCCGTGGCCCGATCCGGGTCACCGCGATCCGTGACCCCAAGGACCTGCCCTGGTCCGACGTCGACGTGGCGCTGGAATGCACCGGCATCTTCACCGACCGCGACAAGGCCAACATCCACCTCGAGAACGGCTCCAAGCGGGTGCTGGTCTCGGCGCCGTCGAAGGGCGCCGACAAGACCATCGTGTTCGGCGTCAACGACGGCGCGCTGACCGCCGAGGACCTGGTGGTCTCGAACGCCTCCTGCACCACCAACTGCCTGTCGCCGGTGGCCAAGGTGCTGAACGACGCGGTCGGCATCACCAAGGGCTTCATGACCACGATCCACAGCTACACCGGCGACCAGCCGACGCTGGACACGATGCACAAGGATCTCTACCGCGGCCGCGCCGCGGCGCTGTCGATGATCCCGACCTCGACCGGCGCCGCCAAGGCTGTCGGCCTCGTGCTGCCCGAGCTGAACGGCAAGCTCGACGGCGTCGCGATCCGCGTGCCGACGCCCAACGTCTCGGTC
>JBFGEI010000137.1:0-7695 GCA_041580155.1 Limimaricola sp.
CAGCGCCGCCGAAGCCAGCCCCTTGCCAAGCGAGGAGACGACACCGCCGGTGATGAAGATATATCGCGCCATGGTCGGTTGGTTCCCGTGATCAGATCATCGCAATGGATCGAATGAATGCCTGCGGCGGACCTTTCGGTCCGCAGCATCACGGGGTTTGAGGATACCCGGATTCGGCCCGTGACCGCAACCGGGGACGCTAGATCATGTGGCCGATATCGGCCTGCGCCCAGAAGTTGTGGAGTGACCGTCAGTTGGCCAGCGGCACCACCGGGCCGTCGCTCGGCCCCGGCGGCAGCAGATCTTCGCCCAGGCCCGGGGCCGGGGTTTCGGCGGTGTCCTCGACGCTGCCCGAAAGCCGGTCGATGACGGAGCTGCCGGCCGAATTTTCGGCGGCGATGATGGTCAGCGCGACCGAGGTGACGATGAAGGCGGCGGCAAGGCCCCAGGTGATCTTGCCCAGCGCGGTCGCGGCCGAGCGGCTCGACATCACGCCACCACCGCCGCCGCCGCCCATTCCGAGGCCACCGCCTTCGGAGCGCTGCAGCAGAACCACGCCGATCAGCGACAGCGCGAGGATCAGGTGGACGATCAGGACGACGTTTTCCATGCGAACCTCGGCGGCATAATGGCTTGTGACGGACCGCGCCGTATCTAGAAGCTGCAACGCGATGTCGCAACCCCGAATACGGTGCGGCGGCTTTGCGGCGTCGGGTCGAGTTTGCGGTTTCGCGCCGGGCCGCGCGGCGCTATAGGGTTCGCCGGATAAAGACCGGAGAGGGCAAGTCCATGGCGAATGTGGTAGTCGTCGGCACCCAATGGGGCGACGAAGGCAAAGGCAAGATCGTGGACTGGCTGTCCGAACGCGCCGACGTGATCGCGCGGTTCCAGGGCGGGCACAACGCCGGTCATACGCTGGTGATCGACGGCACGGTGTACAAGCTGTCGCTGCTGCCCTCGGGCATCCTGCGCGAAGGCAAGCTGTCGGTGATCGGCAACGGCGTCGTGCTCGACCCCTGGGCGCTGATGTCCGAGATCGAGAAGATCGCGGCGCAGGGCGTCAACGTCGGCACCCACAACCTGATGATCGCCGAGAACGCGCCGCTGATCCTGCCGCTGCACGGCGAGCTGGACCGGGCCCGCGAAAGCTCGACCGCGGTCGCCAAGATCGGCACCACCGGCCGCGGCATCGGCCCGGCCTATGAGGACAAGGTCGGCCGTCGCGCGATCCGCGTCGCCGACCTGGCCGACGAGGCCACGCTCGACGCCCGCATCGAACGGCTGCTGACGCACCACAACGCGCTGCGTCGCGGCCTGGGCATCGAAGAGGTCGATGGCGCGGCGCTGAAGGCGCAGCTGATGGAGATCGCGCCGAAGATCCTGCCGTTCTCGGCGCCGGTCTGGAAGGTGCTCAACGAAAAGCGCAAGGCCGGCAAGCGGATCCTGTTCGAGGGCGCGCAGGGCTCGCTGCTCGACGTCGACTTCGGCACCTATCCCTTCGTCACCTCCTCGACCACGCTGTCGGGCATGGCGGCAACCGGCACCGGCATGGGTCCGAGCGCGGTCGGCTTCGTGCTCGGCATCGTCAAGGCCTACACCACCCGCGTCGGCGAAGGCCCGTTCCCCTGCGAACTGTTCGACAAGGTCGGCGAGCACCTGGCGATCGTCGGCCGCGAGAAGGGCACCGTCACCGGCCGGTCGCGGCGCTGCGGCTGGTTCGACGCGGTCCTGGTGCGCCAGACCTGCGCGCTGTCCGGGGTCAACGGCATCGCTCTGACCAAGATGGACGTGCTCGACGGTCTCGAGGAGCTGAAGATCTGCACCGGCTACGAGCTGGATGGCGAAGTGCTGGATTACCTGCCGACCGCCGCCGAGGCGCAGGCCCGGGTGACCCCGATCTACGAAACCATGCCGGGCTGGTCCGAATCGACCGCCGGGGCGCGCAGCTGGGCCGATCTGCCGGCGCAGGCGATCAAATACGTGCGCCGCATCGAAGAGCTGATCCAATGCCCGGTGGCGCTGGTCTCGACCAGCCCCGAGCGTGACGACACGATCCTCGTCACCGACCCGTTCGAAGACTGATGGCGCGCAGGCTGTCCTACAAGGCGCGCCGCCGCTGGTCGCTGCTGATCCTGCTGGTCGGCCTGCCGCTCTACGTGGTCGTGGCGATCAGCCTGGTCGGGCTGCTCGATCGGCCGCCGATCGTGGTCGAGCTGCTGATCTACGTGGTGCTGGGCGTGGTCTGGGCGCTGCCGTTCCGCCGGGTGTTCAACGGGATCGGGCAGGCCGATCCCGACGCCGACCGGGACGCGTCCGACGACTGATCCGCGCCACGCCAAAAATCTTCGAAGATTTTTGTGCAAACGGAAAAGGCGGCGCTTACTGGGCGCCGCCATTTTGCTGTCTGTCGAAGGACTTCGGTCAGCCGACCCGGCGTTGCGGGTTGAAGCGGGTGTCTTCGCTGACCTGGAACCGACCGTTGCGGACTTTGGTGAGCATGCCTTGGCGCAGCAATGTGCCGAAGCTGCGCAGCCCGTCCTCGCGGCTTACCGGATCGGACATCGCGCTGCGCACCTTCTGCATCAGCTGCGGCCGCGAGAAGTCCTCGATGCCCTCCACGAAGGAGGTGTAGGCGGCCGCCGCCTCGAGCAGGTCGGACAGACCGTGCGCCCCCATCCGGTCGGCGAACTCGGCGAAGCTGCCGCTGCCGCGCGGTGCCTGGGTGGCCCCGGAGGCGCTGCGGATCGGCGTCGGCGCGGCGACATCCGCGATATCGTCGTCATCGTCATCCGCGAGGTCGGCGGAGATCTCGGCCGCGATCCGCGAGGCGATCTCGAATTCTGATTCGACGGGTGCCGGGGCGGCGGCCGTCGCGAGATCGACCGAAACCCGACGCGGCCGGATCGGTGTCACCTGGCGCGGCATCGGCCGGTCGCCGCCCGTAGCCGCGGTGCGCGGCAGGTCGACCCGCTGCGACGCGACCAGCTTGAGCGGCGCCGGGCGCACCCGCTCGGGACGGTTCGATTCCGCCTCGACCTCGACCCGCTCGGGGCGAACCGGGTGCACCGGGCGGCGCGGCCGGACCGCTTGGCGCAGGTCGTCCCGAAACGCGTTCTCGATGGTGCCGTCGTCCTGGGCGACTTCGCCGAGCTGGCGCGCCGCCTCGGTGGCGGCGACCGCCGCCTTGAGCTGCGAGATGGCCTGGCGGCGGCGGCTTGATTCGGGGTCGTTCAGCTTGGCGTCGGTGGCCGAGAGGATCCGCGACATCGCGATCTCGTCCTCGTCGAGTTCATGGCGCAGGTGGCCGTGATCGTCATGCTCGGCGCTGACACTCGGGGCGGTCGAGTCGTCGGCGATCCCGGCAGCTTCCACTTCGGCGATCGCCTCGTCGGCAGAGTCGTCCGTGCCGTCGATCCTTGCCGCGGTCTCGACCGGAAGCTCGATATCGCGGAGGCTGTCTTCACCTGCGTCTTCGTCGTCGGCATCGTCGCCCGCCGTCGCATTGTCGTCGGCGCGGCGGTCGGTCTCGGCGATGGTGACGTCCGCATCGCCGGTCTGGTCGCCGTCCTGCAGCGAGGCCGGAGCGACATCGGTCTCCTCGTCATCGAGCTGATCGACGTCGAGTTCCAGCGCCGCCAGTTCGGTCAGCAGCGCCGCTTCGTCTTCGGCGGAAAGGCCGGTTTCGGCGCCGATTTCGGAGTCGTGCACCGCGTCCGAAGTCTCGGTTTCGGTCTCGGTGGTGGCAGCGTCAACATTCCCGGCCTCCGACGCGGTAGCCTGGGCCCGGCGAAGGTCGCCCTCGGCCACGGCGCGTTCGAAATCGGCGCGCCGCATCCGCACGACGCGCGCCTTTGCCTGGCGGGGCTGCTCGGCGGTGCTCGGTTCGGGGGTTGCGTCGGTCGGGGCGTCCTGTTCGGCTTCGGCTTCGGCTTCGGCTTCGGCTTCGGCTTCGGCTTCGGCTTCGGCTTCCGTTTCGTCTTCGGCGGACTCGGCGTCGTCCTCGGCGCTGACGTCGAATTCGATGTCTTCATCGAATTGAGCTTCGGCCCGAAGTTCGGCGTCGGTCTCTGCATCGCTGTCAGCCGTGTCGACGGCATGCGGCTCGGCCGCGGCGAAGTCCTCGAACCTTACGGCGGTCTCGTCGGCCGCCTCGATGTCCGGCACATCCGCGTCTTCATTGGCCCAGGCATCGGCGAGCGTTGCACTGGCTTCGGTCGGCGCGTCGGCGTCCTCCTCGTAGGCGTCCTCCGCGAAGGCGCTCATGTCGAAGGGGTTGTCGGCCGCTTCGATTTCGGGCTGGGCGTCGGGCGTCGCCAGGCCGTCGATCGGCGCGGTTTCGGACGGGCCGGTTGCGGCCGGGACGAAATCGCCCTCGTCATCCTCGGTGTCGGTCGGCTGCATCGCGGCGTTGCGGCCGACGACCGCGCGAATCCGCTGCAGCTTGGCGGCGACGCTGTCGGCATCCATCGGCGTCGGTCGCGCCGGCTGCGGGATCGGCGGCATCTTCAGCTGCGGCGATTCGGGCGCGGCGTCGGGCATCGCTTCGGCCTGTGCGACCGGGGTCTCGACCGGGGCCTGAACCGGGGCGGGGCGCGATTCGGCGGCCCTAGGAGCGACCTCGGGCTGGGCCGGGGCCGGCTGGTAGGCCGGTTCCGCGGCGACCGGGGCCGCCGGAGCGGCGCGTGGCGCGGCGATCGGGGCCAGCGCGGAGCCGGTGCGCAGGGTGATTCCGTGACCATCGGTGCGCGCCTCGACCCGCCGGGCGACCTCGCGCTCGGCGATCCGGGCCAGCATCTCGGCATCCGGGGTCGGCGGCTCCGCCCCGAAATAGCGATCATCCGACGCAAGGTCGCGGAAATACTCGGCAATCGCCTTCATCGTATCGAACGAATCGTCGAACCCTTCGAGGGTGCAGGAGAACGTTCCATATGAAACGGTGAGTATCTTGCTCGGTCCAACCATCTGCGAACTCGCTTTCTTACCTGTCCAGCCCGCTACCGATGTAACAGAGAATGGGTTGGAAACAGGACCGGGAACAGGAATGAGGCGGTGTCTTTTCGTGTCAAAATTGTGGCATTGGCTCCCTGACCGGGATGATCGGAGTAAGTGATGGCAATTGTCCATAGCGCCATCGGCGTGACTTTGCTGGGTGGCGGCACACTTGGCGACGGCGATCTGGCGCAGGCGCTGGAGCTGGCGCCGGTGCTGGTCGCGGCGGATGGCGGGGCCGGAGCTGCGCTTGCCGAAGGGCTCGTGCCGCAGGCAGTGATCGGAGATCTCGACAGCATCGGCGCGGCCGCGACCCGACTGCCGGGGCTGCTGCACCGGATCGCCGAACAGGACAGCACCGATTTCGACAAGGCGCTGCGCAACATCGACGCTCCGGTGGTGCTGGCGGTCGGTTTCACCGGCGGCCGGCTCGACCACGAGCTTGCGGTGTTTCACGTGTTGCAATGCCGGCCCGAGCGGCGCTGCGTGGTGATCGGCGCCGAAAGCCTGGTGCTGCTGTGCCCGCCCGAGATCGAATTCGACCTGCCGCCGGGCTCGGTGTTCTCGCTGTTTCCACTCGGCGAGGTCGCGGTCTTCTCGGAGGGGCTGCGCTGGCCGACCGTGGGCATCGACTTTGCGCCGGACCGGCGGATCGGCACCTCGAACGAGGTCACCGGTCCGGTGCGGCTGCGCTGCAGCGCGCCGCGAATGCTGGCGATCGTGCCGCGCGCGGCGCTGGGCGCGGTGCTTCGGGCGCTGGCGCTGACGCCAGCCGGTTGGCCGCCGCGGGCGGGATGACGCGGCGGTGCAGCCCCGGTTGTGCGTCAGGGCAGGGCCGCAAGGCCTTTGCAATCGGCCCGTCTTCAACTATTTGCCGGGCCACGCAATCGCAGGAATCCGCCAGTGTCCCAAGCCTTCGAAGCCCCCGGCCCCGTTGAACGCGACTGGTCGGACGCGATCAGCCCGATCGAGGAAATCATCGACGACGCCCGCAACGGACGGATGTTCGTGCTGGTCGACCACGAAGATCGCGAAAACGAAGGCGATCTGGTGATCCCGGCGCAGATGGCGACGCCCGACGCGATCAACTTCATGGCGACGCATGGCCGCGGACTGATCTGCCTGTCGCTGCCCGGCAGCCGGATCGACGCACTGGGCCTGCCGCTGATGTCGACGCACAACTCGTCGCGGCACGAAACCGCCTTCACCATCTCGATCGAGGCGCGCGAAGGCGTGTCGACCGGGATTTCGGCGCATGACCGGGCGCTGACCGTCTCGGTGGCGATCGACGCCAGCAAGACCGCCGCCGACATCGCCACGCCGGGCCATGTGTTCCCGCTGCGCGCCCGCGAGGGCGGGGTGCTGGTCCGCGCCGGCCACACCGAGGCCGCGGTCGACATCTCGCGGCTCGCCGGTTTGAACCCGGCCGGGGTGATCTGCGAGATCATGAAGGAAGACGGCAGCATGGCCCGTCTGCCCGACCTGGTGGCCTTCGCGCAGAAGCACGCGCTCAAGATCGGCACGATCAGCGACCTGATCGCCTACCGCCGGCGCCATGACAACCTGGTGAAGCTGCGCGACGAGCAGCAGATCGTGAGCGAGTTCGGTGGCGACTGGACCCTGCGCGTCTACACTGACACCACGCAGGGCGCCGAGCACATCGCCCTGGTCAAGGGCGACATCTCGGGCAACGCGCCGGTGTTGACCCGGATGCACACGCTGGACCCGATGCTCGACGTGGTCGGCACCGGCCCCAAGGGCCGCGCGCGCGAGTTCGGCGAAGCGATGTCGCTGATCGCCGAGGAGGGCCGCGGCGTTCTGGTGCTGCTGCGCGACCTGCACATGAAGCTGGCGACGACCGAAGAGCATTCGCCGCATGTGCTGCGGCAATACGGACTTGGCGCGCAGATCCTGTCGTCGCTCGGCCTGTCGAAGATCGTGCTGCTGACCAATTCCCCCCAACCGCGCGTGGTCGGACTCGATGCCTACGGGCTCGAGATCACCGGCACCCGCAAGATTTCGGAGATCGGATGATGGCCGGCCCCACTCATCACGCGCTTGAACGGCCCGTATTCGACGAGGCGCCGAAGCTGCTGATCGTCGTCGCACCCTACTACAAGGACATCGCCGACAATCTGGTGGCCGGCGCCAAGGCCGAGATCGAGGCCGCCGGCGGCAGCTGGGAGCTGGTCGAGGTGCCCGGCGCGCTGGAACTGCCGACCGCGATCGGCATCGCGGCGCGGATGGGCAAGTTCGACGGCCATGTCGCGTTGGGCTGCGTGATCCGCGGCGAGACCACGCATTACGACACCGTGTGCAACGACAGCTCGCGCGGGCTGACCCTGCTCGGGCTGCAGGGGCTGTGCATCGGCAACGGCATCCTGACCGTCGAGACCTACGAGCAGGCCGCGGTGCGGGCCGATTCGCAGGGGCAGAACAAGGGTGGCGGCGCCGCCGCCGCGGCGCTGCACCTGATCGCGCTGACCAAGCGCTGGGGCCAGGCCGGCAAGGGTCTCGGGTTCACCGCGGATCGGCTGGCGGGAGAGGGCGCATGACCGTCTCCAACAACCAGCTGCGGCGGATGCGTTCGGCGTCGCGGATGTACGCGGTCCAGGCGCTGTTCCAGATGGAAGCCTCGAACCAGTCGGTCGACAGCGTCATGCGCGAATTCGAGACGCATCGCTTCGGCGCGGTCTACGAGGAAGG
>JBFGEI010000138.1:0-7688 GCA_041580155.1 Limimaricola sp.
CTGCAGGGAATGGGGCTGATGCGGTTCCTCGCCTACACCACCGGTGGCAGCCTGCTGTGGGTCGGCGCGCTGTTCGGCGCGGGATACGTGCTGGAATCGCAATACGACCGGGTCGAGGCCTGGCTGAACCCGGTCACCAACCTGATCCTCGCCGCGGTCGTGCTGACCTACCTGTATCGGTTGATCCGCGGCCGCGGCCGCAGAGGCGCCTCGAGCGACAGCGCCGGCTAGTCGCCGGCGCCATCCGGCTTGCCGATCCGCTCGGCCTTGCGCCGGACCAGCACGCCGCGCAGATCGTGCATCGCCAGCAAAAGCCGGTCGGTGATCTTCTCGAGCTGCGCATCGCTGGCGCGTGACTGCGCCCATTGCGTCGTCAGGTTCAGCTGATCGATGCTGCGGATGATCTCGTCGGCCTCGCGCGCGGCCAGCAGCGCCCGGCGGTCGCGCAGCCAGTCGGCGATGGCGGCCTGGTCGCGCTCGGACAGCTGCCGGTCGCCCTGCGGCCGGATTTCGCCGGACCGGACGTTGACCGTGGCGATCTGCTCCATCTCCAACCGGCGCTGCCGGTTCTCGGGGTCGATCCGGAACACCGCAGCGCCGTTTTCCTTCACCCGGAAGTAGTGCTCGGGCAGATCGCTCGGCATCAGCCGATCCTCGCGGGTCGCGGCAGGTCGGTCCGGTCGGCCGTCATCGATCCCCCTCAGCGCAGCCCGGAGCAGAAGCTCTGGATCCGGGTGCAGGCCTCTTTCAGCGCCGCGTCCGAGGTAGCGTAGCTGACCCGGAAGTTCGGAGAAAGCCCGAAGGCCGCGCCGAACACCACCGCCACGCCGGTCTCGTCGAGCAGCGCCGTCGCGAAGGCCTCGTCATCGGTGATCGCGGTGCCGGCGGCGCTGGTCTTGCCGATGCAGCCGGCGATGTCGGGGTAGACGTAGAACGCGCCGTCCGGCATCGGGCAGGTGACGCCCTCGGCGGCGTTCAGCATCTCGACCACCATGTCGCGGCGGCGCTGGAACACCGCGTTGTTGCTGGCGATGTAGTCCTGGGTGCCGTTCAGCGCCTCGACCGCGGCCCACTGGCTGACCGAGGACGGGTTCGAGGTCGATTGCGACTGCACCTTGGCCATCGCCTTGATCAGCGGTTCGGGTCCGGCGGCGTAGCCGATCCGCCAGCCGGTCATCGCATAGGCCTTGGACACACCGTTGACGGTCAGGGTCCGGTCGTAGAGCGCCGGCTCGACCTCGGCCGGGGTGCAGAACTTGAAATCGCCGAACACCAGGTGCTCGTACATGTCGTCCGACATCACCCAGACATGATCGTGGCGCAGCAGCACCTCGGTCAGCGCCTTCAGTTCGGCATGGCTGTAGCCGGCGCCGGTCGGGTTCGACGGCGAGTTGAACATGAACCACTTGGTCTTGGGGGTGATCGCCGCCTCGAGCTGCGCCGGGGTGATCTTGAAACCGGTGTCGATGCCGGCGGCGATCGCCACCGGGGTGCCGCCGGCCAGCAGCACCATGTCGGGGTAGCTGACCCAGTACGGCGCCGGGATGATCACCTCGTCGCCCGGGTTCAGCGTTGCCATCAGCGCGTTGTAGAGCACCTGCTTGCCGCCGGTGCCGACGCTGACCTGGCTCGGCTTGTAGTCGAGGTTGTTGTCGCGCTTGAACTTGGCGCAGATCGCCTGCTTCAGTGCCGGAATCCCGTCGACGGCGGTGTATTTGGTCTTGCCCTCGTCGATAGCGCGCTTCGCCGCCTCGGCGATGTTGGTGGGCGTGTCGAAATCCGGCTCGCCGGCGCCAAGGCCGATGATGTCGCGACCTTCCGCGGCCAGTTCTTGCGCTTTCGTGGTCACCGCGATGGTCGGCGACGGCTTCACGCGGGCGAGGCTCTCGGACAGGAAGGGCATGGCGGCTCCGGTAGGGCTTGGGGGAGGGACGCGCCGCTTTGAATTCGAGCGCGCATCGTGTCATATGGCGGCAATGACCACCGATCAAGCGCGATGAGGGCGAGATGCAGGACAACGGCACGGCGACCGATGAGGTCGGATATTACAGCGACGCGGCAGCGACTTTCGGCGACCGCCTGGCCGGCGCCCGCGAGTCGGCCGGCCTGACCCAGGAGGCGCTGGCCAACCGGCTTGGCGTCGACGTCGAGTCGCTGACCCGCTGGGAGGACGACCTGTCGGAGCCGCGCGCCAACCGGCTGCAGATGCTGGCCGGGATGCTGAACGTGTCGCTGAGCTGGCTGCTCACCGGCAATGGCGACGGGCCCGAAGCGCCCGAGGCGGACACGGATCCGAACCCGGCGCTGGCCGAGATGCTGACCGAGCTGCGGGTGCTGCGCACCGAGATGCTGCAGTCGGCAGAGCGGCTGGCACGGCTGGAAAAGCGGCTGCGGCGCCACATCGGAGAGCCGGCATGAGCGCGGTGCTCGAGGCGCGTGCCGCGGCGGACGAGCCGCGCGAGCTGCGGCTGCGGCGGCTGAAGATGCGGTCGATGCGCCGCGGCATCAAGGAAATGGACCTGATCCTGCAGGCCTTCGCCGACGCGCGGCTGGCGGCGATGAGCGACGAAGACCTGGCGCTCTATGACGATCTGCTGTCGGAGAACGACCATGACATCTACGGCTGGATCGCTGGTCACATCGTGCCGCCCGAGCGTTACGCGGCGCTGGTGGCCGAGATCACCGAGGGCGCCGAAGGGGTGACCAAGCCGCGCTGATTGCGTCGATTTAACCGATTATTCGTCATTCTCCATCATTTCTGCCTGCGGGCGGGCAAGACGGAGATAGCGATGAGTCTACATTCCCCTCTCGAACCGGCCGCGCGTTCGGCGCGCGATACCGCCTTCATGGCCAGCTACCTCGAAGCGCTGACCCTGGTCGAGCGGTTGCACCGGCTGCTGCTCGACGTGATCAAGGATGAATTCGAACGCGTCGGCGTGTTCGAGATCAACGCGGTGCAGGCGCTGCTGCTGTTCAACATCGGCGACAACGAGGTCACCGCGGGCGAACTCAAGTCGCGCGGCTACTACCAGGGCAGCAACGTCAGCTACAATCTCAAGAAGCTGGTCGAAGCCGGCTACATGCACCACCAGCGCTGCGAGATGGATCGCCGGTCGGTTCGCGTGCGGCTGACCGAAAAGGGCCGGCGGATTCGCGACATCGTGCAAACGCTGTTTTCCGGCCATGCCGACGGTCTGGTGTCGCGCGGCGTGCTCGACCAGATCGGCATCGACGACATCGCGATGTCGCTGCGCCGGGTCGAGCGTTACTGGACAGACCAGATCCGCTACATCTACTGACCCGCCGCGGCCGCTTCGGACGGGGCCTGCGGGGCGGTGCCGCCGCGGGTCAGCCCGGGCCACCGCCCGGCACATCCGCCGCGCCGATCGCCAGCGCCCGCAGCTCGCGCAGCAGCTTGTGCTGCATCGCCGCCTGGTAATCCTCGAAGCCGGCGGCGGTGACGATGAAGGCATCGGGTCCGCGCAGCACGTAGGCCTGGAAATAGCCGGTCAGCGCCCCGAGGCCGTCGGCCGCGCCGGGCGCGCCGGGCGCGCCGATCACCAGCGCGTTCACCGTGAGGCCGCCTGGTGCAGGGCCGATATCCTGCGGCCGGGGGCCGGCGTTCGAAATTCCGTCGCCGGAGATATCGAGGGTGCGGCGCCAGCACGCGGCCTGCTGGTCCAGCAGATCGAAACCGCGGCGCATCGCCGCGCCAAGCGCGGTGGTCGGCGCCGCCACATGCCGCCTGGCCGCGCGCAGGCGCGTTGCCACGTCGGCAAGGTCGGCGGGCTCGCCGATCTCGGTCCAGGGCAGCAGCATTCTCTGGTCGCGCGGCCCGCTCCAGTCATAGACGGCGAGGCGAACCGGCGCCTCTGGCTGCGCCAGCAGCGCCGCCGCGACCTCGTCCGAGGTCAGCGCCGCTGCCAGCCCATCGAGCTGCAGCCGGAACTCGGTCGCGTCGACCGATCCCGACACGTCGAGACCGAGCGCCAGTGCCTGCCGGCAGGCGGCGTCGGCCGCCGCCGGAGCCAGCGCCAGCCCGGCGACCAGCACGGAGCCGGCAAAGCGCCGCGCTGGCGCCGACACCGGGCAAGCGCCCGGCGCCGCCCGGCCGCAGCTCAGCGGATCACCAATGGCCGGTGTTCTGCATGCTGACCCAAGGCTCCTGCGGCGGCAGCGCGTCGCCGGCCTGAAGCAGCTCGATCGAGATGTTGTCGGGCGACCGCACGAAGGCCATGTGGCCATCGCGCGGCGGTCGGTTGATGGTCACGCCGTTGTCCTGCAGGTGCTTGCAGGTCGCGTAGATGTCGTCGACCCGGTAGGCCAGGTGACCGAAGTGCCGGCTGTCGGACGGCAGCGCGTCGTCACCGTCCCAGTTCCAGGTCAGCTCGACCGGGCAGTCTTCCTGGCCCGGCGGCGCCATGAACACCAGGGTGAAGCGACCGCCCTTGCTCTCGTTGCGCTTGGTCTCCTTCAGCCCGAGCAGCTCGTAGAACGCCATCGACGCCTCGAGATCCTTCACCCGGACCATGGTGTGCAGGTATTTCAATGCCATCGCGTCTGTCTCCTTGGAATTCCGTCTGCCGGAAGTTAGCGCATCGCGCGGCGCGCGCCAGTGCGGTGGGCCAGTGCCGCTAGAACGACGACCGCAGCCCGAAGCCGAGCGTCAGCCGCTCCTCGTCGAACAGGTCGACGTCGGACCAGACCCGCTCGGCGCGCAGCGTCAGCTCGGGCGTCAGCCCGTAGCGCCCGAGCCCCGGCAATCCGAGGCTGCCGTGCAGCGCGCCGCGCCGGTCGTCGCGGCCGTCGCGGGTGTAGCGGCTGGTCTCATAGTCGCGCAGCTCAGCCTCGGCGCCGATCGACAGCATCACAGGTCCGAAGGGCCGGGCGAAGGCATAGTCGGCGCCGAGGCTGGCGCCTCGGAACCCGGTATCGGCTAGGTCGGTGCGCGCGGTTTCCAGATCCAGCGTCAGGTCGACCAGACCGCCGTCCGGCCGCTGGTGGCGCAGCACCGTCCGAAGCCCGGGCAGCCACCAGCCGGCGTCGATGTCGCGCCGCTCGAGCCGGTCGGCGCGCAGCGTCATCTCGAGCCTGGTATCGCGCCGCAGCAGCAGCGCGCTGCCCAGCGACAGCCGCAGCGCATCGACGTAAGCGTCGCCGCCGTACCAGGTCCGGCTCAGCAGCGTCGACAGCTCGACCGGCGCCCGCCAGCCGTCGAGAGCGGCGCGGTGGCCAAGCCCGACACCGAGCGAGGCGAGGGCGTAGTCGCTGCCCCGCGCTCCGGGAGCCTGGTCGCGCGCCGCGCGGCTCAGCAGGTAGCTGCGGCCCGACAGCTGCAGCCTGGCCCAACTTTCCGACCTGGCGTCGGCGCGCAGCCGGTAGCGCAGATCGACATCTCCGGAATAGGCGATGCCGGACAGCGCCCGGGCGTCGCCCGACAGCTCGAACTCGAAGGGTAGGCCGGGCAGCTGCAGCGTGTCGCTGCGGCTGCCGCCGTTGACGTTCGACGACGGGGCGATGCCGAAGCCAAGCTGCACCGACAGCGGGTTGCGGGCGCGGATCGCCCGATAGTCCTGCACCAGCTGCCTGGCGGTGGCGGCGTCGGGCGCGTCGGGTTCGGCGCGACGCAACCAGATCTGCGCCCGGCTGAACTGGCCCATATGCGCATGCGCGAAGGCGGCGATGCGGGCCGCGCGGAACCGGGCCGGGCCCTCGACCTCGCGATGCGCCAGCGCGGCGGCGCGCAGCGCGTCGGGCCAGTCCTGCGCCAGCAGCGCGGCCTCGGCCGCCACCATCAACGCGGTCGGATCGGCCGGATCGCGCGCCAGCAGCGCGCGCGCCAGCGCCCGGGCCGCCGGGCCGTTGCCCTGCGACAGCTCGGCCATCGCCAGCGCCCGCACCCCGCCCGGATCGAGCGTGCTGCTGCCCTGCGCCGCGGCACCGCCGCAAGTCAGCAGCAGCGCCGCGACCGCCAGCGCCTTGACGCCGCGACGCATCCTAGCGGTAGACGATGAAGCCACCGGTCTCCTGCGCGGTCACGTTGTCGAAGCGCGGATCGTCGGATTCGACGACGATGATGCCGACGATCTCATCGGCATCGCCGCCGATGATGCCGTAGTAATTGCCCTCTTCGTAGACATCGAACGGGCCGCCGTCGATGCTGGCATAGCTGCGCACGCCGCTGCTGATCTCGCCGTTCGGCGTGGTGGTGTTGGGGCCGACGTCGAACACCAGGTCGGGCAGCACCAGCTGGCCCGGACCCCCGGTCAGGACCGGGGTGCCGTCGATGGAGAAGGCCTCACGGCTCGAGACCCGGCCGCGCACGCCGTTGCCGTCGTTGAAATCCTCGAAGTCGACCGCGACCGAGATTTCGCCGCGGGTGTATTCCAGCCCGCCGCTGCCGCCGAACACCCGGATCCCGGCGTAGTCGCCGCTGAAGATCGCCTGGCCGTTCTCGGGCAGGGTCACGCCGCCGTTGCGCTCGTAGACGAAGCCGCCGAAGCCGTAGTTCGAATAGGACCCCGAGCGGACGATCGCGAAGCGCGACCGCGGCTGCAGCGCCCCATCGACCCGCACCCGGTCGGTGCTGACGCCGTAGATCGCGCGGTAGTCGAACTGGTTGATCGGGTTGCCGCTGCGCGGGTCGGTCTCGGTCTCGTTGGCCTCGTAGACCGCGTAGCCGCCCATCGACCTCACCGGGCCGCGGCGGTTGTATTCGTTGGCGCCGTCGAACGCCAGGTTGTCGACCTCGAAGGTGTCGCTGCCGGCGTGGTAGGTCACGCTCTCGACGTAGCCGCCGGTGCCGTCGCCCTTCGGCTCGTAGCGGGCGATCGAATCGTCGTCGGACGGCTCCGAGGTGCCGGGCGGCAGCTCCGGCCCGCCCTCGAGACCCTCGGTGTCGGGATCGGTGCCGCCATCCTCGCCGGGGGTGGTCGGGGTGCCAGTATCCTCGTCGAACTCGAACGGCTGACCGTCGCCACAACCGGCAAGCAGCGCCAGCAGAGCGGCGGTGGAAATGAGTCGGTTCATCGGGCGGCCCTCGTTCTTGTTGCGCCGACCTTCGAACCCGGGCCGGGGGGGTGTCAACGCACCCCGCGCCCGGCCCGGGCGAGCGCGCCGAAATGTTCCAATCCTGCCACGGGGCGGCTAAGGGTATCGGGACCCAAGCCACAAACAAGGACGCCGCCATGCCCCTGAGCCCCGAGCAGCAAGCCGAGATCGCCGAGGCCCGCGCCACCCCGCGGCAGACGCTGCGCGCCGTCTCCGACGGAATGGAGGCGCATCTCTACAAGGCGCATGAGGTGCTGGACCACGGCTTCGTCCGGGTCGTCGACTACATGGGCGACGACGCCGCGATCTGCCAGGCGGCCCGGGTCAGCTACGGCCGCGGCACCAAGTCGGTGCAGAACGACGAAGGGCTGATCCGCTACCTGATGCGGCACTGGCACTCGACCCCGTTCGAGATGTGCGAGGTCAAGCTGCACGTGAAGCTGCCGGTGTTCGTGGCGCGGCAGTGGATCCGGCACCGCACCGCCAACGTCAACGAATACTCGGCCCGGTATTCGATCCTCGACCGCGAGTTCTACATCCCTCGCGCCGAGGATCTGGCGGCGCAATCGGCGCAGAACAACCAGGGCCGCGGCGACGCGCTGGGCCCCGAGGAATCGGCCCGCGTGCTGGACTAGATC
>JBFGEI010000139.1:0-7594 GCA_041580155.1 Limimaricola sp.
ATGAACCGAGCCGCCCGCATATCTCTTCAGATACTTGCGATTTCAAAGAGCGTCGAGACAAACATACCGGATGCGCCCTAACTTGCGGCGCGCCCGCCCGTCTGCCTCAGAATTTCCGTCCACCGTCCCGGGCCCCGACCTCCGCCGCCGCCCCGTCTGGCGCCCCGCCGTGCATCTCTGCGCCGCCGGTGAGGGGGGTTCTAGTGCGAGTGTCGGAGGGGCGCAAGCAGTTTTTCGGGGTTCCGCGAGATTTTCTGAAGAAACCCTCGCAGAGTGCCTGTGTCTGCCTGGATGACGGGCGCCGTGATGCTGCTTTGGCGCTTGCTGAACAGGCGTTCCGGCGTCGCGCCCCCTGCCCCGGAGCCGCGACACCGCCGCTGCGACCTGATCAGGCCATCTTCGGATAGAGAAACACCCGGGTGCCGACCGGCACCTGCTTGTAGAGCTCGATGATCTCGTCGTTGATCAGCCTGGCGCAGCCGTTCGACACCGCCTGGCCGATGGTCCCCGGCGCGTTGGTGCCGTGGATCCGCAGGTAGGTGTCGTGCTGGTTGGCGTCGTAGAGATAGAGCGCCCGCGCGCCCAGCGGGTTCTCGGGGCCGCCCGGCACGCCGTCGGCGAACTGCTCGTACTTCTCGGGCTCGCGCTCGATCATGTCGGGGGTCGGGGTCCAGGTCGGCCATTCGCGCTTGGCGCCGACGGTGAACACGCCGGATTCATACAGGCCGGTGCGACCGACGCCGACGCTGTAGCGCATCGCCTGGCCGGCGCCCAAGGTCCAGTAGAGCGCAAAGCGGTTCGGGTCGACGTGAACCTCGCCGGCGGCGATGCTGGCGGCCACCGGCACCAGCCGCGGCTGAAACTGGTCGGACAGCGCTTCGCCCTGGGCCGCGGCGGCGCCGCTGCCCATCAGGCCAAGCGCCGTGCCGGTCGCGATGAACTGTCGTCTGTCGATCATGTCTAGGTCTCCTTGGGGAGGAAAGTGCCAAGCAAGGCTTCGGTTCCCCGATATTTGCCGTGATCCGCACGCAATCCGCAACGATGCGCGCAAGACATCGGTCGAGGCTTGCATCCGCGCCACGCCCGCGCCCGGTCGCTGCATCAGATGGCAACCGCCCCGGCACCGCGCAACCGCCGTCGGCGCGGCTCCTGGTCACGATGTCATGTGCGGGTGCAGGTCGGGTTAATCGCCGCGCGCCCGGCCGCGTCCCAGCATCCGCAGCATCAGGTCGATGGCGATCGCCATCAGCGCCACCAGCACCGCGCCTTGCAGGATGAACGCCGGGTTGCCGGACTGCAGCCCGGCAATGATCACCTCGCCCAGCCCGACCGCGCCGACCGTGCTGCCGATCGTCGCCGTGCCGATGTTGATGATCGTCGACAGCCTGATGCCGGTCAGGATCACCGGCGCCGCCAGCGGCAGCTCGACCCGGGCCAGGATCGTCGTCGGCGCCATCCCCATGCCGCGTGCCGCCTCGAGCGTCGGGGCCGAGACCCCGCGCAGCCCGGCGACGGTGTTCTCGAACACCGGCAGCAGCCCGTAGGCACACAACGCGATGAAGGTCGGCGCAAAGCCGAAGCCGACGATCGGCACCGTGATCGCCAGCACCGCGATCGGCGGGAAGGTCTGGCCGAGATTGGAAATCATCCGCGCCAGCGTCAGGAATTCGGCGCCGCGCGCCCGGGTCACCAGAATCCCGAGCAGGATCCCGACGCTGGCCGCGACGGCTCCGGCGGCGGCCACCAGGACAAGGTGCCAGCCGGCCAGCACGATCAGCGCCTGACGGTCGTAGATCACCGCCTGCCCCGGGTCGTTGACCAGCGCCAAGAGCGGCGCGAACAGCCCCGGCTGCAGCGCCAGCGCCGCGAAACCCGCAAGCGCCAGCGCCAGTCCAAGACCGGCCCGCGGGATCATCGCTGCCGCCCACCGGCGCGCCAGACATCGGCGGCGGCCAGCTCGGATTCGATCACTCCGTTGCCCATTACCGGCAGCAGATCAGCATCGTCCCAGATGATCCGCGACGCCGCCTCGCGCAGCGTGTCGGTCGGCGCAAGCGGCGTGACCTCGGGGGCGGCGTCGCGCCCCAGATCACGGACCACGCCGCCGTCGACCGACCAGCGCCCCGGGGTCGCCGGCCGGGCGGCGTCCGACACCGGGTGCAGCGACAGGATCCGCAGCGCCCGGTCGTCGAGCCCGACGAACTGGCGCACGAAGCCGTCGCGAGGGCCGCGCAGCAGCCGTTCCGGCGTGTCGATCTGCAGGATCCGCCCGGCGTCCATCACCGCGATCCGGTCGGCCAGCCGGAACGCCTCGTCCATGTCATGCGTCACCAGGATCACCGTCATCCTGCGACGGCGCTGGATCGCGGCGAATTCGGATTGCAGCCGAGCACGCGTCACCGGGTCGAGCGCGCCGAAAGGTTCGTCCATCAGCAGCACCGATGGCTCGGCCGCCATCGCCCGGGCGACGCCGACCCGCTGCTGCTGGCCGCCCGACAGCTCGGACGGGAACTTGGTCGCGAATTCGGCCGGGGCCAGGCCGAACAGCTCCAGAAGCTCGGTCACCCGCGCGTCGATCCGGGCCCGGTCCCAGCGCATCAGCCGCGGCACCGTTCCGACGTTCTGCGCCACGGTCCAATGCGGGAACAGCCCGACGCCCTGGATCACGTAGCCGATGCCGAGCCGCAGCTGCTCGACCGGCATCGCGCTGGCGTCGCGGCCAGAGATCAGCACCTGGCCGGCGTCGGGTTCGATCAGCCGGTTGATCATGCGCAGTGTCGTCGACTTGCCGCAGCCCGAGGTGCCGACCAGCGCCAGAACCTCGCCGTCCGGCACCTCGACGCTCAGCCCGTCGACCGCGGTCGCGCCATCGAAGCGCTTGGTCAGGTTGCGGATCTCGATCATCTGCGCCTCGTGCTCATCAATTCGGTGGCGGCGTCGAACAGCACCGTGGCGGCCAGCGCCAGCGCCAGGATCGGCAAGGTGCCAAGCAGCACCAGGTCCATCGCGGTCTGGCCCATGCCGCGGAACACCAGCGTGCCGAAGCCGCCGCCACCGATCAGCGCCGCGACCGCCGCCAGACCGACGTTCTGCACCACCACGATGCGGACGCCGGTCAGGATCACCGGCGCCGCCAGCGGCACCTCGACCCGGCGCAGCAGCGCGCCGCGGGTCATCCCCATGCCGCGCCCGGCCTCGAGCATCGCCGCCGGCACCGCGGCGAAGCCGGCCATGGTGTTGGCGACGATCGGCAGCAGCGCATAGAGCGCCAACGCGATGATCGCCGGCGCCGCGCCGATCCCGGCGATGCCGATCCGGCGCAACTCGGGCAGCGCCGCGACCAGCGCCGCCAGCGGCACCATCAACAAGCCGAACATCGCGATGCTCGGGGTGGTCTGCAGCACGTTCAGCAGCGGCAGGGCCAGCCGGCGCGCGCGCTGCGACACGTGGCACAACCGGCCCAGCGGCAGCCCGATCGCCAGCGCCGGGGCCAGGCTGCCCAGCACCAGCAGCAGGTGCCGGCCGATCGCGTCCGAGAACGCATCGGCGTTGGCCTCGTATTCCTGCAGGATCGACAGCCGGTCGAAGTAGCCGCTGCCCAGCGCCAGCGCCAGCGCCGCGCCGAGCGCCGCAAGCAGACCGACCCGCAGCAGCGGCCGCAGCGCAAGCCGCGCCGTCGCATCCGCGAGGGTCAGCGACAAAAAGGCGACCGCAATCCAGAAGCCGCCGCCCAAAGACACCCGGGCGAACTGCGGCGCGTCTGCAAGCAGCGTGTCGGCCCCGGAGCCGGCCAAGGCCAGGGCCAGCGCGATCCCGGCAAGCGCCGCCGCCGCCCGCAGTTGCTGGCGCAATGGCAGCAGGGTCAGCAGCGTCAGGGCCACCAGCAGCGCGAAGCCCGGCAGGCTGGCGCCGGCATCGCCCGATTGCCACAGGTAGATGCCGTCGCCGCTGACGATCCGGTTCGGCCGGAAGCTCAGGAACGGCAGCAGGCCCAGCCCGGCGATGCAGGGCAGCGCGAACACCGAGGCGACGCGCCAGGACGCGGCCGCCGCCGGCCGCGCCCCCGTTTCGCTGTCGTCTCCGGACATCGGGTCAGCCCGGCGTCAGTCGACCAGCCCGGCCTGCTTGAGGTAATCCTCGGCCACCGCACCGGCGCTTTCACCGCCCAGCTGGATCCGCGCGTTCAGCCCCTGCAAGGTCTCGAGATCGAGCCCCTCGAACACCGGCTTCAGCAGCTCGGCGATCTGCGGCGCTTCGTCCAGCGCCTCGCGTCGGATGATCGCGGTCGGCGCGTAGACCGGCTGCACCGACTTGTCGTCCTGCATCACCTGCAGCCCGACCTCGGAGATCGCGCCGTCGGTGCCGTAGACCATCGCCGCGTTGGTGCCGTCGATCTTCTCGGCGGCGGCGCGGATCGTCGCCGCGGTATCGCCGCCCGACAGGATCAGCAGGTGATCGGCGCCCATCTCGAAGCCGTAGGCCGCCTGGAACGCCGGCAGCGCCGCCGCCGAGTTCACGAATTCGGACGAGGCCGCGAGCTTCACCTCGCCGCCCTCGGTGATGAACTTGCCCAGATCCGACATCGAGTTCAGCCCGTTGGCCTCGGCCACGTCGCGGCTGACCGCGATAGCCCAGGTGTTGTTGGCCGGCGCCGGGGTCAGCCAGACGATGTCGTTGGCCTCGGCATCGAGCTTGGCGGCCTCTTCGTAGCCCGCCGCGGCGTCGCGCCAGATCTCGCTGTCGGCCTTGTCGAAGAAGAACGCCGCGTTGCCGGTGTATTCGGGGTAGATGTCGATCTCGCCGCTGGTGATCGCCTGGCGGACGATCGGCGTCGCGCCCAGCCCGATCCGGTCGGTCACCTCAAGACCCGAGTCCTCGAGCACCAGCTTGATCATGTTGCCAAGCAAGGCGCCCTCGGTGTCGATCTTCGACCCGACGGTGATTTCGGCAAATACGGCGGTCGAACAGCCCAGCGCCGCGGAGAGCGACAGGGCGGCGATGGCAAGGGATCTGCGCATGGAATCGAACCTTCACTGAACGTGGACCGCGCGCGACCGGCGGGCGGCGTTTGCATGGGCCGGAAGCTAGGCGACACCCAATTCGCTTCAAGCGAATTTGGATGCTGAAACCGCGCCCGGTCGTGCAAGGATGGCAACATTACTGCCGCACCGCAACTTCCGGGAACAACCGGCGATCCTATTGGTTGTTTTCAAAACAGTAGCCAAGCAGAGGGGCCTTGGTCCATGAACAGTAAAAAACCCCGCGCGGGCGCGTCCCGTCGCCCGTCCGACACCGGAAAATCCTCGCCATCGCAAACCGAAAGCTCGGGCCGGCTGAGCGCCTTGGCGGCGCAGCGGCTCTGCATCGAGTCGATCGATCCCGAGATCGACGGCGGCAGGTTCGCCGCCAAGACCGTGGCCGGCCAGCGCTTCGTGGTCGAGGCCGACGTGTTCGGCGACGGCCATGACAGCATCCGCGCGGCGCTGCTGTGGTGGCGCAGCGGCGACGACACGGTGCACGAGCAGGAAATGAGCTTCGTGGTCAACGACCGCTGGCGCGCCGCCGTGGTGCTGCCGGACAACGCCTATTACAGCTATACGATCATCGGCTGGCGCGACAATTTCGTCACCTGGTTCAAGGACACCGGCAAGAAGATCGCCGCCGGGCTCGACGTGGCGCTCGAGGCCGAGGAAGGCCGCGCGCTGCTGGTCGCGGCCCGCGATCATTGCGCCGAGGGCGACGACCGTGCGGCGCTCGAGTCGCTGGTCGCCGAGACCGATACGCCCGAGACCGACCGCCGGATCGACGCGCTGATGCGCGATGCCACGCTGGCGCTGATGAAGCGCGCCGGGCCGCGCGCCAACCTGACCCGGCACGACCGCAACCTGACGGTCTTCGCCGACCGCAACGCCGCCGCCTTCTCGGCCTGGTACGAGCTGTTTCCGCGCTCGCTTGGCAACGGCGAGCAGCACGGCACCTTCCGGGACGTGATCGACCACCTGCCCTATGTCCGCGATCTCGGCTTCGACGTGCTGTACTTCACCCCGATCCACCCGATCGGCCGGACCAACCGCAAGGGCCGCAACAACTCGCTCACCGCGACCGAGCACGATCTCGGCAGCCCCTACGCGATCGGCTCCGACGACGGCGGCCATACCGCGGTGCACCCGCAGCTTGGCACGATCGAGGATTTCGACGCGCTGGTGGCCGCGGCGGCCGACCACGGGCTCGACATCGCGCTCGACATCGCGCTGAACGCCTCGCCCGACCACCCGTGGATCAAGCAGCACCCGGAATGGTTCGAATGGCGGCCCGACGGCAGCATCGCCTATGCCGAGAACCCGCCGAAGAAATACGAGGACATCGTCAACTTCCGCTACTACATGGACGACGGCCAGCCCAATGCGCCCTACTGGGAAGCGGTTCGCGACATGTTCCTGTACTGGGCCGAGCATGGCGTGCTGACCTTCCGGGTCGACAACCCGCACACCAAGCCATTTCCGTTCTGGGAATGGATCATCGACGAGGTCCGGGCGCAGCATCCCGGCGCGATCTTCCTGGCAGAGGCCTTCACCCGGCCCAAGCTGATGAAACGGCTGGCCAAGATCGGCTACAACCAGAGCTACTCCTACTTCACCTGGCGCGACACCAAGCCCGAGCTGACCGAGTATCTGGAAGAGCTGACCACCGAGGAGTGCCGCCACTACATGCGGCCGAACTTCTTCGTCAACACGCCCGACATCAACCCGTATTTTCTGCAGGGCTCGGGCCGTCCCGGGCACCGGATCCGGCTGGCGCTCGCGGCGACGCTGGGCGGCAACTACGGCGTCTACTCCGGCTTCGAGCTGTGCGAGGCGACACCGATCCCCGGCAAGGAAGAGTATCTCGACAGCGAGAAGTACCAGATCCGCAGCTGGGATCTGGACCGTCCCGGCCATATCAAGGACGACATCCGGCTGCTGAACCGGATCCGCCGCGAACAGCCGGCGATGCGCGACCTCACCAAGCTCAAGTTCTACGACGCGGAGAGCGACGCGGTGCTGTACTACGGCAAGTTCGACCCGGTCAGCGACAACTATCTGCTGTTCCACGTCCTGCTCGATCCCAATGCGCCGCGCGAATTCAGCTTCGAACTGCCTTTGTGGGAATTCGACCTGCCGGACGAGGCCTCGCTCGAGGTGCAGGACATGCTCCACGGCAATCATTTCACCTGGCACGGTAAATCGCATCGGCTGACGCTCGATCCGGAAACCCGGCCCTATGCGATCTGGCGACTGATCCCGCCGGGAGGAGCAAGAAACTGATGGATACCAAGACCACACACCCGCAGGGCGCCGCCGATGCCATCGATCGCAGCAAGACCGACTGGTACAAGGACGCGGTGATCTACCAGGTCCACGTCAAGGCCTACCAGGACAGCAACGGCGACGGCATGGGCGATTTCGCCGGGCTGATGCAGCGGCTGGACCACGTCCAGGAGCTGGGCGCGACGGCGATCTGGCTGCTGCCGTTCTACCCGTCGCCGCTGCGCGACGATGGCTACGACATCTCAGGTTACGAGGAGATCAACCCGCAATACGGCAACATGGACGAA